>JAZKSH010000050.1:0-13544 GCA_036626195.1 Thermoplasmatota archaeon | reverse complement strand
CTGGTGAAGTGGAAGAACTCCTCGAGTGTCCGGTTTGCAATAATGAAGTTGAACCTGGGACTAATCAATGCTGGGCTTGCGGGGCTGACCTTCCTGATGAAGAAAAAGGTGAAGTTAGTGAAGCTGAAGAGGGGGTTGAGGAAATAGAGGAGGAACCTGAGGAAGATGTAGAAGAAACCGAAGAGGTCGAGGAAGAAGCCGAAGAAGTCGAGGAAAAAGTAGAAGAGGAATCTGAAGAAAAAGTCGAGGAAGAAGAGGGCGATATTGAAGAGGCGGAGGAGGAATCAGTAGAAGAGGAAGAAAAAGAAGAACTTACCAAATGTCCTGTGTGCAATAACTCGATCGAACCGGGGTCGGAGCGATGCCCGTCTTGCGGTGCCGATCTTGAAGATGAAGATACATAAAACAAGAGGCAGGTAAAATGGATAGAAAAGGAAAAGAAAAAACAGAGTTGAAGAAACTGAAGCGGTCTGAGGAAGCGGTCATGGATTATCCTTTCAGGCTTCTGATTATCATTATAGTTCTAGCAATAGCTATCCCTATGATGCTCTCGGCCCTATCTTATTACCAGACCTCGAGTGCCGAGGAACAGCTGTCCCAGGAAGTAAATCAGATCTCCTCCGCAGTCGAGAGCGTGTACATCCAGGGAGTAAATGCAAGCACTGTCCTGGAGGTTGAATTACCCTCTGATACCGAATATGTCCGAGCGGGAGCGCCGTTATCAGGGTCCGTTGACACCAGAGCGATCTATTACCAGTTGCAAGGCGAATCTGAGCATTCGATACTAGTAACCCACGGCCGGAAAGGGATACCTATGTCTTCTCCCAGTAACGACACTCTAGTTATACCCGGAGGAAGTCAAAAGATATCCATCGTGAAAAAACCCGCGGAGTTCGATCTGAACGGCGACGGTGTAGCGAACGATTATTATGTTGAGCTAGATGTATTAGAGTGGTAAGATGTTGGATTGGGCACTTTCAAAGATCATCGTTTCGATATTCACCATGTTTCTGGTAATCTTTTCGGTATTCGTTTTTTCGGTTGCAAGAGATGATATCGAAGAGACCAAGTTGAAGAGCATATCTAACGAGATATCTTCTAAGGTGAATGAACTATCGAATACCCACTCCAATTCCTCCGTATATTTCACCTTTAGAGAGAACGCTTCCGCCGTTACGCTTCCTTCAGAAGTAGATGGAGAGAAATATGACATACGCATCAGTTCTACCGACGTTAATTTGGAGGCGGACGGTAAGATAGCTTCATCCGATTTTACCGCAGAAGACAGCAAGAGAGTCCATCTATGGGACCCTGATAACATAGACTATGTCACCAATGAGACGGAGCTGAATGATCTCGACGATGAGAACAGATTTGTTGATTTAGTTTCGGGTGAAGGATTTAGGGTGGTAAGGTCCGAATTGATAGTTAACGGGGAGATACAATATCATACATTCATCTTTGGAGAATGAAACATTATCTAATTCTCTAAAACACAGTGGTTGATTTCCGACTAAAATGAGATAAAAACAAAAAGCATAAATAGTCTGAAAAGAATATATAATTTACTACCGCTCAATAATTATGTAGGAGAAAAAGGAGTCGAACGTATGATAGAAAGATCGTTCGAAAGATATTTGCTATTCCTGATCATCGTCATCTTATTGACTTCTGTACTTGTAGGTCTATTTTCACCATCTTCCGCTTCTATGGAGCAGGAGGAAAGGAAGACATTGTCAACCCAAACCTGGACCCAGACCACACAGTCCGATTTCGAGCAAGGAGACACTACTAATCTAGACACGAGTTCTTCCCCTGGTGAGGTGATGCTGGATACATATGAGCTTCAGGTAGGAGCTGCAGAGTCGCCTAATGAAGATTATTATTGGGAACCTGGATATACTACTTTTCCTGGTCGGGATGATTTCAATATCGATCGAGGAGGCGAGATAATCGAATTCACGGTTACCTGCGCTGAACGCCATTCCGCCTTTAAACTCAAGATATTACGCCCAACGAGTAATCAAGACGAGTATTTTGCAGCTGAAACTGAGACCTTTGATCCAGAATCTTGGACCATCAAGACTTGGGATACTAGTAGTGATCAACTCCCCATCCCTGTACAGGGAGGTGACAAATTGGGTCAATATACACTGGGAGATCTGAGCACCGTAGGTTTTACTGGAGAAAATGGTCAATACTATTATAATGGAGAGATCACAACGACTCCGCAAACTATGGATTGGGCGGATGACGATGTGATAACGACCATGGAGGCGATGGTCGAAACTCACGAGGATTCAGGAACTCTAGTATCGAGCGTACACGACACAGGTCCAGGGATGTACGATTTGGGCACCATCCACTGGAATTCGGATGAACCATCAGGGACCACCTTGACTATAGAGACCAGAACGTCTCCTGACGGCAGCAGTTGGTCTTCCTGGGAAGAAGCAAGCAACGGCGGCGAAGTCCAGAGCCCCGTTGACAGATATATACAGTACAGAGCGACCTTCGAAACATCGGAAGGCCAGAATACACCTATTTTAGAAGAGATCAACATTGATTACTCTGTGGACACTTATCCCCCTGAGATAGAACTTGAACCGATAGGAGAATGGCAGGCTCAGGGCCCCTATACTGTTAGCGCTACCGTGACCGATCAACACAGTGGTGTGAATGATACCTCTCTTGAGATAAAGTATAGGGTTGATGGAGGTCTCTGGCAGAGCGCTCCTATGAATTCTATAGGCGGGGATAAGTACAGCGGTGATATACCTGACCAGGCCCATGGAACTGAGGTAGATTATTACATAATCGCTGAGGACCTCGCAGGTAACGAACATACATCAAATGAAAATTCTTTTACCGTTGACAAGGACCCACCGGAAAGTTCGATAACTTTAGAAGGTGAAGGTCCACAAAACGGCTGGTACTGCAGCGAAGTTGAGATCCATTTCGCAGCAGAAGACATCCATTCAGGAGTAGATCGGATCCGGTACAGGATAGATGGTGGTGATTGGGGAGATATAGAGGGAACTGAGGGGAGTACGAGCGTTTATGATCCTGGATCACATGAAGTCAGTTTTTATGCCATAGATAATGTGGGTAATGAAGGAGATGTAAAACGTGAGACCTTCAAGATCGATGACACTAAACCTGAAAGTTCTATCGCCGTAGAAGGGCCTGAAGGTGAAGGCGGATGGTACACCGGTGAAGTAGAAGTGACTTTTGCCGCAGAAGATGAACTTTCAGGAATAAACTATATCGAGTACCAGTTGAATGAGGAAGGATGGGAGCAGATCGAAGGTGAAAGCGGGAGTATAACGATCGATGAGGAAGGAGAAACCACCCTTCATTATAGGGCAGTTGATAGAGCGAGCAATGTCGAGGGAGATAAGGTAAAGAGCATAAGGATAGACACTACGCCTCCCTCAGTGAATTTTGAATCCCCCAGCCCGGGAGGCCAAAATGACTGGTATGTAGAGGAACCCACTGTCACTATAAAGGCTGAGGATGCGACCTCAGGCATATCTAATATAAGCTACAGGATCATCAATGACGCCGGAGAGGGTGAGTGGCAGAGCGTGAAAGATGGTCAAGTAGAGCTCAAGCTCGAGGATGGTGAACACACCGTTGAGTACCTCGCTGAGAACAGCGCAGGGCTGAAGAGTTCAGAGGAAGATGAGGCGGAGTCTAATCATTTCAAAGTCGATACTTTAGAACCGGGGCTCGACTATGAGATTACGGAGCCAGAACCGAGCGGGTGGTATAAAACCCCTCCTGAGGTAAGCATATTTGTGGACAATAAGGGTGGATCAAGAATAGAGACGGTGCAATATAGATTGGGAGAAGAAAGCGATTGGGAATCTTATCAGGGGAGTTTTGAGATAGATAAAGAAGGTCAATTTTACCTCGGGATAAGAGCTATTGATGAAGCCGGCAACTTGAACGAAAAAGGAGATGTTGAATGGATACAGATAGATATGACCTTACCTTCATTGAACGATGTTGATACATCGGATACTGTGTGGAACAACGAGATGACGGTCACTGCCACCATAAGCACTGGAGAGAGCTCTCTAAACAAGGTAATCCTCCGTTATGAAGGGGATGATGGATGGAAAGAAAAAGAGATGGAAAGGGTAGAGGGCGAATATAAAGCGACGATACCAGGCGAGGATGTCGGTTTCAGCGATGTTGATTATCAAATAATCGCAGAAGATGCTGCCGGCAATGAACTTGAATCGCAAACCAAGGTAGGACATGTAGGGATCAATTGGTGGTACTTCGTCCCTATCCCCATCGCTATAGTGTTGATAGGCATGTTCGTGTACTGGAAAAGACGGAGAGAGGAACAGGAAAAGCTCATGCCTGTTAAAGAATCAAAGTTCTCGAAGATCAGACAGCAAAGAGGGCAAAAATTGGAAGAGCTAAAAAAGAGGAGATCAGAGAGACCATCGGAAGTTTCCCCTGTCTCTGAGTCTAAATCTCGGACTCTGTCATCTCCTTCCCCGTCTAGAGGTGGAAGCGGGGCGGCGGTGGCCGGTATTTCTCACACTTCTAACACCCCATCCCCTACGCCTAAATCTTCTTATGAGAGGTGCACCATCTGTCAAAGTCCGATAGATCCCGACAGCGAATTAAAATGTCAATGTGGAAAAGCTTACCATGATGATTGTATCATGATGGAAGGGAACTGTGTGGCCTGTGGAAGAGGTTATGCAGAGGTGAAGTCTTTCACCGAAGGAGGTCACCATGAAAAGCAACCCGCTAGAGAAGAACCACATATAGACGAACCGATTAAAAAGAGGGCAACTAAAGAGGAACCGATTAAAGAAGGGCCAACTAAAAAAGAACCGATTAGAGAGAAACCGATTGAAGATGAATTGGAGGATGCTGAGGAAGTAGAGGATGAAGAAGAACTAGAGAGTGAAGTGACAAAGATGCTAGAAGATGAACCGGCTTCAGAGAGTAAGGGCTCTAAAGAAAATATATGGACAGACAGTGAGAGGGTAGATGAAGGCAAGGAAGAGCCCCAAGGATCTGTAGAGGAAATCGAAGATGAAGAAAGCGGAGTTGGAGGGCCAATCGAGTGTCCGGTGTGTAATAACGAGCTTGAACCGGGTGCGGATGAATGCTGGGCCTGCGGAGCCGATGTAGACAAGGAGAGCGAATAAACCAAGGATAAAAAAGCTAGTAAAAAATCTTGAATCGAGATAAGGTTTACCATTCATCTATTTTTTAGGGATCAATTCCGTAGTAAACGGTGCCGTAAACTCTGTATCCCATTACTTCATATCTATCTTCCTTATCGATTACAGCCCTGCCGAGTTCTGCTGTAAAATGATCTGCCTTTCTCCCCACTCCTATGGAAGGCTCAGTAGAGGCCCACCATGCCAGATTACCACTTGTATAGTTGCCTTCAGAGCCAAGTATCTCGAAGGAATAATTGTTAAGCATATCTCTATCCGTTCGTCTGAAAAGTGAAGGAGCGGGATATCCTCCGCCTAGGCTCCTACCTATGGAGCGCATATCGTTTATAAGGAGTCTAGAATATTCTATTATATCCTGACTAGAGGTACGATTGGTCCAATAGATGAAGCGCTGTTCTATGTCAGGGTCATCGGAAGCCTGTTTCACGTGGAAATACAATCCGATCTCTTCCACGTTCGTGCCTTCGAATACATCCGGGTTTTCATGCATCTCTTTGATCAGGTCCTTACTAAAGCGGATAAGACCGTCGTAAGAATCGTTCTTATCTTCAGCCGCATTTTCGATCCATTCCTCGACATCGGTAGGAAGGTCACTATCTCTCGTCTGGAGACCCACATCTACTGAATAATTGTGTCCTAAGTTAGGCAGGTATATATCGGAGAAATCTCTAGATTCTACATCGTAGAGGCTGATCTTATCGGGTGAAAGACTATCAGGAGGATAAGTCAGGTCGATGCTAAAATCGTCATAGGTGGTGTTGATATCTCCTTCGATCACTATCCTTTCATCTTGGGAGGGGTCAACCTGGACCGTAAAATCGACGCTTCCTGTTCTTTCACCCTCGTAACTGAATTCCTGTTCGCCTAACTCGAAAGAGATTTCCGTCCGGTTGCACTCATAAACCGGACTGAAAGGATCATCTTCTACGTCATAATTCACTTTGTATCCCATAGAGGGATATTCAAATTCGCTTTTTTGTTCACTCTCATCGCTGATTAGATCTAATTGGTCATCTATGAATCTGAAATACTCGGTATCGTTGTAAGTGTCATAATATATATCATCGATGGTGCTCAACAGTTGGGTCAGATTAGAGCTTGTCCGACTTCCCATCGAAAGGGCGGAATGGGGATACCCTCTTACGTGTCCGCGGAGTGAATCCATCGTGTTTGTAGACCTTGAGTGAACATCGGTCACGGCACGGGTGAGGTCCATCATCGGTCTTGAGATGTATATGGCGTCCTCTTTCAGGGGTCTATCCGACTGAATAGATTCGTCCTCTATAAGTCCGAAATAACTCCTTGTCATCTGATAATCCACGTCGTCGGTGAGCCAACCGGATTCAAGCGGTTGAGCACTGTGCAGCGGCAGCGAAAAGTTGTGATCCAGTATCAAAGTCCCGTTGTACCAACTCGGCCTGTGAACTCCCTCGGGTGTGTTCCTTCTGTCACTGGTCGTATTGACTTCCAAGCTCCCTTCTATGGAGACTTCGATCGCTGTCTGGAATGAACTCCAAGACATGTTGGTCTCAAGGTCAGAATCGTCGGAATATCTTCCCTGCACGTCCACAAAGTGCTGACCGCTATCAGGATAATCGATATCGATGGAAAGGCCGTTATCTTCGCTCAGGTAGTGCGAAAAATCGACACGGAAAGATTCGTTGAGGATCCTCTGCCTTTCTTTGTCGTAAGTGCGGTTCACACGCCAATTGTATCTGGGTTGCGTGAGATTGGTAGCTAAGAAGAGCTCTTCTTGATTCACGTATGTATTTCTGTGGATATCGCGCACAGTTCTTTGTTGAAATTTATGCTGCAGCCAGCCGTTCTCTTCTGAAAGGTTCAACACCATGTTTTCCCCTCCACTCCCGTCTCCTATAGTCCGTACTGCTATGTGTTCCAGTATAAAATCATAGTATCCGGCTTCCCCGGAACGCTCACCTTCATACTCTCCCACATCGGTGATATCATCCATATCCTCCTTCAGATCCTGGGATATCTGGTCATCTGCTAGGAGACCCTGCTCGCCGACGACTTGTTCCGTAGCATCCTGTATATTATCCCATAATCTGTCCCAGATCGCCTGGTCGTTCCAGGTCGACTGTGCGTCCGCAATGATCACTAGCTGCATTTCCTGACAGCGCCAACAGCTCCAGCAGGGTGGGGCGATGGTAGTCTGCCATGCACTTTGCTGAAATGAGCTCCTTCTAGGGACTGCGATCTCTCGAACTCGTTCATTCACATCCTCCATCGCATCTTGCCGGAATTCAAAAGACCCTTCAGAAGAATCTCCATCGCTCCTCTGCTCTTCGTCTGGTGTTTGTAAAGAAACGGTGCTTGTCGGATTACCCTGCCTTTCAACGCCCCCGTCGTAAAGGTTGACCACGGCTTCATACCACAAGTCAACAGTCTCCCTGGTAAGGTGATAAATAAAATCATCATCATATTCTCGTTTGTAGGCCCCCTCGCTCCACCACTCATCCCTTTTGTCAAAGTTTCCGGCTTCATCCTCGAATTCCTTCAAACCTTCTTGGATCGAACCGTCTTGATCGTTGATCATGAAATCAGTACCGTTGCTCAACATGGAGCGATCATCTTCCGGGTCTATCTCAAAGTCGAAATCTTTAGTACCTACGGTATCGGCCGTATCATAGCTCATCGTGTCCATGAATCCCTTTTCATCCTCATTATCAACATCTTCCGAGCGCTGTCTTATGCTGCGGTTTATGGTCTTGAGTATGTATTCCAGCGTATCATAATATGGCGTGCTCCTCCCCTGGTCGTGCCTCGAGATGAGCGATTCCTCGACAAGATAGTATTCTATGGTTCTAGAGCCAACGCTGCTGAAATCAGAATCGAAATTGAGTACGTAAGGGTCTGGATCCATATCCTGGTTACCGGGATCTCCCATGATGAGATCTATTGTATCCGGCACCTCCTCAGAATCCATGTGCCAAGTACCGGAACTAAAATCGTTTGGACCACGGCTGAAAACATAATACCGTCCGCCGACGGGATGAGGAGGATCAGTAGAATAACATTCCCACGAATATGGAGACCCGCTCGGTTCCATGGTCTCTATGGTAGCAGAGTCCTGCTGTGCATAAAGCTCTTCAGGGATATCCAACCAATCCCGGTAAGTGTCCAACCAGGTTCTCACCTGCTCTTCAGCCCAATCTTCGCCCTTATCCTCCATAGCTTCCCAGTCCACCACCGGTTCCGATAACGTCGGATCGACTATTTCGTCGCCCCAGAACAGTTCGTAAAGGTCCAACACAAAATCTTCACCGAAGGGATAGATCGCCTGAGCCAATACTTTACCCGCGTCGACATCCTGCTGGTTTATGTTCCGGTGCATTAGGTACACGTCCGCGGCGTCGATGGTTCCGCTTTGAGCATACTTATCCAGTTCTGTTTTTACTCCCATCTGTTCAGCGACCTCTTCGTCGTAATCGCCGTACAATCTAACGGCTTCTAGAAGTAAGCCCAAGTTCACCGCTATTTCCACATCCTCTTTACTCAGCAGGCTTTCGATGTCGCCTTCGTTTTCACCGTAACCTCCGCTTGCGTTGCCTAGAAGAGTTCTGGTCTGAGTGATGGTAGATAGTTGATAGCGGATCAGCTTGCCTACCTCTCCAAATGGTTCCTGAGACTCGCTCTTGAACTCTCTGAACTGCCCTCTAAGATAAAAAGTAGGGGAATACACGTTCTCGTGGAATCTCTTGGTGTAGGTCACGTTGTGCCCCGAAGCTTCGCTGTAAACTGACATATCCAGCTCCCCCATGACTCTTCCATAAAGAGGAGCTTCTCCGTCTCCGTACTCGGTCCTGTTGGAATGATCCCCTTCTTCCAAGGGCGAGGCTTGAAGTGGTTCTACGGATTCATCCTGTGGATCGAAATGATCGTTGGTTTCAGTGGTGGATCTCTCATCGGATACTATCCTGATGGACCAATCGTCTATGTAAATTATGCTGTTCTTTGTTTTTGAGGGATAAGTGTTGTTGATGTATTCTTCAAAGGATTCCTCTACATTCGGTTGTAGGGTTGACATATCGGGATCTCGTTCTTTGGTCAGCTCGTGCAGCTCTTGAAGTACCATATGATGGGCTCTAGTCCCTAGATCGTTACGGGCTTCTGCGGCGGCTTCCGCAGTCTCTCGATTTGGATTGTAGATGGAGATATCTCTACCCGATTCCTCGACCTGTCCGACCATGGCGAAGGAGATGGTAGAAACAATTATCAGAACAACTCCCACCAAGGCGAAGGGTATCTTCCCGCTATCATCCAAACTTTTACGGGCCAAATCTATACCTCTTTCCTATATGTTAATTGTCTGGGATGCTATTTATAAATTACGCACCGTTTGAGAATAATCTAAATCTAAGCCAACCATATTTTAAGATTCGCGGTATAGGTTTCATTTTTGTCTGGAGTATGGAGCTCTTGTGAAGCCGAGATGATCTCGTCCACACCTTCGACCTCCTGCCCGTAACCAAGATCAGCACCACCCGAGGACCAGGCGGTGAAGTTGTAGTTGTATTGAGGGAATACCAAATCATTTAAAGTCTCGTTCAGAGGTCTCTCTATGCCTTCTCTCAGACTCTCGTTATCCACATCGGTGTTATCTCTGAGATAGAGGTCTTCTACTACCAATTCAGATATCTTCCTGTCGTCTAGGTGGATCATCTCGTCTTCGTGCTCGTAAGAGGTGCGATTGAGGGTTGAATGGAGATACGAATCCAAGGTGCTTTCACCGTAAAGCCTCATCCCCTCTTGTGTTTCCGGTGAACCGCTGGGGAAGGGAACAAAAGCCAGGATCAAAGATCCGATCATCAATATAGCGAAGAATATCATGGCGTCTAAAAGGCTCGATTGACCTTCTTCAGAACGTATCAAAGGCTTCACTTCCACACCTCCACTCTCAACTTGGCGGGATGGATTTCGTCGGTATCTACAACTATGTTCACTGAGAGGTGTATGACTTTTCTCCCTTTCTCGTAGTTCTCTTTAGTGAAATTGAAATCGGGTTCTTTTGACCAGGTCCTGTTGTACTTCACAGAATAATTGCTGACATCAGTTAGTTCTACTCTATAATAGAAATCCGGATGATTGAATGAACGGGTCAGATTCTCAGAGTCGAGATAGCGGACTTTTGTCGCGTCGAATTGGCCCACATTGTCCTCATACAATAGAAGAGGAGATGTCCTGACCCCCTCAGCGAACTCGACGGCTTCTCTCTCAAAGTCCGAAATCGAACTCTTCTCACTGTGTCTATTCACCGCAGAAAAAATACTGGCCAAAAATATGACCGTGGCCACCACCACTATAAGAAGGGCCGGTACGTCCTCGTAGAAACCTACGACCCCTTTCTCGTTCATTTTTCTCTTCATATTTTTTTACTCTTTGACTTCGCACCATATAAAAAGGATTTCGAATATAAATCTTTCTCACTCGCACCGCCTATAATAGGCAAAGACGGGAAAACTGATTTGAGGTGATTTGGGTGGAAAACATTAAAATCAAAGTACTATTCTATATCATGTCCATGTCAAAAGGCCCGTTGATTACTATCGGAGGCAACATAGATCATTCTAGAGATAGAAGTGTATTGGCCGAGTTCCTCGATCTGGTCGAAAATAGGTTTAACGCTAGGCCCGTTATAGGGATACTGCCGACTGCCAGCCAGGAATCTAAAAAAATAGCGGAGAAATATTCCGATATATTCAAAAAATTTGATGTAGACACTATCACCTTGAATCCGGACGATAGAGCTGAGGCTAACAGCGAAGCAATCGTAGAAAAGGTTTTTGAAGCAGAGGCATTCTTTTTTACCGGAGGCAATCAGCTCAGGATCACGACACTTCTCGGCGGGACAGACCTGCTAAAAGCGATCAGAGAAAAACACGAAGATGGTGCCGTCATCGGAGGGACAAGTGCCGGATCTGTATGTTTGACCGATCTGATGATATCTTATGGAGAGAGCGAAAACGCGCTGATGAGCGGAGTGGTCGAGCTCACGCGAGGCCTTCACTTCATTCCTGGAGCTGTCTTAGACACGCATTTTACAGCTAGAGGGAGATTCCCTCGTCTCGTACACGTGGTCGTGGAAAATCCCGTAAGTTTAGGGATCGGGCTTGGAGAAGATACGGGCGCTATCTGGGATCTAGAAGAGAATGAATTCACGGTGATCGGAAGCAGGAACATAGTGGTTGTAGACGGTAAGAATATCACACATACTAACGTCTCAGAGATCGAAGAAGATACCCCTCTTCACGCCGAGGGGATTACCGTAGACATCCTGTCCCACGGATGTGGATTCGATCTGGAGGAAAGAAAATCGTGGTTCCCCGAAAATAACGAGTGAACGTGAAGTGTTCTTGTATTAGCCTGCTACCCCTCATCCTTCAACTTTCCGCTCAACCGCTCTTTTACATCGCTGGTTGGAGCCGAGAGTAAATTTGTCTTAGAATCCATCATTTCGCCGCTGCTTTCTCCCCCTATCTTTTCTGGACCATCGAATATCTCGGTAAGATGTTCGGAGGTAATATCTAAATTTGCACATACCACGACGTCGCTGGCTTTACTCTCCGCGATGGCGTACGAAATCGCTTCCATCGGATCGTCTATCTTTATCGGTGAATTATCTGCTCTTTCCGCGCCCTTTTCAAGCAGTGATAATATCTCTCTCGGTTCTCTGCCCCTGATTAGATCGTCTTTTTCGGTGAATACCAACTTATCAAATTTTTTTCCAGCTACTTCACCGTTCTCCATGATATCTTCATCGATTCTATCCCCTAGACCGGTATATACTAGTATAGTTCTATTATCGTCTGAGACATGATTAGCAAAATCACTTAGATTCTCTAAACCATCGGCGTTGTGAGCGTAATCGATGACGATATCCCTGTCGTTGACTTGAAATACGTTCAATCGGCTAGGAGTTGTGCTCTCATCGGTGTTGAATTTTGCCAAGGCTGTCTTGAATCTGTCAGTTTTCAATCCGCTGCCATATCCGGCGGCCATCGCCGCTAACGTGTTCTCCACTAGCATCTTTACACCTCCTCTTAAGAAGGGCAGCTCCTTAACCTTCGCTATCCTCTTTTTCCCCTCCTTCAGGTAAGCGATCAATTCGTCGTCTTCACGAACGAAAGCTTCTCCACCATCTTCTATAAACTCTTCTATCAGGTTATTTTTTTCCACACCGAAAAGGATAGGGGTCCCTCTTGACTTCTCCATCAACTGCTCGGCGTAATCATCATTACCGTTGATAACGCAGTAACCGTCTTCGTCCGTAACTTCGACCAGTAGTGATTTTACCCAGAATATATCGTCTCTATCTTCAACGCCGTTAAGCCCTATGTGGTCTTCCCGGATGTTCAAAACCACGCTGACCATAGACTTGTCGAAACCTAATCCTCTTTTGAGCATACCTCCTCTAGCGGTTTCTAATACAGCATAGTCCACATCTGGATCCTGTAAAACAAGGTTTGCGCTCCATGGACCCGTCGTATCTCCTTCAGCTATCTTGAACCCGTTAGACCAGATCCCTCCTGTTACCGCTAAACCAGTATGATGACCTTGATTTCTTCCCAGCCACTCGACCAGTCTTGAAGTCGTGGTTTTACCGTTAGTACCGGTAACAGCTATCAGCGGTATCCGTCCTTCTCCTGAAGGATAAAGATGATCGATTATTTTTTTTCCTACGGGTCGAGCTTCACCGGAAGAGGGATGTATATGCATTCGCAGACCAGGACTTGCGTTCATTTCTATGATACCCCAGTTCATCTCTTCAACGTTCTTGGAGATGTCGTCTGCGATAAGATCGATACCCATCAGGTCTAGATTGAGCATCTTGCTGATCCTTTCTAGTATACGCTTTAGACCGGGATGGAGATCATCTGTACAGTCCTCCGCAGTTCCTCCCGTGCTGATGTTCGCTGTATCGGATAAATATATCGTTTCCCCTTCGTACGGGATATGATCCAAACTCAAACCCTGCCGCTCCAACTTCATCAGGGTCTCTTCGTTCAGCTTGATCTTTGTCAATATGTTTTCGTGCTCGTTTCCTCTTTTTGGATCTTGATTGGTCAATTTGACCAATTCCTTTATCGTTGAGGAACCATCACCTATTATATGGGCAGAGATTTTTTTCGCGACTGCTGTGACTTCATCATTGACCAAAAGAACTCTAAAATCATCGCCTTCTAAATATTTTTCCACCAATTGGTAGGACTCGTATTCCTTGCTCAACGAATATGCTTCGGATAGTTCGTCTGGATTCTTGATATTGACGAAAACACCGTCTCCATGATTTCCACTGACGGGTTTAAT
>JAZKSH010000049.1:0-13708 GCA_036626195.1 Thermoplasmatota archaeon | reverse complement strand
CTTCTCCAGGTATTCCCGGGTACCCTCCTCGGTCTGAGATAGATCGAGCCATTCAGCTATGTGCTCTTCATCGAAGAAGTACTGGTAGGGCATCTCGCAGGGGTGAGAACCCCATGGAGCCTCTACCACCGCGTCGACTAGGTAAAACGGTATATCCGTCATCCAGGGTTTTTCCCTTATCTCATCCTCGTCGAGTATCTCCTCTGTCGTTATGATCAACCTTCTAGAGGCTCTAGCCAGTTGGATATCCTCGACGGCTATCCCGTCGATCTGGCAGTTCCCGTATTTATCCGCCCTGGGAACGTGTATCATCGTGACGTCGGGATTACAAGCTGGAAGAAGGCAGATAGGCTTTCCGCTGAAGGGGTCTTCAACGACTTTAGCCGAGCTTTTTTCGAAAGTATCGGTCCCCATGAGGACCCTAGTAGGTACAAAAGGGACCCCCATGGCACCAGCCAAAAAACGCCACTGGTAGGCCGCATTGCTCAACTCTGCAACGACTTCACAATCTCCAGATTCTACAGCGCGCCTGGAGGCAGGTGAGAGTCCGCGGAGTTCATGACCGAATGAATAAGCCACTTCTATCTTGTTGACGCATCCGCCCCCGATCAGTAAATCAGAGTCGTGGACCGCCGTCTTCCCGGCCATCGTAAGGTCCTCTATTTTTTGCCTGATGATCTCGTATATGACGGCCATGGAGACCCTGATATGGCCGAACCCCCCAGAAGCGATAAAATCTCCATCATCGATGAACCTATCGACCGCGTCCTGGGCGCTCATCCTCTTGTCCTTCAATTCGCGTGATTTCTCCTCGGCTACCCACTTCCTGTTCTCATCCGGATCGTGCCAACCTATTAGTTCCCCTTCACCTTCGTCTAACAGCTCCAAGCTACCACCTTTTTTCCTTAAACATTTTAGAATATAATAAAGTTATCCTCACCGCTATAAGAGATATAACAGAATATTTTTAAACATCTACTCGTTCTTAGCAGGTGTTAGAAGGAGTGATAAGATGGATTTCGAGCTGACTGAAGAGCAGAAGATGATAAAGAATATGGCGAGGGACTTCGCTGAAAACGAAGTAAGGCCGATCGCAGCCGAGATCGACGAAGAAGATTATTTTCCCTGGGATCTTATCAATAAAGCTGGAGATCTTGGCTTCATGGGGATGACCGTCCCCGAGGAGTACGGCGGAGCGGGCATCGATCGGATAAGTTATATACTCGTTTTAGAGGAGATCTCCCGTGTTTCTGGAGGGATGGGTTTGACTCTTGAAGCTCATAACTCCCTCGGAGTGGGGCACATCTACGAGAGGGGAACGGAAGAGCAAAAGGAGAAATACCTCCCGAACTTGACCAGCGGCGAGGCCGTAGCTGCCTGGGCCCTGACCGAGCCGAACGCGGGATCGGATGCTGCATCTATAGAAACCACCGCCGAGAAGGAGGGTGACGAGTGGGTTATCGACGGAACGAAGCAGTTCATAACCAGCGGCAGCCTCGCAGATGTCGTGATCGTCATGGCAAAAACCGAGAAGGGGAAAGGTGCTAAAGGGATCAGTGCGTTCATAGTGGAAGAGGACAATCCAGGTCTGGAATACGGTGTTGAAGAAAATAAACTTGGGATGAGAGGCTCCGTTACTTCCGAGCTATTTTTCGAGGAATGTCGAGTACCTGAAGAGAACATGCTCGATGAAGAAGGAAGGGGATTCATAGGAGCCATGGACATATTGGACAGAGGGAGGACCGCCATCAGTGCTTTGGCCCTTGGTATAGCACAGGGGGCCCTCGATGAATCCATAGACTATTCAAAACAGAGGGAACAGTTCGGAAGACCGATCTCAAAATTTCAGGCGATACAGTGGAAGATAGCCGATATGGCGACAGAGATAGAAGCTGCGCGGCTGTTGACCTATCGTGCCGCCTGCCTAGAGGATGAAGGGAAAGATTTCGGTAAGGAAGCCTCGATGGCAAAACTTTTCACCTCGGAAACTAGTTCGCAAGTTGCGAGAGAAGCTATACAGATTCTAGGAGGATATGGCTACACGAAAGAGTACCCTGTGGAGAGATTTTTCCGCGACGCCAAGCTGTGTGAGATCGGAGAAGGAACTTCCGAGGTCCAAAGAAGGGTCATAGCTAAGCATCTGGGTCTTTGACTCGTCTAAAGATCACAGTAAAGATCAGCGGAGATATTTTACATCCTGTAAAGGCCGGGTTCCCAATCCTCTATGGGTGCATTCAATGAGGCAGATATGCCGAGTCCAAGCACCATCCTCGTGTCAACGGGGTCTATAACCCCATCATCCCATATCCTAGCAGTGCTGTAATAAGGACTACCTTCCTTCTCATATTTTTCCAAGATGGGTTCTTTAATCTCCTTTTTTTCTTCTTCCGACAGTTCCTTTCCCTTCCGCCAGAGTTGATCCTTTTTCACAGTGAGTAGAACATCGGCCGCCTGCTCGCCTCCCATGACCGATATCCTAGCGTTCGGCCACATCCAGAGCTGTCTAGGTTCATACGCTCTCCCGCACATCCCGTAATTGCCAGCTCCGAAGGATCCTCCAATTATCACCGTAAATTTAGGGACCTGTGCATTCGTGACTGCGGTGACCATCTTCGAACCATCTTTAGCTATACCTTCAGCTTCGTATTCTTTACCCACCATAAACCCTGTGATATTCTGTAAAAATACCAGTGGGATCTTTCTCTGAGAGCACATCTCGATGAAATGTGCACCTTTTAGGGCGGATTCAGAAAAGAGGACGCCGTTATTGGCCAGGATACCGACAGGGTATCCCATGATCCGGGCAAAGCCGCAGACCAGAGTTTCGCCGTACAACTCCTTAAATTCATGGAATTTCGACCCATCTACTATCCTAGCGATCACTTCTTTGACATCGAAGGGTTCTTTTGGTTTTTTTGGGATGATCCCATAGATCTCTTCCATGTCGTAAATAGGCTCCTCCGGTTTTCTCACGTCGAGCTGTGTCTTCTCGGGTCTGTTGAGATTTTGAACTATATCCCGGGTTATGCTGAGCGCCTCCTGGTCGTCCTCGGCGTAATGATCAGCAACTCCACTTTCTCGACAGTGGACGTCAGCTCCTCCCAATTCCTGGGCGTCGACCTCCTCACCAGTGGCGGCTTTGACCAGAGGAGGTCCTCCGAGATGTATGGTCCCGGTTCCTTCAACTATCACGGTCTCGCTGGACATCGCTGGGATATAAGCCCCTCCGGCGGTGCAGACCCCCATGACCACGGCTATCTGCGGGATGCCCATAGAAGACATCTTGGCCTGATGATAGAATATCCTCCCGAAATGTTCTCTGTCAGGGAAGACCTCATCCTGAAGCGGTAAAAATGCCCCACCAGAATCTACAAGATATATGCACGGAAGCCTGTTATCCATGGCAATTCTCTGTGCCCTAAGGTGCTTCTTAACTGTCATCGGGTAATAGGTCCCTCCCTTGACGGTGGCATCGTTAGCCACTATCATCACTTCTCTCCCGTCTATGAGACCTATGCCGGTGACGATCCCTGCTGCGGGGGCCTTGTCTTCGTACATATCGTAGGCAGCTAAAGGATTGAATTCCATGAAGGGGGAATCCGAATCTAGAACTTCGTTTATCCTATCCCTGACTAACATCTTTCCTCTAGATTCGTGGAGTTCCCTTCTTTCCTCCCCTCCTCCTTTTTTTGCCTCTTCTATATGCTCTTTCAAATCGTTTACCAATTTTTCATAACGCTCGTAATTTTCCTTGTATTTTTCTGAAGAAGTATCTATCTTGCTCTCTATTACTTCCATGCTCATTCCTCCTTTTCTTCTCCTTTTTCTTCTTTTTCAAGTTCTAGCGTCTCCTCACCAATATCTATCTGCTCATTTTCCTCGTAATTCACACTCAACACCTCGCCGTTATAAGGAGCCTTGATAAGATATTCCATCTTCATCGCCTCTATAACCATCAGCACGTCCCCCTCTTTTACCCGATCGTTTTCTTCGACTTTCACATCTACAACTTCCCCTGAAATCGGAGATTTAAGGTCACCGTCCTCCTTTCCCCTCTCCTTCACACCGCTCAATTCCACAGGTTTCACTTCGAAAACATCACCGTCCACGAAGACGAATTTTTTATCACCTTCTTCAGAAACGATCGACTTGATAAATTCCTCTCCCAGCTTTATCTTGAGATGCCCGGGTTTGATCTCCTCCGCCGTGAGCGTATAGGTCTTTTCGTCGTAGGTCACGAAGTAGTTCTCGTCTTCCTGCTCCACCTCGACGTTATAAACATGGCCGTCGTGCTCGTACTTCAAGAACATATTATACACCTATCCTCCACTTTCCGGCCGATTTCCAGGGAGAATGGGGGTCTGATTCCTTGTATTTCCTGACCTCTTCTCTCTCCGGGTGCTTCATCTCGTGGACAGCTAGAGCTATCAGAGCTTTGAGAGGTAACCCCTCGTGGGCTACTGCCCAATCTTTGAAGTAATTGTCTATAAAATTGGTGGTGATATCTCCATTTTTGAACTTCTCATGTTCGATTACTTCCTTCAGGAACGGTACATTCGTCGTGACACCTAGGGCAACATAATTTGAAAGCGCGTACGACATCCTTTGGATACTCTCTTCCCTTCTTTTACCTCTTACGGTAAGTTTTGAGAGCAGTGGATCATAATAAGGTGTGATCTCCATCCCGTTTTGGACTCCCACATCGTTCCTGATCCAGGGCCCAGTAGGGGGGTCTATCTTCTTCAGCTTTCCTACACTCGGCAGGAATCCGCTCGAGGGATCTTCTGCATATATCCTGCATTCCATCGAATGGCCCAATTGTTCTATATCGTCCTGCTCAAAGGCCAGTTCTTCCCCATCTGTTATCTTCAACTGCCATTTGACCAGATCTATCCCTGTGGTGGCTTCAGTGACAGGATGCTCCACCTGTAGTCTGGTATTCATCTCCATAAAATAAAAGTTCAAGTCGGCATCTACCATGAACTCCACCGTCCCGGCGTTGGTGTACTCCACCGCTTCGGCGGCATTGACGGCTGCCTTCCCCATCTTTTTCCTCAGTTCCTCCGTCATGACCGGAGAGGGGGTCTCCTCGATTATCTTTTGGTGCCTCCTCTGGATCGAACATTCCCTCTCGAAAAGGTGGACCACATTTCCTTGAGCGTCGGCTAATATCTGCATCTCCACGTGGCGCGGTTTGTCAAGGTACTTTTCGAGGAACACTGATTCATCCCCGAAAGAGGATTTCGCCTCTCTTTTCGAACTCTCGATGGCCTCTGGAAGATCTTCTTCCGAGTCGACGATTTTCATACCCTTGCCGCCGCCTCCGGCCGTCGGCTTTATCATGAGAGGGAAGCCTATCTTCTTGCCTTCCTCTACCAGCGTATCGATATCCTGCTCGCTACCGTGATAGCCGGGGACGATCGGTACTCCCGCCTCCTCCATGCTCTTCTTTGCCTCGATCTTGTTACCCATCAGGGCGATAACCTCGGAGTGAGGACCGATAAAAGTTATATCCGTATCTTCACAGGCGCTGGCAAAATCGGGATTCTCAGCCAAGAAACCGTATCCCGGATGTATTGCGTCCGCGCCGGAGGACTGAGCTATCTCGATTATCTTTGGGATGTTAAGATAAGACTCTTCCGGAGCCGGATCGCCGAGGTTGATCGACTCGTCCGCCAGGTGCACGTGGGGAGCATCTTCATCCACTTCGGAGTAGATAGTGACAGTGTTTATATCCATCTCGTGACATGCCTTGATTATCCTTACGGCTATCTCTCCTCTATTGGCGATCAGCACTTTATCTAACATCTTATTCTCTCCAGGCTGGTTCTCTCTTTTCGAGGAAAGCGTTTATTCCCTCCTGCCCCTCTTCGGAAACCCTGAGTTCGGATATCTTTTCGACGGTAAAATCCTTGTAATCCTTCTCGTTTAAATGGTCATACTTTTCTATCAAATTCTTGACCTCCCAGACGGCTCTGGGGGACGATGATTTCACCTTCTCTATGTACTCGTCGATAGTGGGGTCTAATTCGTTTGAAGGAACGACGAAATCGAATAGTCCTATCTCTTTTCCGTAATTCGAATCGAATCTTTCGCCTGTGATGAAGAGATGTCTCATCTTGGCGCCTCCGATCCGTTTACCAACGTAGGTCGATATGACTGAGGGGATCAGACCGATATTCGCCTCGCTGAAGCCGAATTTCACGTCCGAGACGACGATGTTCACGTCGCATGTGGCTATGAGGCCAAGACCCCCTCCGAAAGCGGGACCGTTTATCCGTCCGAGGACAGGTTTAGGGCACGAATAAATAGAATCATAGAGCTCGACTAAAGTCCTACTGCTCTCGATGTTTTCCTCCTTTGAATAATCGACCATCTCCTTCATCCAGTTAAGATCGGCACCTGCACAGAAGGACTTCCCTTTCCCGGTTAGTACGACAGCTCTGATGTCGTCGTCTTCACGAATCTCTTGAAAACAATCGATCAGTTCCTTCATGAGTGATTCGTTCATGGCGTTATGGACTTCAGGCCTGTCAAGAGATATCTTCAATACGTTCTCTTCGCTGCTCACGTCTAATGTCTCATAGTCGTCCGTCATGATGTATCTAAAGAACTCAATGAAAGAGAATAAATAAGTTTTTCTACAACTTACCCATAAAGGGGTTAAAGAGGAGACCATGGGCAAATACACGGAACTGGACCTAGATACCGAGATCATTGGCAAAAGAATATTTCACTTCGACGAACTGAGTTCTACGAACAACTTTTCGAGAGAGTTGGTAGAAAAAGGCGCCGAAGAAGGGACCGTGGTAGTCGCCGATGAACAGACAATGGGAAAAGGTAGAAAGGAAAGGACTTGGTACTCCCCGCGGGGAGGACTCTGGTTCTCCATCATCCTCTACCCAAATTTTATCCAAACCGACCGAAGCATCCTCCTTACGATGGCGGCCTCCATCTCCACGGCGGAATCGATAAACGCTTTGGCCGACGTAGAGGGAAAGATCAAGTGGCCGAACGACGTGCTTATAGGAAAAAAAAAGGTCTGTGGTATCCTAACCGAGATGGAAGCCGATGTAGATGAAATCCATCATGCTATCATAGGCATCGGATTGAACGTGAACAACGAATTAAACCAAGATTTAGAAGAAAAGGCTACCACCCTATTAAAGGAGACCGGGAGGAACCTTTCGGGTGAAGACGTACTCCGGGCCATCCTTGGTAACTTTGAAGACCTATACTTCCGCTTGAAGAACCGTGGTACCAGGCAGATAAAAAAGAGATGGTCGGATCTCTCAGCCATACACCAGAAAGAAGTCCTAGTGGAAAAGGGCTCGAAGAAGATACAAGGAAAAGTCGAGGGTATCGACGACAGGGGGCGCCTCGTTCTAAGGAGCGAAGCCGGCGAGCATTCAATAATGACTGGGGACGTAGAAATCCTCTGATAGAGGCCCATCTTCTTTTCTACCATCACGAACAAAAACTTTATGTTGGTTATATCATATTCTGATTCTGTTGCAAAACGTGGATAGCATGGTCATGGACTAAAGATATGCCTTCTGATGGGTTGGCCCGAGTCCCGCCTAAAAAGGCGGATATGCCATGCCGTGAATTATTGAAGATCTTTAGAGAAAGTCCTAGAGGAGATAGATAAGATGGATGATAAGGAGAAGATAAGGAAGGAAAAGGAGAAGTGGAAAAAGGAATGTTTGAATCCCAACCTAGAAAAACATCCCGAACGTAAGGAAGAGTTCATCACCACTTCGAGCGAAGCTGTTGATAGACTCTACACCCCGGATGATTTAGAAGAGCACGATTATCTTGAAGATCTGAATTTCCCAGGACAATATCCTTTCACCAGAGGGATCCACCCCACCATGTATAGAGGAAGACTTTGGACAATGCGCCAGTTCTCCGGTTTTGGCACCGCGGAAGAAACTAACAAGAGGTTTAAGTATCTCCTCGATCACGGCGAGACAGGATTGTCAATCGCCTTTGATTATCCTACTTTATACGGTTATGACACGGATGACCCGGAGGCCGAGGGTGAATTCGGAAAATGTGGGGTTGCCGTCTCGTCCTTGAAGGACATGGAAATACTTTTCGACGGTATCGATCCGGGTAAGATAAGTACCTCTATGACCATCAACGGCCCCGCTTCTATACTCTGGGCTTTCTATATAGCAATGGCTGAGAAAAAGGGCGTGCCCAAGGATCAGTTAAGGGGCACTATCCAGAACGATATCTTGAAGGAATATATCGCCCAGAAATCTTTCATATTTCCTCCAGAACCATCTATGCGGCTGATCGTGGACACGTTCGAGTACGGGTCCAAACATCTGCCCAAATGGAACACGATATCTATCTCAGGATATCATATCCGGGAGGCGGGAGCGACGGCCATCCAGGAATTAGCGTTCACGCTTGCCGACGGCTTTGAATATGTAAAGTCCGCTATAGAAAGAGGGTTAGATGTCGATGAGTTCGCACCACGTCTTTCTTTCTTTTTCAACGCCCATAATGACCTTTTCGAAGAGATCGCCAAGTACAGGGCTGCAAGAAGGATATGGGCGAGGGAGATGAAAGAGACATTTGGGGCAGAAAAGGACCGCTCGATGTGGATGAGGTTTCACACCCAGACCGCGGGTTGCACGCTCACCGAGCAGCAGCCGGAGGTCAATCTGATCCGGGTGACGATCCAGGCTCTAGCGGCTGTCATGGGAGGGACTCAATCTCTCCATACGAATTCGATGGATGAGGCTTTAGCCCTACCCTCGGAGAAGGCGGTAAGGTTAGCTCTACGGACCCAGCAGGTGATAGCTCACGAATCCGGAGTTCCAAACACCGTCGATCCGTTGGGTGGTTCTTACTACGTCGAGTGGCTGACAGATTACATGGAGGAAGAAGCCTACAAGTACTTCGACAAGATAGAGAGTCTGGGCGGCGTGGTCCCTGCGATCAACAAGGGATTCTTCCAGAAGGAGATAGCCGACGCTTCGGCCCAATACCAGAAGGAAATAGAAGAGAACAAGAGGACCGTGGTTGGGGTAAACGAATTCGAGTTGGACGAGGACATCGAGATACCGCTCTTGGAGATGGACGAGGAAGGAGAACGCAGACAGATCGAGCGGTTGAAGAATCTCAGGGAAGAAAGGGACAGTCAGAAAGTCGAGGAAACGTTAGATAACTTGAGGAAAGTGGCTGAAGGTGACGAGAACACTATGCCCGCCATATTGAAATGTGCGAAAGCTTACGCCACCTTGGGAGAGATCACTACGGTATTGAAGGATGTTTTCGGAGAGTACGATGAACCTTTGATTTATTAACCTCACTATTTGGAATTATCCGTATAACATTCACTTGTCTAAGGATTCATCTAGAGGTCTGCAAAGCTTTTCAGCTGCGCGATAAGGATCTATTTCTCCATTTGTAATCTTTTCAACGGTCTCATCGATCTCTTCCTCACCGGCGTATTCCCGGATATAGGAATTGATCTTTTCTCTTAGCAACTCCAGAAACTCCTCCCGGGTCTTTTCCTTTTCTACTTCGGCTAACTCTCCGCTCTCTTTCAGATGATCCATATGGGCCTCTATGAGCTCGGCCAATTCATCTATGTTCTTGTTCTCCGTGGCGACGGTCTTGACGATCTTGGGTTTCCATCCCTCGTCAGACCTCCCCATCTCTAACATCGTCTCTAATTCCTGGGCCGTGTTCGTAGCGCCTTCTCTATCCGATTTATTGACGATGAAGATATCACCTATCTCTAAGATGCCCGCTTTGATGGCCTGGATATCGTCTCCCAACCCGGGCACTTCCACGATGATAGTGGTGTGACCGGTCTTGACGACTTCGACTTCTGATTGTCCCGCTCCTACGGTTTCTACCAATATGATATCCTTTCCAAAGGCATCTAGGATCTTTATCATCTCGTTCGTCGTCGTCGCTAATCCTCCGAGATGCCCTCTAGTCCCCATACTTCTTATAAATACATCCTCATCTGAAGCTACCTCGCTCATCCTGATCCTGTCCCCAAGAAGAGCGCCCCCAGTGAAAGGGGAGGTTGGATCGACCGCGATTATCCCTACAGACAAACCTTTATCTCTGAAATTCATCGCTAGTTTGTCCACCACAGTGCTTTTTCCTGAGCCTGGCGGACCTGTTATCCCGATTATATGGGCGTTACCGGTGTGGGGATGTAACTCGGCGAGAGCTTTTCTAGCTTCTGGATCGAAGTTCTCGACCTTTGTCATCAATTTGGCTACAGCTCTCCTGTCGCCGTTCAGAATCCGTGATACAATTTTTGACGTCATCCTTGCCGACCTTATCCTTCATCAACGTTCTCTCGGATGTGTTCCACGATTTTATCTGTTTGGGCCCCGGGACCGAAGATCTCGCTAACCCCTAGATCCTTGAGTTTTTCCTCATCTTGTTCCGGTATAATACCGCCGCCTAAAACCATGATATCCTCGGCATCGTTCTCTTCTAACAGCTCTACAACTTTGGGGAATAACGTCATGTGAGCGCCCGAGAGAAGAGATAACCCGATAACGTCAACGTCTTCCTGGATCGCAGCCTCCACTATCTGCTCGGGAGTCTGATGTAACCCGGTATAGATCACTTCCATCCCCGCATCTCTGAGGGCACGAGCCACCACTTTTGCCCCTCTATCATGGCCGTCCAAGCCGGGTTTTGCTATCAATACTCTAATCTTCCGGTCCATCCTGCTTCACCTCTAAATACATCTCATATAATTTTCAGGGAAAGAGAAAAGTTACAAGTTAAAAAATGTTTTGTGGGTTTCTTTCACCATTCTACTCTATTCTCTACTCTACCTCAATAAATGATTTATAGGTAGTTTCGATAGGAACCATCATGGCGTTGTATGAGTTTGAAGGAAGAAGACCTGATGTGGACGATACTGCGTACGTGAGTCACAGTGCTGAGATCGTCGGGGACGTCACTATAGGTAAGGATTGCTTCATAGGTCCAGGGGCTAAGATAAAAGGTGATTACGGGACCGTTGTCGTCGGAGATAATACCAACATACAGGAGAACTGCGTGGTTCACGCGAGACCCGGTGAGAAAACGGTTATAGGTGATTGGGTGACCGTAGGGCACGGAGCGATAATCCACGGACCGGAGATCAAGGATTATGCTGTCATCGGGATGGGAGCTATCATAAGCGATTTTGCAGTGATCGGCGAGTGGAGCGTCGTGGGAGAAGGAGCTTTGGTGACGAACGAGAAGGAGATACCGGATGAAAAGGTCGCCGTCGGCGTTCCGGCCAAAATAGTGAAGGAAGTGGATGAAGAGTACAAGGAAAAATGGCGAAAGTATAAAGAGACCTACAAGGAACTCTCGACCCGGTACAAGGAAAATCTGACCAAACTGTGATCAACTGGTTCAGCGATCATTCTTTAGTCTATACTGTGTCCTGACTGCTAGGGACGAAAATTTTATTTAGTGCAGTAATATTGGCGACAATATGAACTTCGAACTTACCGATAACCAGAAGATGGTCCGGAATATGGTGAGAGATTTTGCAGAGAATGAAATCGAACCGGTAGCTGACGAATTGGATGAAGAAAAGGAATATCCTCATGAGATACTCGATAAGATGTCCGATCTTGGACTCCTTGGGATCATGATCCCTGAGGAGTACGATGGGGCAGGAATGGATACGGTCAGCTTTGCGATAGTGATAGAGGAGATATCAAAAAAATGTGCATCTACCGGCGTTGTAACCGAGGTCCATAACTCATTGGTCGCGAGCCCTATAATGCACTACGGGACCGAAGAACAGAAAGAAAAATATTTACCCATGTTGGCGACAGGAGAAAAGATCGGTGCATTCGGCGGCACAGAGCCCGACGCCGGGACCAACCTTGGTGCGATGCAGACCACCGCGGAAAAGGACGGCGACAAGTACATAATCAACGGTCAGAAGACATTCATAACTAGCGGCAGCGAAGCGGGGCTTTTTCTAGTCTTCGCGGTGACCGACAAAAGCAAGGGTCGGAACGGGATAAGCGCTTTTATCGTCGAAAGCGATACCGAGGGCTTCGTAGTCGGCGACGTTTTCGACAAGATGGGGATACATGCTAACAGGGTCTCTGAACTCTTCTTTGAAGATATGGAGGTTCCCGAGGAAAATCTGCTTGGAGAAGAGGGAGATGGTTATAAAATAGCGCTCAGTGCCCTCGATCACGGGAGGATAGGTATCGGGGCCCAGGCGGTCGGGATCGCTCAAGCTGCTATAGACGAATCTGTTGAGTATTCTCAACAGAGAGAACAATTCGGGAAGTCCATCTCCAAGTTCCAAGCGATCCAGTTCAAATTAGCCGATATGGAGACCAGGACTCAAGCTGCAAGGTTCCTCGTCTACAACGCCGCGGACGCTGCGGACCGGGGAGAAAGGTTTACAAAAGAAGCTTCTATGGCTAAATTGTTCGCGTCCGAAGTGGCGATGGATGCCGCACAAGAGGGCGTGCAAATCCACGGGGGGTACGGCTACACGGATGAATATCTAGTAGAGCGGTTATTCAGAGACGCGAAGATAACCGAAATTTACGAGGGGACTTCCGAAGCTCAAAAGATGGTTATCGCAAAAAGTCTTCTAAGTTGAGGTGGTAAACATGAACATTGCGGTCTGTGCTAAAGAAGTTGTGGATGTTTCAGAGATAAAGATAGACGAAAAAACAAACGAGCCCGTCCTCGAGGGCATCTCAAGAGAAGTCAACGATATAGAAAAAAGTGCCGTGGAGGAAGCTATAAAGATAAAAGAAGAGTACGGCGGAGAGATAACTATTTTGACCGTAGGATCAGTGGAGAATATGGAAAATATCAAGGAATTACTTGCCATGGGAGCGGACGAAGCGGTGATCATATCTCCACCGGAAGAATCCGATTACACGGTTGTCTCGGAACTTTTAGCAGGCGCTATAGAAGAACTCGGCGATATCGATCTAGTTCTGTGCGGCGAAGCCTCTATCGATCTGTTCTCCGGGCAAGTCGGGCCTAGGATAGCCGAGTTGTTGGATGTCCCTCAGATCACTTATGCCGAGGACCTAGAAGTCGAAGAGGAGAAGATAGTCGGCGAAAGAGACGTCGGCGGAAATAAGGTCATGACAGTGGAGTCGCCCTACCCGGTTGTGGTCACCGTGACCAAAGAAATAAACGACCCCCGGTTACCGAGCCTTCAGGAGATATTAGGCGCGGCGAATAAACCTATAAATGAATGGGAGCCGGATGAATTCATGGATCAAGAGGTTAAACCTACTACGGAAACGAAAGATATGAGAGGAGTCTCCATGGAACGTAAGAATATCATATTCGACGAGGACGAGTTAGAGGATTCTGTTAAAAAGTTGGCCGAAAATCTTGCTAAAGAGGGTCTGCTGGGGTGATAAAGATGGTGCTGATATATTCTGACGATGTAGAAATAACTAAAGAATTGATAGCTAAAGGAAAAGAATTGGCGGATGAGAACGGCGGTAAAGTCACCGCGGCGATCATTGGCGAAGGCGACGAAGAGGTAGCTAACGAGTTGATCCACCATGGTTCAGATGAGGTCATAGTTGCGGATGCGGCTATAGAGCAGTTCAAGGCGGAAGAGTACGCCCAGGTCTTGGACCAGCTGGTGGAGAAGACCGACTTGGAGATCGTATTGATCGGTTCCGACAAGAGCGGTAAGGAAATAGCTCCCAGATTG
>JAZKSH010000048.1:0-13848 GCA_036626195.1 Thermoplasmatota archaeon | reverse complement strand
CGGCTACTCCGGACGAAGGCTGGGGATTCGTCGAGTGGACAGGTACCGATCAAACAGGAGAAGAGATAACGGTAACGATGGACGAGGACAAGAACATAACGGCACACTTCGAGCAGGTTGAAGAATATGATCTCACCATAAACATCGACGGTGAAGGTACAGTAGAGGTAGACGGCACAGAAGTCGAAGACGGCTGGACAGAAACTTACGGAGAAGGAACTACGGTGGAGCTAGCAGGCATGCCGAGTGAAGGCTGGGAGTTCGTTGAATGGACAGGAGATGAAACCGGTACCGAAACGCCGATGGAGATAACGATGGACGAGAACAAGAGCATAACAGCAGTCTTCGAAGAAGAAGGAGTGTACTATACGTTAACGGTCAACATAGACGGAGAGGGAGAAGTCGATGTTACTCCTGATCAAGAGGAATACGAAGAAGGAACTGAGGTCACTCTAGAAGCTACACCGGCAGAAGGCTGGGGATTCGTCGAGTGGACAGGTACCGATCAAACCGGAGAAAGCATAACGATAACCATGGACGAAGACAAGGCGATAACAGCAGTCTTTGAAGAAGTTATCACCGAAGAATACGAACTTGAAATCAAGATAAAGGGCGAAGGTGAAGTATCCCTCGAACCGGACCAGGATCGATTTGAAAATGGAACCGATGTGATCTTGACCGCGGAATCTGCAGAGGGCTGGAAATTCGTGGAATGGACCGGTGACCATGAAGGCACCGGTGAAGAATTGTGGATAACCATAGATGAAAACATGACTATAACTGCGCACTTCGAAGAGGAAGGAGGAGATGAGAAGGGATTCCTTGACGGTAATATATGGCTGGGTGTCGTGATCGCTGTCGCAGCGCTGGTATTAGTAGGTATAGGGATACTCGTCAAGAGACAGGCCGAAAAGGACGGGGAGGACCAGGAAGAAGGACTTAACGAATTTCCCAAAGAAGGAGGATCAGAAGGCGAGGATATAGAAGAGCAAGATATGGAAGAAGATCTAGAGAAAAAAGTCGAAGACATCCTTGACGAGGGGTCAGAAGAAGATGGCTAAAACTGACGAGGGAGATAACACGGAAGAAAAAGCCACCAACGTATGTCCTAACTGCGGCAGGTACATAGGCCCTGTGGAGACCTGCCCCTACTGTAAACAGAAAGTAGAGAAAAGGACCGAACTTAAGGCGCTGAAGTATGGCAGCGTCATCTTCGCGCTCATAGGCGTTCTTCTGCTGTGGCAGTACTCCGTCGCTGTGGGTTACCCCTCCCCGGATCTCGGCGATATAGAAGAGACGATGAATTACTCCAATGTGGAGTTAGACGGTAAAGTGGTCCAAGGGGCGACTTACTACCCGTCGGAGACAACCGGTGGAGGTACCATATATTTCACCATAGACGACGGGACCGACCAGGTCAGTGTAGTGGCCTACAGTTCCGTTGCTAAAAAACTGATCAAGCAGGAGAAGATACCCTCCTATGGTGATGAGATCAGCTTCGTCGGAACTATAAACTACAGAGGGAACGATATGAAGGTCATCCTAGCTTCCGCGAACTCGCTAGAGATCGATAGAGGTGAAGGTGAGACGTACACCCTTCCAGAACTGAACCAAATGGATAAGAACGATATAGATGAGGGTTCTCGGGTGACGGTCAGCGGTGTGGTCTCGTCAAACGTAGACGACCTAGGCTTCAGTTACGTCTTCGAGATAGGGGAAGGAAACGAGAGCATTTCAGTACTCATCTATAAAAGTACAATAAAACTCACCGGCGGTGAGATGGCCGACGGTGAATCCCTAGGGACTCTAGAGACTGGAGATCGTATCACCGTTACAGGCAGTCTAAAATGGTACAATGGATGGGAAGTGATCCCGGCGGATGTCTCGGATATTCAGGTGGAACAGGAGGCTGAAGGTCTATGACTGAAGATGATAAAGAGCTTGAGGAAGTCGAGAAGAAAGACAGTGAGCTGTACGAGAAGACACGCTGGAAAAGCTTCAAGAAGGGTGAAGTAGGAGAGGAAACGAGGACCTGTCCCGCCTGCGGCAGAGAAACGAGCAAGGAACTCAAGGAATGTGAGCACTGTACTAGTCATCAGGATAAGAGGTGGAGTGTTCGTGGGATCCTAGCGGTAGGGATTGCCATGCTCCTAATAGGGACTATATTCTTGAGCCTGGGAGCTGTCCATGAAGAGCCTGTCATGAAGATAGAAAACATATCAGAAGAAGACAGTTTCCAGCATATGAGGTTGAAAGGAGAGGTCGTGAGCCTTGAATACCAAGAGGTTAAGTACTCGGACTACGGCAGGCTGCAGTTCACTATCTTCGACGGCACCGGATTATGCAGCGTTTACATCGATCAGGAGACCTTAAAGACCCTCGTTGAAAAGGAAAAACTACCTTATATGGGTGATAAAGTCGATATACAGGGGAGCTTCACTGGTTCGGGAGTGGAACCAACGACATACAACGGCGAGAAGGTTATGAAAGCCGACGGCTCGGTCAGCGTTACCGATGCTGATCTCTTCGAGCTCGAAAGAGGCGATTATCAATCCTTCGGTCTAGAAAAAGTCAGCACCGCTGGAGGGGATGTCGAGGAATGGGGAGAGAACGATAAAGTCACTCTGAGAGGCTATGTTGGAGATTACAGGGAACTTTCATCCGGCCAAGGTCTGTTCTACCTCTATCATGGAAGAGATTACATCCCTGTTCTGGTGCCTCACTACAGCCTTGAACTGAGCGGCGGCTGGGAGAACGAACTTTACGGTAAGATGGTAACGGTCAGAGGTGGCTTACGCTGGTACCAGCCCCACTGGCGGGATGAAGGCGGGGAATGGGAGATGGTCGCGGACGGCATGGAGAACATCCAGGTCCTAGATACAGAATTGACCTATTCTGAAGTTGGTATAGAAGAACTGAGTTCCGCCTATCAGGACAGTTTTACTGAGGGAGCGAAGCTTCAGATCACTGGCAGTTTCGAATCTTCATCTAATATCTCGGCCGGAGAAATCATAGATATACATGATGGTCCTACATCGGTAAAGACATACATACCTTGGTACACCAAGTCGGTGAGGGAGAAGAGGGAGAACCTTAAAAAGGGCGATATCGTCCAGATAAAAGGCACGATACAGTGGTACAGTTACGGCGAAGGAGGCGAATGGGAGTTGATACCGGACGGGTCCGGCAGTATAAACATCGAGGGTCAGAGGGAGTACCAGGAAAGAACGATATCGACTCTTATGAGCGACCCAGAATCTCATGACTACGAGTACGTGAAGCTGGATAACGTGGTTGTCACATCTATAAACTGGAACACCGACAGTGAAGGTAACTACTACACTAAGAGCTTCTTTGTGAAAGCCTCTGTAGATTCTGGTGAATCCTTGAACATCTACATAGATTACTGGGAAGGCAGGCTCACCGACCTTCAGGAGAACGATACATTGGACATCCAGGGCCTCTTCAAGTCGTACACCTACGATGGAGAAACGCACTGGGAGGTCGTTATAAGAGAGAACTCGCGGGACGAGATAAGCATGGAGGTGCTATAGATGAGCGTCACGCTCGTCTTGACTTGTCTATTGATAGCCATCGCAGGTGTCCTTCTCTCCGCGCCTCTATCTATGATACCAGCTCTGCACGTTTACAACGTTGTTGGCCTTTTGGTACTTGTCTATCTCCCCTTGAGTTCAGTTCTCAGCCCGCTGTTCATAATAATGCTGATGTTCGGACTTTTGGTGGGCTATGCGATGATGAACACGCTCACTTCCGTTTACTTCAGTACTCCAGACGATTCCACCGTCTTCATCGTACTCCCAGCTCAGAAATACCTGACCCAGGGGAGAGCGCACGAGGCTGTTCTTCTTTCGGCAGTAGGCGGTCTGATAGGCGTCTTCTTCCTTGCTGTTTTGGTACCTTTGACCATGGGTATTCTCGGCACGCTCCGGGAGTTGTTGTCTCCGCACCTGTTCTGGATCCTCGCCCTGATCTCCGCCTACATATTGATGTCAGAATGGCCCAAGGATTTCTCCAGGGGACAGAGCAAACTGGAGAGGCTGGCCAAGGGGTGGTCCACCCTGATCCCTGGCCTCTTCACTTTCTTCATCGCCGGCCTGTTCGGCTTTATACTGATGCGCTCACAGATAATCCCGGCACATAGGGGCTTCCAGACGCTTCTGCCCGCTTTCGTGGGTCTTTTCGCCGTTCCTTGGATTTTGACCAACTTGGTCTCTAAGATAGAGATACCGGAACAGCACATTCCTGACTCCGTGGATATAGACGGGATGGCCGCTGCGAGAGGAGGGATAGCCGGCTGTTTGGGAGGTGTATTAGCAGCCTTCTTCCCCGCCGTTACCGGCGGGACCGGCGGGCTCTTAGCTGGCCACGCCACCGTACAGCAGGGAGACGAGAGGACTTTTATACTTTCTCAGGGCGCTGCTAAAGTCGTCTATTACGTGGGGGCCGCTTTTCTCTTGTTCATCCCCGGATTACGACTGACCAGAGGTACGATGGCGATAATGGTGAACCTGTTCTACACACCTCAAACCAGTTCTGAATTCTTTCTAGTTGCTGGAGTCATCGCGATATGCGGCTTCATCGCCTTCATCCTACTCATCCTGATGTCTAAATTCGCCATAAGGGTGGTTGAAAATGTACCACTAGATAAGCTAAATATAGGCGTACTCGTCGTGATACATGCCATCGTTTTATTCGTCACATCATGGCAGGGCCTGATGGTGATGTGGATAGGCGCCGCTATCGGACTGATCCCGGTCATGTATCATTCTAGACGTTTGAACTGCATGGGCGTGCTTCTTCTGCCGCTGATGCTCGAACTCGGAGGTGCCGGCGCAGGTCTCGCCGCGTTCTTAGGCCTAGCTTGAGTGATATCATGATGAAAGAAATGCTCGGTATGAAGGTTAAGGTGGTATGAGATGAAGGGTATAACCCATTTCCTGGTAGGAGTCGCTGTAGCCTCCTTCTTTCCTTTAGCGATAGAAGCCACGATGATCGAAGGTGCCTGGTTCCTGGTCTTAGGTGGTATATTCGGGATCTTACCTGACACTCTAGACTTCAGATTCGCCAGGTATCTGGAAGAGCACGACTATGAGATATGTCCAGAAGAAGGCGAACTGGACCCGAAGAAGATCACGGACACGCTTATCAGGGCGATAGACCAGGCCTATAGGGAGAAGAGGACCATAAAGGTCAAGCTTCATTCACTAAAGGTGGGAAGTGATTCCTGGAGGCAGTACTCGGTTACATTCGATACGGACGAGAAGGCCATAACGACCGAGATAGGACCGATCGTTTCGACCTCTCAAGTTCCTTATCCAGATACTGCCCCTACGGGAGACGATAAGAGTTACACCGGCCATTACGATTCGGACCTATTGCACACGTACGAGGACGAGACCAACGTGGATATATTCTCTGGCCCGGACTTTGCTTTCGTACCTGAAGATGACAGAGTGAGAGCGGATTTCATACCCTGGCACAGACAGTGGGCCCATTCTTTTACCCTTGCTTTCCTCCTGGGCCCTATAGGACTCTTACTCTTCGGATGGAACGCTTACGGCCTAACAGCTAGCATGATAATCATCGCTGCCTTCTCAGCCCACGTCATAGTGGATCAGTTGGGCGTTCTTGGTTCCAACCTCTTCTACCCGTTCACGAGCAAACGTACCGAGGGCTTCGCGATATTCCACTCCAGCGAGACGATACCGAACGTTTTCACCAATTACACCTCTGCTGTTGTAGTTCTCTGGAACCTCAATATGTTCAGTCTCGAGCCCGTCTTCGAGATGAATCCTATATTCTACTTCGTTCTCTATCTATTCCTGCCTCTAGCGCTCGTCTACTCCATAAACTGGTACTACAAGAGGAAGAAAGGCTTGCTTGAAGAGAAGGATGAAGACACGCTGAGGGAAGAGGAGGCCATGTCCGAGATAGAAGGCGAGATGTGAGCTTATAAAAGGATATGATATCTATGATATCGAGAAACTACCTCAGGAAAAGTGCCATACTCGCGGTATTTCTGCTGCTGATCGTTTCGAGTTCGATCCCAGTTCTTTCTCATGATGAAGAAAGAGATCGAGGCGGCTCGGAAAAAATAGAAGACCTGAGCGGAGCGACGGATATAGTGATAAGCGAAGTCTTTTATAAACCCGGGGGAGGCTACTCCGAAGAATGGCTCGAGATCGCTAACAGCGGTTCCACCGAGATTGACATAACGGGCTGGAAACTCAAAGTTGCAAATTATACCAAAAGCATATACCCGACGCAGAACGGGAGTGTGGGCGATCCCACCCTCCAGCCAGGAGAGTATGCAGTATTGGCTCCCAACGCCAGCGCTTTTCTGGAAGAGTACGATTTTCAGGGCAACCTTTACGACTGTGCTCACTTCTGGCTCTCGGACTATAAAGACTTGAATATCCAGCTGCACTCAACGGATCAAATGGTGGACGATCTGACCTATAATGGAACGACATGGCCCGGCTCTTCTAGCTACTCGATGGAACTGGTGAACCTGAGCAAGAACAACAGTCTCAAGAGTAATTGGGCTACCTCCGAGATATTTGGAGGAACCCCGGGGAAGTTGAATTCCCGCTCCGAGGAAGGAAGCGCCGATTATTCACCCAAGATTTGGTGGTCGTGGAGAGAGCCATATATGGTGGACAACAATACCTCACCGGTGGTCACGGCAAAGGTAACGGACGACTCTCAAATCCAATCAGTAGAGCTCAATTACCGGATAGATGGAGGGACTTTCCAGAGCACTATTATGGTGGATGATGGTGCCGGAGAGGATGAAAAAGCTGACGACGACAATCATACAGGGAGGATACCGGAACAGGAGCCAGAGACTGAAGTCGAGTACTACGTAGAAGTGACAGATGACACATCTCAAAGCACTACCGATCCGTTGAAAGCGCCCACCGATACCTACAGCTATACGGTGATATCGAGTGTCTTACCAGATCTGGTGATAAATGAAGTGTTCTATGATCCCATGGGTCCTTATTATGAGGAGAACGACGAGTGGATAGAGATAAAGAACGTCGGTTCCGATCCTATAGATATGAGTTTATTGGATTTGAACATAGATGGATATAAGAAATCCATATATTGGGCTGAAGAGGGCAGCTTGGAACTTTCTCAGGGTGACTTTGCGGTTCTCTCGCCCAACATTACAGGGTACCAAGAGAGCTATCCCGAGTTCAGCGGGAACCTATTGAAGTGCGAGCACTTCTGGCTTGAGAACGCGAGCTCCATCCAACTGTTGAGGGGAGATAGAGTCATCGACCAGGTGGAGTATAATTGGACGAGCTGGCCCTCCCAGGAAGGTTATTCAATGGAACTCAAAAACGTCAGTCTGGATAACAGCAAAGCCTCGAATTGGGCCGTTTCCCTGACTGAAAAGGGTACGCCCGGCGAAATCAACTCGGTGGTGGACGGTGAAGACGATGGGGACGGAGACAACACCACCGGGGACCAGGACAATGACGGTATGCCGGATGAGTGGGAAAATCAATACGGTCTGGACCCGACCGATCCCTCCGATGCTGACGGGGATCCCGACGGCGACGGCTTTAAAAACCTGGAAGAGTACGAAGCCAACACTGATCCTCTGAATTCCGACAGTCATCCGGAGGAAGATAAAGAAGGGGACGATGAAGGAGGGATCCCGAAAGTCGTGCTTTACTTTGTACTGGTGGTTGTCGTTGCGATGATCATCATAGCTGTACTGTACATCCACTTCAAAGGTTCTGAAGAAGAAAATGATGAGGATATATAGGTCTGAATAGCTAGGTATGGGATTTACATGGTATGTCCGAATAGAAAGAAAAGGAAAAAGGTGCTGAAAAAAGCGCTCATAGTAGCTCTGTTAGTATCCATGCTGGCCGCTTACTCCGGGTTACCGGCCATGTCTACTCAAGGTAGAGCTACAAACAAAGAATCGTTAGCTGCCCCCCTGGATTTGGTGATAAACGAAGTGTTATACAATCCGCCGGGCTCCTACGAGCAGAACGATGAATGGATAGAGGTTAAAAATATCGGTTCTACCGAGGTCAACATGAGCGGCTGGAACCTGACGGTTAAGAATACTGGGTACAATATTTATGCGCCTCCAACCAACGGGGGTCAGGGTAACATAACACTACAGCCCGGTGAGTTCGCCGTTCTGACTCCGAGTGCAGAACAGTTCCTTACGAACTACCCCAATCATACAGGCAACGTTTTCGACTGTGATTATTTTCAGTTATCGAATTCAGGCGATGTTAACCTCGCCCTCACTGATCCATCCCAGCGGTATGATAATATCACCTACAACGGCGACAGCTGGCCCGGTTCCGACGGTTATTCCATGGAGTTGATGTATCCAGATCAGGATAACAATGATTCCGCCAACTGGGCTACGTCTCTAGTTTACAACGGGACGCCGGGAGAGGAGAACTCCATGTACAATGGTGGTCCGTCGGATTATCCTCCTACCATACACGAGACGAGCAGAACCCCTTCCGTAGTCCACAATAAAACTAACGCGACGATAAAGTCTAGAGTTACAGATGATCATCAAGTAGAGTCAGTAAATCTCCATTATAGGCTTGACGGTGGTGCGTTCACTTCCCTAGAGATGATGGACGACGGTTCTAACGGGGACGAAGTGGCAGGTGACGACAATTATACGGGTATAATTCCAAAACAGTCGTTACAAACCCTGGTAGAGTACTACGTCAAGGCCAAGGACAACGCCACCCAGAACACCACTGCCCCGGAAGAAGCTCCTACAGAAGTTTATTCTTACACCGTTGTCTCTACCGAGACTCCATCTGTGACCATCAACGAATTTCTGCCGGATCCCGCTAAAGACTGGAATGATGACGGTACGATTGATTCTTATGATGAGTTCATAGAACTTTATAATGACGAGAGCCAAAATGTAAATATATCTGGATGGTACTTGGACGACGAGGCTGACGGGGGATCTACTCCTTTTCAGGTCCCAGACGGAACGACTATCCCGTCAAAAGGCTTAACGGTCTTCTATAAGGATGAGACAGGCGTAGGTTTGAACAATGGAGAAGACAATGTAAGGCTGATGAGGGACGATCAGCTGCTCGTTGATAGCCACTCGTATACCTCTTCGGAACGGGGGGTAAGCCATGGTAGAAGCCCTGACGGCGGGGGTAACTGGTACGAATTCAGTGAGCCGACGCCCGGATCTTCAAATCCAGACTTGGGCCCTCAGGAGATCAACGAATCTGTGCGTTCCCTTCTGATAACGGAGGTGTACTACCAAGAGACCCTGGATATGGACTTCGTCGTGCTTCACAATCCATCGAACAACACTGTTCCTCTGTCCTTCTTTGAGGTATCCGACCAGGAAGGTTCTTGGACCTTCCCCATCGGTGCCACGATACCAGGTGAAGAAAGTATCTACCTGGCTTTTAATGGAGAAAAGTTCGAAGAGAGGATGTTCTTCAAGCCTGATTGGGAGGTCAAAGGTACACTTCCAGACGTTCCCGATATGGAAGGCAGCGACTTCAACCTCGCCAGCGGCGGCGATGAGGTGATCCTCAAGGCCTTCGACGGTTCTGTCATAGATGTAGTTGCTTACGGTGACTCGGAGTACCACGGCGTGGGTTGGCAAAACGGTCCTGCGCCGGGAGTCTCCACTGGCGAGATATTGACAAGAAATTTGGAGCCTCAAGAGGGTTATATAGATACGAACACTTCTGACGATTGGGTACATCCCTTCGTTAAGGGCTTGGGCCAGAGTGATTTTGAGCCCCGAGAGTTCGAATTCCACGGTAAGGCGGAGAGCTTTGTTTCTCCCGACTCTTCGTTCCCGGCTGTAACCAACTTTATAAACTCTGCTGAAGAGAGGATATATCTGAACGTCTACATGATCACGAACTGGTACATCACTAGAGAGATAATCGACGCCCTGGATAGAGATGTGGAAGTCAAAGTTTTCCTGGAAGGCGGGCCTGTTGGTGGCATTCCCGATCAGGAGAGGTACAACCTGATGAAACTGGCGGATGCCGGAGCCAAGATAAGATACATGATAAACGACCCAGACCAGGATATATATTCCCGTTACAGGTTCAACCATGCAAAGTACTGCGTGGCGGACAACAGCTCAGTACTGGTCATCTCGGAGAACTGGAAGTATACCGGCGTGCCGGTGAACAACACCTACGGCAACAGGGGTTGGGGCATCATACTTCATAACCAATCTTTGGCTTCTTACTACGCCGACGTGTTCCTCACGGATTATAATCCTGAGATGCCGGATTCATTTGCCTATGACGCGGACGACCCCAAGTATGGAGAACCTCCCGCTAACTTCACTCCCGATAAGGAGAATAGAACCAGCGGCTACGAGCCGAGCGAGGATATAAAGACCGTAGAAGGCGATATAAAAGCCGCTCCAGTCATAGGGCCGGATACAACTAATGCGGAGGAACACTCCATCGCTCCGGCGATAAAGGAAGCGGATGAAACTCTAGACATCATACAGCTTTCCTGTAATCTGCACTGGGCCAAGGACGCCTCTGCATATATAGACTGGGACCTTCCACCTGAAACGCAGTACCTGGAATGGAGCGACGGGAGAGAGCATCACAACCTTTACCTCAAAGAGGCGATAAACGCTGCCAGAAGAGGTGTGGAGGTGGATGTGTTGCTGGATTCAGTTTACATAGACAGGTACGACAACTCCACCTATGACAACTATGACGTTGTAATATATCTTAACGAGCTGGCTGAGAAGGAGAATATACCACTCGAAGCGAAGTTGGCGGACCATGAAACTTTAGGTATAGAAAAGGTGCACGCTAAGGGTTTGATAGTGGATAACGAAACGGTTCTGATATCCTCTATAAATTGGGGCGCTTACGCCGCTATATACAACCGGGAAACTGGTATTCTAGTTACGAATCAGGATATAGGTGGATACTATGCCGATGTTTTCCATCACGATTGGACCCTTGGCAAAGAGGAGCAAAAAGATAACTGGACCGACGGAGACGATAATGATTCCGATCCAAACGGAGACGATAGGAACGAGTTCGAGAAGGATACAATAGATTTTCCGACTGTTAGCACCTATCCAGATATGCTGGTTAACGTGGGCAACGCCGTTATCGTGGTTTTATCTCTGGTCATGGCCACCGCCTTCATATGGGACAAGCTCAAGCGCGAGGAGTGAGAGAGGGTCAGAAGACCGGCTGCGGTATCTTTAAAGACTCGAAGATAGAGATGGCCATGCTGTCCGTCATCTGATTGATAGAGTCCCTCACCATCTCCGTCGGTTTCGACAGGCGTAGATACTTCCCGTTCATGTCCTGAAGAAAGTAGAGTACCGATGTTCTAGAGCCAGAGAAACCGTCGATGTTCTGCTGAATTATGTCCTGTTTGAACTCTCTCAATTTTTTGACTCTTCCTTGGTTTCCAGACTCCTCCACTGTCATCTCCTCGATATCTCTCACGGTCAGTTCAGCGATGTTCTCCTCTTCAAAACTGTCAAGGACTTCCTCCCCCTTGATGGCAGTGGGTTCCTCCGGTGTAAGGCCGTTGAGTTCCTCGTAATAGGATTTGAAGAGACCTTCTATTATAACGCTGGTCTTCTCAGCATACTGTTTGTTCACGTCGCACATGTAGATGTGCTCGTAGTTAAAATCGAATATCAACTCATCTAGAGCGTTAGTCACGTCCTCTGAGAGCCGGATCGGTATCTCGGTCCTATCGGGATCTCTTCCGTGACTTCCCCGGAATTCCTCCAGATCCTTTTTAAAATTATCTATTAGGTCGAGTACTATTGTATTGATTATCTCCGTATTCGTCTCGCCCAGTATCTCGGTGCAGTAGTCCGGTAGATCTTCTAGTGAGATGAGTCCAACCTCGATTGCGTCTTCTATATCTTTGCCCACGTAGGCGATCTTGTCACACAGCTTGACTAGACATCCTTCCAGGGTGTAGGGCTCTCTTTTTTCAATTGAACTTTTTGAAGGATCCCATCGTGTGGGATCTTCTTTAGCCCAGAATTCACCGCCCTTCTCTTCCCCGCAGTGGGTGACTATCCCGTCCCGTACTTCGTAGCAGAGGTTCAACCCTTCACCGCCCTTCTCTATGTAATCTATCTGTCTCAGACTCTGATCCGAGTGCTTGTAGCCTCCCAGGCCGTGCTCTTCACACAGTCTGTTCAGTACTTGTTCTCCGAGGTGACCGAAGGGCGTATGTCCGAGGTCGTGACCGAAAGCTATGGCCTCGACCAAGTCTTCGTTCAGGTTGCAGGCCCTGGCTATGGCTCTAGCTATGGAGGAAACGTGAAGGGTGTGGGTCATCCTATCGCTTATGAAGGGATTCTTTGGAGAAAGGAAAACCTGGGTCTTCCCGGCAAGATGGTAAAATGATTTCGAATAGACGATCCTGTCCCTGTCCCTTGCAAAGTGGGTCCTTTCATCTCTCTTCACCTCTTTATCGTCTCTAAAACGTCCTCTGCTCTCCTTCGCTAGAGATGCGTAACTGGGATTGACCGAGTTCCTCTCCTTCTCATCGATGGAATCGATTATATTCTGCAGCCTTTCGTTTTCATGAAACGGACCTTCTCTCAGACGGGTCATCGTCGATTCTCCTGTGATATTGAGCTTTAGAGAGAACGACGCTATTTTATCTTTCGGGTCTTCTTGACGAGGTCGAGGGGAAAATGTTAATATCTGGTCACACTTCGAAGATCGAGGATAAAGATGGGATCGGTCAAAGATTTAGAGATCATGGAAGAGCCGAGGAAAAGTAAAGAAGGTGTAGGTGTGTTCGAGTTCAGCGACAGGTACAGCGTTTTCGATTACGGCGAGATGCCGGATGAAATAGAAGGTAAAGGAGAAGCCCTCTGCTTGATGGGCGCCTACAACTTCAGGAAGCTGGAAGAAGCCGGGATCAAAACGCACTTCGTCGAGCTGGAAGAAAAGAACAGGATGAAAGTCAAAGTGGTGAACGTGATTACTGACAGAGAAGTGGAAGAGTTCAAGAACATGATGGTCCCTCTGGAGATCATCTATAGAAACTACCTCGGAGAGGGAAGTTCAGTCTTCAGAAGATTGGATAAGGGAAAGATAGAGCCTGAAGATTTAGGTTTGGACGGATACCCCGAAGTCGATACTAAGTTGGACCCGCCGATAATAGATTTCAGCACGAAGTACGAAAAATTTGATCGCTACTTCAAGAACCTGGATGAAGTCAAAGAGCATACCGGATTCGAGGACGAGATGATAGACCAGATAAAAGTAAAAGCGCTGCAGGTAAATAAATTCATCAACGAAAGAGCAGCATCGCTCGGATGGAAACACCTCGACGGGAAGATGGAGGTCGCTTTGAACAGGAACGGCGAACTGATGCTCGCCGACGTTTTAGGTACCTTGGATGAGGATAGATTTGAGTATAACGGGATAAAATTGAGCAAACAGATGCTCAGGAACTATTACAGAGGTTCGGAGTGGCACGAGAAGATCGAGAAGGCCAAAGAAGAGGACCTACCTAAAGATGAATGGCCTGAACCTCCTAGACTGCCGGAGAGATTGATCAAGTTCGTTTCAGACATGTACAAGGCTGCGGCTAACAAATGGACTGGAGAGGAGCATTTCGATGTAAAGAGTCTCGACGATCTGATCGAAGAGGATTACGAGGAACTGAAAGAGGAAGGTCTGGTATAGGCTCCGTGGAGTAGGACACCCAAGTTTATAAACACTGATACCCATGAATTTCTTCACTATCATCGGATTGGCAGCGGCCACCTGTACAACGATCTCATTCCTACCTCAAGCGATAAAAGTGATCCGG
>JAZKSH010000047.1:0-14333 GCA_036626195.1 Thermoplasmatota archaeon | reverse complement strand
AGTCAGAAGAAAGAGGTCCCTATCGAGGGGATGCACTGTGCCAGCTGTGCCCAGGCGATAGAGAAATCTTTGGATAAAGTGGAGGGTGTGGAGAAGAAAAACGTGAGTTACGCTAGTGAGCGCGCCTCGGTCGAGTATGACTCTTCTAAGGTAGGTATGGAGAACATATCTAAAGCTGTCGAGGAAGCGGGTTATTCCGTGGCGGATGGTGAGAGGGTCGACATGCCGATAGAGGGTATGACCTGCGCTTCGTGCAGCCAGGCGAACCAGAAAGCTTTAGAGAAACTCGACGGAGTTATTTCTACAAATGTAAATTTGACGACTGAGAAAGCGACAATAAACTACATCCCGGGGAAAGTTCACAGGAGCGATTTCGTGAGGGCGGTGGAGAACACCGGCTATTCCGTTCCAGACTCATGGCTGGAGGAAGATTACGAGGAGAAGGACAAAGTCCAGAAAGATCTAGAGAAGGTGAAGACCGCCAAGCGGAAGGTCTTCATCGCGTGGTCCTTCGTCGTGCCGATGATGGCTATCATAATTTCCAATTACGCTGGATATACTCTTCTTCAGAGACCTTATTACGATATCGTTCTGGTGGCTTTAGCTTCGCCCGTCCTTTTCTATGTCGGCCGGGAGACCATGTATTCCGGTGCTCGTTCCCTCGTCAAGCTTTCGCCGAACATGGACGCGTTGATCATGTTGGGTTCCATGGCGGCTTACTCTACAGGTCTTATAGCTATATTACATTATTACGGCTATGGATTCGAGATACTGAACTACGGTGGGATCGCGGGTATGATAGTCGCTTTTCACCTGATAGGTCGATTTATAGAGAACAAGGCCAAAGGCAAGGCTTCTCAGGCGATAAAGAAGTTGATGACGTTGGAAGCTAAAACCGCTAGGGTGATAAGAGATAGCGAGGAGAAAGAGGTTCCCGTCGACAAGATACAGATCGGAGACAAGATGATCGTGAGACCCGGAGAAAAGATACCCACCGACGGTAAAGTTCTAGAGGGTGAGAGTTCCGTCGACGAGTCCATCGCGACTGGAGAATCGATGCCCGTGAAGAAAGAAGAGGGCGACGAAGTGATAGGAGCTACAATAAACAAAGAGGGTTCGATAACGGTCGAAGCGACCAAGGTGGGTAAAGATACTTTTCTATCTCAGGTCATCAAGATGGTCGAGGAAGCGCAGGGTTCTAGAGTACCTATTCAAGCTTACGCGGATAAGATCACCTCGTATTTTGTCCCGGCCGTGATCACGATAGCGCTTTCAGCTTTTGTTGCATGGATGGTTCTACCCGAGACTTTTCATTCGATAATCTCCTGGGCCGACGCATATTTACCGTGGGTTAATCCAGAACTGGCAGCTCTCTCCTTGGCGCTCTATGCAGCAATAGCCACCTTGGTCATCGCTTGTCCCTGCGCATTGGGATTGGCTACCCCGACCGCTCTGATGGTCGGCAGCGGTAAAGGTGCCCAGAACGGAGTTCTTATCAGGAGAGGAGAATCCATACAACTGATGAAAGATATCAAGACCATAGTGCTGGACAAGACCGGCACTATAACGAAAGGAGAGCCCGGAGTTACCGACGTCATAGGCGACTCTGAAGATGATATTCTACTCTACGCGGCTTCAGCCGAGCAGCGGTCCGAACATCCACTTGGAGAGGCGATAGTGAAGAAGGCTGAAGAGAAAGGACTATCGCTTAAAGATCCCGACGGTTTCGAATCGGTGACCGGCCAGGGCATCAAAGCCGAGATAGACGGGAAAGAAGTGTTAGTGGGAACCCCGGATCTTCTGGAGGAACATGGGATCGAAAAGAGTTACGGAGAAGAATTCGAGAGTCTTCAGAACGAAGCTAAGACCTCGGTTTACGTCGCGGTCGAAGGAGAAGTTCTAGGAGTTATAGGCATAGCGGACCAGCTCAAAGAGGACTCAAAGCGGGCGATAAAAGCCCTGAAAGAGCAGGGACTGGAACCGGTCATGTTGACCGGGGATAACGAACAGACCGCTAGAGCTATAGCCGACCAGGTCGGGATCGATAGGGTCCTGGCGGAAGTGATGCCAGACGAGAAAGTGGAAGAGGTCAGAGATCTACAGGACAAAGGTCAACTGGTGGCTATGGCCGGAGACGGTATCAACGACGCTCCAGCGTTAGAACAGGCCGATGTGGGGATCGCAATAGGTACTGGAACCGACTTCGCTATAGAGAGCGGTGATATCGTTCTTGTTGAAGGCGATCTTTCCGCGGTCGTTAAGGCGGTCAAACTTTCTCACGCGACTTTCAGGAAGATCAAGCAGAACCTGATCTGGGCTTTCTTCTATAATGTTGTGGCTATACCGATCGCTTTCGTCGGCTTTTTACACCCGCTGATGGGTATGGCCGCGATGTCCTTTTCAAGCATCAACGTGGTGACCAATTCGAATAGGTTGAAAAAAGTGGACATCGGCATGGAGGACGAGTGAAAATGATGTCAGGAGTTCTTACTTCCGTAGCTTTGCTGATCTGAATCTAGAAGGTCACCATCATCCTATGAGCGAGACATCTTTCGGTTCAAAGGTCGTTCAACCCGTATGCGGCTTCCATCAGCTCAGTCAAAGTGTCGGTGAATCTGGCTAAAGGCCCGCCGTCGACTAGGTCGTGATTTACTATGACGGTCAAATGCAGATATTCTCTGATTTCTATCTCGCCGTCGATCACACCCGGTTTTTCTGTGATCCCGCCGACGCCGATAACGGTCGAGTTGATGCCTCCAAGAGGAAAAAACCATCCCGGGCACTTACCCTCAGTTCCGATGGACGTGATCCCTACCGTGCCAAAATGCTTCTTTTTCTTTAGACCTTTTTTCCGAAGCATCTTTAGAGCCAATTTCTTTAGAAACGAAGGTATTTTTAACAGCCTCTTTTGATTTTTAGTGTAATCTTTTTTGATGAACTGGGTATCCTTATCCACTTCCGCTCGCTGAGCTTTTCTTATCTCGTTCGTTATCTCCGTAACGCTCTTTTCGTTCGCCTTCCTCAGGATATAGCCCCTTATTGTGGATCTATCGTCTACTTCCCTTTCGATCGGTATCGCGATATCCACATCCTCAAAAACTACTATCTTTTTTCTACCCTGCCTATAAGAGTTGAGTTTTTTGTGGTCGCTGACCGCGTCCGCGACGCATTTAGCTATCCATCCGGTGAACGATATATCCATATTTTCTTCTTTTTTGATTTTATCGATCATCTTCCTCGCTTTAGTGACGTCCAATTCTATCAAAGCGCGGATAGAAGGTTTTACGCGCCCTTCTCTGATTATTAACGCAAGGTTTTGTCGTTCCTCTGTGAACGGCTTGACTTCATAGTCACCGATTAGATCCATCGAGCCATACAACTTCAATAGGATATTTAATGTTTACCTGGTCGGCTTTCGATAAATATTTATCATCCTATCATATTTTTCCGGATAGATGCTAAGGGAATATCTCAAGCTGTCTCGACTTTTCAACATGGGTCTTACCGGTGTAGCGCCGATGCTCGGTGCTCTAGCGATGTGGAATGTCGGGCACACGTCGCTCTTTGGTGCCTTTATCCTTTTTGTCATCGGATGCCTTTCACACATCTACGGGTTCGTATTGAACGATGTGATAGATATCGACGTAGATAAGCTATCTAAAGACTTGAAAGCTAGACCTCTTGTGAGCGGGACGATAACGAGAAGAGAGGCCACTTACTTCGCGGTTTCGGCGATGCTCTTATCATGGCTTTTTACTCTATTTTTTTATGAGGATCTTTTTACGTTTATAATCATACTTTCGATATTGATCTTCGCGGATTTCCTCTCCACCATATACAATTTCATAAGTAAAAAGTACCCCGGCATGGATGTTTTCGTCACGGGCGCAGTTTTCTTTTTGATAATCTTTGGAGGGGCTACCGTCTCCACCGACGAGCTCTTCACCACTCCCATCTTATGGATAGTGGCGTCCATCGGCAGCATACAGGTATTGTTCATGAACATGATAAACGGGGCGTTGAAGGACATAGACCACGACGCTGAAGGGAGCGCAAGAACACTGGCGATACGATTGGGGGCGAAGGTCAGAGAAAAAAAGTTGATCATCCCTAGGTCCTTCAAGATCATCGGTTACTCCGTCGAGGGGGTGAGAAGCGCTTTGGTATTCCTACCTTTCGTGGTTTTGTCGGAGCAATTTTCATTTCTAGCCTGGCAGATAGGTCTTCTAGCAGTCCTGACCGTACTAACCTTCTATTCTGTCCATAAGTTATTTTCGATAGAGGAATTTGAAAGAGGAAGAGTAAGGAAGAGCATAGGCGTGATCGTGATCTTCATGTATGCGACCACCCCGGTGATGCTGTACTCTTTGCATTCATATATTGTATTGGCGGCGCTGATCCCGCCTCTCTGGTTCCTGTCGAGCAATGCTATCCTACACTCGTCGGCGCTCGAACCCGAGACGATGTGATTATCACAGTTTTTTCGAGAGCCTGACAGCGGAGTCCACTGCGCAGTTCATACCGATACCGGTGGATTCGATGCAGTCTCCCACTAGGTAGAGACCCTCTACCGGCGTTTCCGTACCGGGTTTTTCATTATCTATGGTCTTCGCCACGCCGTCGAGGTGATAAGCGGTCGGGTAGAGAGCGAATTTCAGATCGTCTTTGAAGTTTGATATCAATATTTCTACATTCTTGTCTAAAGCCTTCCTCAGCGTCTTGACCTTTTCTTCATCCCTCGCCTCTTCGGGCGTGCAGATGATGTAGGCCTGGACCAGGTACTCTCCTTCCGGCGCCATATTCATCTCCGGTTTCGCTGTCTGAAGATCGATTATACCCGCGGCATGGTTTCCCTCTACGCCCAAGTTCTTTTCTCTGAAAGCTATAGGTTTTCTCAAAACATCGTCGTCGAGATCTTCCAGCGCGTAGTAGGCGCAAACGCTTCCACTCCCCTTCAAGTTGTCGAGCCAGTCTACATAGTCGTCAGGGAAATGTTTTTTCGGCGCTATCTCAAATATATCTTGAACCGGGAGATTAGATATGATAATATCAAAATCCTTTTTTTCTCCTTCTATCGACAGCGCTTTCGCTTCGCCTCCGTCTATCAATATCTCGTCCACTCTTCTTTCCAGGTGGACCTTCCCCCCGTTCTTTTTGATTATTTCAGCTAGACCCTCGGACAAAGTCATACTCCCATTTTTCGGGTAACCGGTTGGCTTAGCCTCTCCTCCCCACTGCTTCAATACTTCTAGGACCTCGCCGGTAGATATCTTCTGGAGGTCGTTGATGGTGGAGATGAACCTTGCGGAAGTGCCGAGTGCGTCTTTGATCCAGCCTTTACAATACTTATCTATCGTTTTCTTTACTGACGTCTTCTTCATCTTCGCGATAGTCGATTCTCTCATCAAAGAGAATCTGAGCAGTAGAGGAAGCAGTCGAAGCCTGTCTCTGACCCTCAGGGAGTTATTGAAGTCCTGGACCACTTCACCTTCGGGAGTGATCACACCGAACTTAGAGGCGGAGTACTCCGGCTTCAAACCGTTGTCATTTAATATCTCCGTCAGAGCCGCTTGTCTGGGGAAACCGAACAGGTGAAAGCCCAAGTCTAGTGTATAGCCGTTGAGCAGGTTCTTATCAAATATCTCCTCAAGGTCGGGGTCCGAAAAGGGCATCCACATCTCAAAACTGTTTAGGAGCTCTTTATACCTCTCTAGAGTCACCTCATCTCCATCTAAAGTGAGTGCTCTCCCACCTAAAAGTGCCTCCTTTTCGAACACTTCTACTTCATATCCTTTTTTAGATAAAAGAGCACCAGCGGTGAGGCCGCCGAGACCCGCACCGATGATACCTACCTTTTTCATCTGATCTGCCTCCTGATAGAGGGTCAAAACCATTACCTCCACAAATATGACCGTATATAAGCTTTGTTTTACCATCCGGAGAGCGTTAACGAGCCGAGCGTGGAATTCATATACGGGGTCATTATTAATTCAGATCATATGAGCGATGAAAGCGGAGAGACGAGCGAACCGGTAGTGGGTTTTTTACCCTGTTTTTTCAACATGGGAGAGTCTATCCCGGTCGTTAAAATAGCGGAGGAGTACGTCGATAGAGGGGGTTCTGCGGTTATGTTCAGCCACGGTGGAAAGTATGAGGAGCTCGTAGAAGACCTTGATGTGGAGATGGTCCAACTCAACGATATCTGGGGAGGAGTTTCTAAGGATAGTGATGAATTCTTCAAAGAGGGAAACAAACTGCATAAGCTGGTGAGGACCATCTATCCGCCTGAGAATATACGGAGGTGCGTGGATGAAGAGGTCAAGGCTTTCCGTGAAACGAACATCGACATGATAGTATGCTCTTTCAACCTGACTGTGACTATATCCGCCAAAGTGGTTGACATACCTCAAGTAGCTGTCGTATCGGGCACCGCCATCCCGCCGTATTACCAAGAATGGGCGACCTTTATCGATAATTTTGAGAATGCATTTACCCGGCTCATACCGGAATCTTTAAAGAACAGGTTTATACGCTGGTTTCTCCGGCACAACAAACTCGGCGTCCGTTTGTTCAACAAGGTCGCTCCGGAATACGGCGTGGATAAGTTCCGAACCTACGAGGATATCTACTGCGGCGAGAGGTCGCTGGTCTGCGATGATCTTAGTTACCTGGACATCTCTCCTACCGAGGATTTCCCCGAGGAAAACTTTATCGGGCCTATCGTTTACGGGGATCCCTCGGAGTTTCATCCAGAGAACGTTGACGATGACGTGAAGGCCCATATCGAGCGGGACGGTAAATCTATAGTGGTGGTCATGGGGAGCACCGGCGTCAAGGATATCTTCCTTGACATTGTAGACGCCTTCGATAACACAGATTATAATCTAATATTTGCCTATACCAATCTGTTGAGCGAAGGGGAGCTGCCGTCGGTCCATGATAACATCCTGTTCAAAGAATTCGTCTCGCTGGCGGACGTATGCAAGATGACAGACCTGGCTATCACTCACGGAGGCCGTGGAACGGTACAGACCTTGGCGTACTCGGGCAAACCCGCCATATGCATTCCGATGTTTATAGAGCATCAGTACAATGTAGAGAATATGGTGAGACAGGGCACCACCATCAAGTTATCGAAGAAAAATTTCTCGACTGACGATATGGTGAAAGCGGTAGAAAAGATATTCAACGATTACGACGACTATCTTAAGAACGCCGAACGCGTGGCTGAGCGGTTGCCAGATGAAACGGGTGAGAAAAAGGGGGCTGGAAGGGTGAGGGAGATCGCTCTCGAGAACAAGTGATCACCTGTTTTCACGAGATCTCGTATCCAAAATATTCACAGTAGTGCTGCATATGTTTCGTGATGTATCCGCTCAATCTTTTCACGCATCCTTCGGTTTCTGTTTCACGAGGGCTTATGAACTTCGAAAAATCCATATCTTCTTCCGGCTCGCAGTCCAAAAAATCCAAGATCCTCTCCATATTTTCCTGAGGACGTTTACATAACTCTTCATATTTAACGTGAGTGTATGAATCTTGAGGTATCTCCTGAACCTGCTCTAGGAACCGTTCGGTCGCTTTTTCATCCGCCTTGATGATCGCTAAAAGCGGAAGTGTGGAAAGATGGTCAAAGAGAAAACGCAGTAGACGCAGCCGGACCGGCCTGTTGTACAATCGACGGTAGTGATCGAAGATGCGCATAGAATAGGGGTGTTCGTATTTCACCAGGTAGTGTATGGCACGAAAGGTAGAATCTAAAATATCGAGAGGGTTCCGGGCGATAAACACGAATTTGGAATCTGGAAATTTCTTTTTTATATAACTTATATTCTGGAAATCGAAGGGATTTTTCAGCAAGAGAGGCCTGTTCTCCCCGGAGATGAACTGGATCTTCTTTCCCATCTCAGTGAACCTGTCTACGTTCGTAGGTTTGATGTACATCTCCGGCAGTTCACTGCCGAGAATGTAACCGTACTCTTCTGGAAAGTCCGCAGTTATGTTCAACCTATCTATCCCTCTATCGTCGACACCTTCCTTATCGAGTTCCTGGTTAAGTTCCCGTTTCGCCTCTTCTTCCCTGTCATTCACATAGTTGTAGAGCAGTTGGTCGTAATTTATCACGTGATAAGAGGTGACCGCGTTGAAGCACCCCGTCTTGGTAAGCATCTTGTAAAGTATGCTCGTCCCAGAGCGTGGTAATCCCAGTACGAATATGGGTTTGAAGGTGGTGTCATCTATCTTCTCTAGATAGGGTCGATCTAATTTTTTATCGTCTTCCATCTGCGATCACGATCCGTCGAGACGAGTTATCATTCCGAGAATATCCTTTTCTGCGCTTTTTCGAGATCCTCCGGGGTGTTCACGTTGATGTACTTACCGTCAAAAAAGAGCGGGCTTATCTCCTCATCATGGTCGATCATGGTCTGTATCACGTCCGTTATCTCAACATTGTTGGTCCGCTCTGAAGGAGGGGTCATGGGGATGTAATCGAACAATTTTTTTTGGAATAGGTACACTCCCATCCCGCAGAGATCGTTTACCAAATCTGTCGGTTTCTCCACCACCTTGGAGATCGAACCCTCTTCGATCTCGACCGAATAATTTTGTTTTATCTCCTCTTCTTCGTCGGTCCTCAAAACTCCGATACCCTGTTTGATATCTTGAGGTATTTCGAATTGACCATCTATAAGACAGTCGCCCAAGACCACCATAAATCTATCATCCACCAGATCTTCAGTGTAGGTGAGTGCGTCCGCGATACCTTTAAGTTCCTTCTGCTCCACAAATTCAGCGTTTATCGGTAACTGCTGAGCAAAGTCTATCACCTGTTCTTTTTTGTAGCCCACCACGAAAACAAAATCGTCAGTGTATTCGCTCCAGTAATCGACTATATGATCCAAGATGGGTTTTTCATCGACGGGTAATAAAACCTTCGGGATTTTTTCCGAATGAGGTCTCAACCTTGTACCTTCACCAGCACACAGAACAACACATTTTGAATCATCATCTAAAAATTTATCAGCCATTTCTAATGCAAGGCTTGTTTCAGATATTTATATGTTCGGTCTTGAAGGCTGTGTAATACTTCATAAGAAGGAAGATAAGTATTGAACGAATTTTTTATTTACACTGCCTTTCAGCGCCGTTTGCGAAGATTTTTCACAATCACCTATATCCTCTAACTCTTCGAAAGGCTTCGTCAACCCAGACTTTTCCTTCTTCCACAAAATACTTGAACCTATGTTCACCTATCCTCAACCGGTACATATCATGTTTTTTCCCTTTTAATTTCTTGATATCGGCTCCATTCCTACTGGTATACGGATCGTCAGCCAATTTTTTTAGATGTTCGACTAGTCTTTCTTTTTCATCACTGTCCGCAGAAAATTTTTTATTTTTGAGGATGGAGGGAGTTTTTATCTCCCTATCATTTTGAACCCTTGGATGTATAACCACTTCCATCTATATCTCATCCAGAGAGATGTATTCGTCTTTTTCTTCTTGGAGTCTTTTCCATCTAGCTTCTATGAACTCCTCCATGTTCAACTCTTCACAATAGTTCATCAGTCTCTCGATGATCTCGTCGTATGATTCTCCCTTGTGTCCAAACCTCTTCAGCTTTTCTCTTGTCTCTTTTTCTATCTGAATAGTAGTGGCCATGTTACCAATACATAATTATTATGTTTTGTATATAAAAATTATATATAGGAGTTGAAAACAAACGGTTGACATCTTCACAGGAGGACAGCCACTGCCGTCAGCAGGAACCAACCACCCAGGACCAAATAGAACAACTGCCAAACTATATTATTTTCCAGCAGGGCGATAGCTTTGTTCTCGCCGATATACTTGTGCATCACGAGGGTGGGCACAGCGAGCAGGAGAAGGATGGAAAAAGAGGAAGGTATCATCTCGAGTACCAGAAAGAAGGTTAGGACTCCAAACGATGCGAGGGATGGAAGAACTAGAATCTTTTTTAACCTCTTGACGCCGTAATAGACGGCAGGAGTGTTGATATCATATTCCGCATCCCCTTCCACATCGTCTATATCCTTTGCGCTCTGCCATCCTACGACCCAGAAGAATATACAGGAACCGATCATCCACGGTAAAGGATTCAGAACATCACCGAATATCGCCCAGGCGGCGGGAAGAGGCAGCAACCCTCTACTAAACGCCATCGAGATGTTATTGAGCCATAATCTCTTCTTCAATCGAAGGGGCTCAAAATTATACGCAACTATCACGACGAACATGAGCGAGACTAAGATTCCGAATTGATCTCCTATCAAAAATGCGATCGCCACCGAAAGGAGTGCTAATCCCCATCCTATCGAGATGGCCTCTTCTTGGCTTATGACCCCGCTCGGGATTGGGCGATAGCCCTTGTCATTGATGCGGTCGAGTTCGGGGGGATCACATGCCTGGTTACTTACCTGGCCCGAGGCCTGTGCTATCATCAAGGCGAGACCTCCCAATAAGAGGAGCAGTATCCTGCCCCGGAGCAGGTGCAGCTCTCCTGCAAACCCCATCTGAGCTATAGCTCCAAAGAGCACTGCAAACAACGGAGCGAAAAGGGTGTACGGCCTCAATAACTGGATAAATGCTCTCATCCTCCGAGATAAGGGAATATTGGGATATCGGGCTTTGATGCCGATACCGGTCTTTTCAAGATCGCCCTTATTCATTTTATTCAAATCCGCCTCTGTCGCACGTCTCTATCTCACAATCCAAGGAATCGAACGCATTAAAAAGAAATCATATTTCGAGATAGGAGACATGGTTGATAACATATTTCTATTTAGAAAATAGTTGGGATATCACTTATATAATTTATGGGCTATCGTCCAGTCTTATCTTCTCTTTCGGTCTATGGATGTGTCGACGATCTTGCCGGGGTCGTAACATCTTAGCTCTTTTTCTGCCCACGACCTATAACTCTCTCACGGTTCAGATTCCTGCTCGTTGAATCTGCCGAATTTGAACTCACATTTTGACTGGACCACAGAACCGATAAGATATCCGACGATGAGATATCCGATCACGAAAAACAGCCATAATATACCTATCTTTCCGACAACGGCCGTGAACCCCAATATAGCGGAAAGCGCCACATCTAGCAAGATCGTTTTTCTATGATGCACAGCCTTTTCTTTAGTGGCGAACCTGTACATGATGAAAGCCTGTGACGGGATCCCGTAGATCAACAGAAACAGGAGATAATAGAGATTGTTAGATAGCATATATGGTATGGAACAGACGATTATAAAGGAAACTTTTAAGGCCGCTCCGTAGATAAAATATGGGTGTTTGACGGAGATCCTTTTGTTGTTCTCCACTCCCGTAACTACGGCTAGACTCCTGACTCCGACGCTTCTATCCGCATTCACGTCCTTGAAGCCGTTTTCCCACTGTGCGAAGGCCGTTGGCGCGAATATAACTATCCCGATGAAGATCCAAGTATAGATGGTGGGCATTCCCCCTATCGCAAAAACGCCGAAGAGGACCGTGAAGGAGTAGGAAACCGAGAAGGAGTAATCATACGAGATCAGATACTTCTTTCCCTTCCAGCCATACCAGATGAGCCATACGAACGACTGCGTGAAACATACCAGAGTCAGGAGAACGAATAAAAAGTCGATGAAAAGCGCCAGGCCCAGTACCCACAGGGTACAGAATATGATGGAACCATAAACGAAGTTCTTCGCCTGTTTTTCGGTCAGGATCCCCTCCGTGACTGGATTCCTTGACGGTACATATGTATTCGAGTCCAGGACCGTATCGCCCAGCGCGATATATACATTGAGCGCCATATGAGCTACCGCGGCATATACGGTGATATAGACGATATGTTGCCATGCCAAATCCGCGGTAGAAGTGAGGGCACCGATGAGTATGACTGCACCAGTGGTAGTGATGCCCTGAGTCCTGCCCATATCTGCGAAGGCTCTCAGATTTTCAAACACAAATGTGAAAATAAAGTTGATTTATTTAAGTAATTCCCTACCAATTACGCTCAAAACGATATCACTGGACATCTCTAAGTAACCGGGATAGAAAGTTGCCTCAAAGGGCGAATCGGTTTTGTAGAGGACCAAAGACTAGTGAGTTCGTAGATCTGTCAGAACATACTTCTAACTATCGATCAATCTTAGATTGATATATCCAAATCATAGATAAGTTCAAAACTTTCATCAGAACTAGAAGTTCTAATTATTGATGGATTGGGAAATTTATAAATTTAAAGAGTTTTTACTACGACCGCCGGTGAATCGTCGATGAGCTCGGACCTGAAGGAAAAATTAGAAAGGAAAGAAGCGGTCGTTTGTGTCGTTGGTCTTGGGTATGTGGGACTACCTTTAGCAAAGCACTTCTCTAAAAATTTAAAGACCATCGGTTTTGATATAGACCGGTCGAAAGTCGATGAATTGGATGATAATAACCACAATTCAAACCTTATTCTAACTTCTGACGAGTCCAAGATAAACGAAGCTGATTTTGTTATAGTGTGCGTTCCAACACCGGTGAGACAAAACAAAGAACCTGACTTATCTTTCGTTAAAAGCGCTTCTAAAACCGTTGGTGAGAATTTAAGGGAAGGTTCTGTAGTTGTTTATGAGAGCACCGTTTATCCAGGGGCGACGGAAGAAGAGTGCCTTCCTATTTTAGAAGATCATTCTGGCATGAAATGCGGTGAAGATTTCTATGTCGGTTATTCACCGGAAAGAGTTAATCCTGGTGACGAGGAACACGACATCGATAAGATAACTAAAATCGTTGCAGGGATGGACCTTGAAACCGGGAAAGTTCTAGAAAAATTATATAGTCATGTCACAGATGTATATTTGGCCCCAGACATCAAAACTGCTGAAGCCGCCAAGGTTATCGAAAATATTCAGCGTGATCTGAACATAGCGTTGATGAACGAGCTCTCTATCATCTTCAACAAGATGGGGGTGGATACGGATGAAGTATTGGATGCCGCGGCGACCAAATGGAACTTCATCAGGTATTATCCAGGTCTGGTCGGAGGTCACTGCATTCCCGTGGATCCTTATTATCTAGTTAAAAAAGCTAAAGAATTAGATTACCATCCGCAGGTTATTCTTGCAGGTCGTTCTATAAACGACAACATGCCGAAACATGTGGCGGAGATGACTATCAAAGGCTTGAATGAAGCTGGAAAAGTGATCAAAGATTCTAAAGTTGTTGTGATGGGGTTGACGTATAAAGAGAACGTAAAGGATACTCGGAAAACCCCGGCTAGAGATCTGATCAAGGAATTGAAGGAGTACGGGATCGACGTGTATGGTTACGACCCTCTATTGAGTGATGAACAGATGAGGAGTTTCGACGTAAAATCTCTAGACGATCTAGAAACTATAAGCTTTGACGTGGATAGTTTCGTTTTTACAGTGGCCCATGATGAGTTTAAAGAGATATCCATCGATGAGCTGAAAGATCTATCTACCACTGACCCATTGCTCGTAGATGTGAGGGGAATGTTTTCTAAAGAGAGATCCGGGGAGAACGGTTTCATCTACAAAAAATTATAGCGATAGACCTTGAGCTGGAGGGGTATCGGAAAAAGAGTGAATTTTAAGCAGGTTTTTACCTCGCTAATCTATAAATTCAAGATGTTTTCAGAGGGTAATACATAGTTTAACTATTTAAGTAAAGCAATTAACCTATGCATAGGTTAATTATATAAAGGAAGGATTTTATCTATGTAATAATGCCGTTGAAAAAACCTACTAGAGAGAGGGGTTACAAGAAAGGAAGAATACTGAGAGTTCTATTATGTAAAGAGGGAGAATATACAAAATATAGGATCGCTAAAGAAGCTCAAGTATCTGAACCTTGGTGTAGAGAATACACGTCTAGACTAGAAGAAAAAGGCCTCATAAGAGATACCAATGTCTTGGATCATGAGGGCTTATATTTAGAATGGGAGAAAGTGCATATAGAAGCGAATTCAATCGAAGCCTCTTTCCAAAATGTATCAAAATTACTAGAAGAAACAGAATTAGATTATGCTCTTACAACATATAAAGCAGAAAACCTATTACAGGGATTTTTGTTCCCTTCTGTTATTGACTTTTATATAAAAGAAAACGATAGAGAAAAGTGGTTAGAGATGATCGAAAAAAAGGGTTTGATCGGAGGCGGTAACACAAGAATCAGGTTGACAGACGAGCATGTTTTCTACGGTCTAAAAAAGATTCAAGGATTCTATACCGTCTCTATTCCCCAATTGATTTTAGACCTTCGATTGGAAGGAGGACCCTGCAAAGAGGCAGCTATGAAGATGATAGACAAATATCACAGGA
>JAZKSH010000046.1:0-14702 GCA_036626195.1 Thermoplasmatota archaeon | reverse complement strand
CCTCTTTCATCTTGTCTTTTTCACCTGAGAGCAGTTCACCCATATCCTTTTTAACTTCATCCGAGGTATCGGGATGTAGGATTTCATCCCAAGACTTTCCGTCGACTCCTTCCGCAGTTTTATCGAATGATTCTAAAAATTTACTATTGACTTCTCTTATCGTTTTATCTTTCTCTATCAGTACTACGGGTTCCCTGTTATTTTCGAACAGAATTCTAAAGGCTTCCTGACTTTCTCTCAGTGCACCAAACGTTTTCCGATAATCGGTGACATCTATCAGAGAGGCTACTGATTTATTAGTACCGGGTATGATCCCGATCTCCATAATGAAATATCGCACATCTCCAAATCGAGTGACCCCTCTAAAGGTGTATCGATTCGGAACTTTTTCTCCCTCCTCTCTTCTCTTCTCATGAAATCTCTCCATTTTCTCTAGGTCTTCCTCCAATACGAACTCCGTCCACTTCTCCCCTTCGAGCTCTTCCTTAGTATATCCTGAGACTTTTTCAAGTTCTTCGTTTGCGAGAGATACCGTCTTATCCTCTTCGATGATCATCATAGCCGTTCCGGTGTTCTCGAAGATAGCCCTATATTTTTTCTCAGATTTCTGGAGTTTCCTTTGAGTTTCCTTCAATCGGGTTATATCAACAAGAGAAACAATGACTTTTGAAAAGTCCTTGCTCCCCCCTATATTTGTCCACTTAAAGTAGAAATATCTTTTTTTATCGTCCAAAGTATAGTTAATAAACTCACTCGGCCCGAAAATATGTTCTTCGTTAGCTATCGCTACTAGTTCATCTATCACCCCTTTCTGAACTTCGTCCCTCAATATCTTATCGAAATTATCGATAATCTCTTCTTTACTCTCAGCTCTAAAGATCTCTAGAGTGGTTCTATTGATATCATTGATATCTACTTTCCCTATAAATTTCTTCACTTCTTCGGGGTTCTCCATGAAGTATTTTTCAAAGTCTTTTACCCCGGACCCCTTTAAATCATCTAGACATCTCTTCACTTCAGAGAAATCTTCCTCCCATAACGAGATTGGAACATCTTCAAACAAGCTTTTGTATTTTTCTTCGCTTTTTCCAAGCTCTTCGTTCAATTTTACCCTTTCTCTTGCCTCCTCGACATGGGCTGCAAGGAGTTCCAACATGTTCTTGTCAGTTTTGTCGAAATGTCCCGTCTCTTTTGACATACCTTGGAATATTCCAAACTGGCCGATAGGAATGGTGATGCCTGATCTGTATTCTTCAAAGTGCGGTTCGGCTTCTTCCGAGGTGGAAAAATCGTTCGTGATGTCCGGCTCGTTTGTCTTCAGAACTTTGCCGGCTACACCATCATCCTTATCTCGATATTTAATATCATGAGGGGGTGTACCCGATGTTTCAGCTTTCAAGGCCAGCTTATCGTCTTCCAGGACGAATATAGCCCCCATATCGATATCCATGATGTTCTCAACGGCATCGATCGCGGTTTCATAGATTCTTTCCATATCCTGACGTTTTTCCATTTGCGAGGTAGCTTTCATCAGCTCTTCGATCCTTTTTTTGCTTTCTTTCAATCGCTCTCTTGCTTTTTTCCTTTCAGTTATATCCAAAGCTACTTCCACAGCTCCTTTGAGATTCCCTTCTTCATCTAGTTCTGGGCTCGCTCTTATGAGCCAATGTCTGCCGTCATCTAAACTCATCTCACCTTCTTTTCGCTCTCCCGTTTCCTTCGCTTTTTTCACTGGGCATCCTTCACAGGGTTCTTCTCTACCGTGCCAGATCTCGTAACATTTCTTTCCGATCAGATCTTCTACATCTTTATCTACTGAGTCTGCGGCCGCTTGATTTGTCCATCTCACAGTAAAATCGGTATCCTGAGAAACGATCAACTCTTCAGTGGTACCCAAGATGAGGGATTTCTCTTTCTCAGATTCTATCCTTTGGATCGTTTCATATATACTAGAAGCGAGCAGTTTGGCCATCTCTAGATCGAATTCATTGTAGTAGTTTAACTCATTAGAGATGGTGGATAAAACCCCTATATCTCCTATCGGTACGGTGATACCGGATCTCAGACCTTCCTGTGACGGTTTCGCTTCTTCCCAATTTGATATATCCTTTACAAGATAGGTTTCTTTTTTCCTGAAACAAAGACCTTTTAGACCTTCATCTAGAGGAAAACGCTCCCCCTTCTCGTAGCCGCTTTTTTCTGTTGAAGCCTTCAACTCCAATTCATCCTCCTCCGCGATAAAAATAGCGCAGGTGTAAAATCCGAGTATCTCTTGAGCGGCTCCCAAGGCGAGTTTGTAGACACCCTGCTTTGTTTTGCATCTTTGCAATCTGTTCGTTGCTCTGTATAGTTTCTTCACCTTATTCTCCCTTTCCTCGGCTTTCTCTTCTGCTTCCACCCATTCGGTGATATCGGTGATAAAACCCTCTAGAGCTTCGATATTACCTTCTGAATCTCTGATAGCTCTACCCTGTTCCCACATCATCTTCTCTTCGTTATCTTTTGTGATGATGGTGTAAGTAACCTTGAAGGGTTCATCATCTTTTACTGCTTCTTGTACTTCCTTCCACAGCCTTTCTCTATCTTCTGGCTTTATCAATTCTGCCCAGGCTATTTCATTATTCTCGATAAGTTCGCAAGGTTCATAACCGGTTATTTCGGTACACGCTTCACTAATGAACTCCATGGTCCAATCCTTATCGTTTCTGCTCCTATAAACTATACCAGGCAGATTGGTAATCAAGGTAGAGAGTTCAATATCCGGTTTCTCTTTTATTTTTTCTTTGCTCCCCATCTCAACTTTCCTCCTAACACGGATTTCCTCCTCGGTTATAGGCATTAGTTAGAACAACTTTAATGTTTTCCCTTGTAATCTTCTACGCCCCATATAAATTCTAGACCTCTTATTTATAAGTTATTGCCAAATTGTTCACCTACACCCTCTCGGCATAAATAAATGGACTAAATTTTAGAGAATTAAGAAAGTTTAAAAGAAAACTTGCTTTTCAGTCCTATCCTCTACAATCTTCATGCTTCACCGTTCTCTTTCTTGGCCCGGTCGATCATCCTCGGGCTGAGGTGGCTGTCGTTGAGAAGTATCCAGTCGATATTGATTTCTAGTCCGCGAGTCATACGTCCCGGCTCCTTGAGTCAGATCCCGGTTACAATGATCACATCTCGAACTATCTTCCGAGATGGTCTCTCCACAGTAAGGACACTCTTTCTTATTGAACCAACTCAGAAACAGGAGAAGACCTCCTATAATAGCAATGGTTGCGCTACCGCCTATAATGAGTATCCAAGTCAGTATGGATGTAAAAGAGTCAAAAAAAGGCTCGCTTTCCGTAACGTATAAGATACATCTTTCGTCCGTTTCGAAGATGTACTCTCCACTCTCGCTTATATTGAGGTTGCCTACTTTCTCATATGCTCTCTCCCCGGAACCCGGTTTATCGATGGTGATGGTCTCGCCTTCATCCCGTTCGAATACTGAGTTTCCTTCTTCATCCGTGACCTCTAGACTACCGACAATATCTTCTTCTCCAGGACCGAAATCATCTTCTTCTTCTGTCCATATCTCGTAGTCGCCCTCTTCGAGGGTTACGTTTTTTGATCCTGACCCGTCGAAAGTCAGCGTTTCCACGGCGTCATTTTCAGGATCTGGAAGACCCTCCACTACTTCTCCGAACTGTACCATGCTGAAGATGATCCCAGATGAACCGATGATGAGCAGAACTATTCCGATGGCGATCGATGTTTTTCGCTTCACACTATTTAGATATGCAAATAAATTATTTAAAGTTGATTGAAGAGCACGTCAAAATCTATCCAAACGCTGATCTCCAGACGACTCCGATGGATCCGGCTAACACAAGAGTCAAAATACTGGTCGGTCTATCAACCATCCCGGTGATAGAGGTTTTGAAGATCATCACGAACGAGAAGATAGATACCTCGTACATGTAGAAGGGGAGTAGAAAGTGAGGCTCGCATTTATTATCAAATAATGATCTCGGTGAGATTGATCATCAGTCATAAACGATTCTCAAGGATCTTCTCTATGAATTCAGTTTTACGTTCGGTGTAGGCCTCTATATTATCGTGTTTTCTGGCCAACCGCTTCTTCAGTTTACAGTATCTTTTCTTCTCTTTTGGATGCTCTCTGAGATGATCTCTTAAAGTTTTGTGTCTCTTCAGCTCTCTGCTGTCCTTCGGACACACGTAAAGGTGATGTTCATGCTTTTCACTACCGGTCCCGTCCCAAGGAACTTTTTCATCTATCCTGAAGAAGGCCTCTCTTCCCTCTATTCCTAGATCGCCTTCATGGGAGTACCCCAATTCCGATAATCTGTCTCTAGTTTCTTCAAAACTGGAGTAGTCTTCTATCACTATATCTATATCGATATATGGTTTAGCACATAATCCAGGTACTGCCGTACTGCCGACGTGTTCTATATCTACAACGAGATCGCCGAGATGATCCATATAGATCTCTTTCAGTTCTTCGAATATATCAGGCCATTCCGGATCGTAATCGACGACGACCAGTTCCTCCTGCTCTCTTATCATAGTTTGGGAAGTAAAGTAACCAGTTTATCTATTTATATCATTGGTTTCGCCAGGAAAGAGGGATTAGTTTATAGTCAAAAAACCTCTCTTTTTTTACAAACCACCACCTTGTTTCTAAAATATTATTCATCTATTAAATATAAATTCATATCCCGACCACACTTCTTACAGTAATTCGAATCTACATCCAGCTCATAGCTGAATCTCTTACAGTGATCAGGCTCACCTATCTTTCATGTTATCCTCTCGATATTTCTATCGACCCAACTGCCGGAAACAAAGGCCATGACAACTGAGGTGATAGAGACCGGTAGAATGAATAAGGCCACCACACCCGGAAGATAAACATGATTTGTAAAGGGAACTAGGGGTAGAAGGATCACTAAGGCATGGACTACACCTCCGATAGCGAACAAGTTAGCTCTTTTTGTCGAGGTACGGAACACAAGATATGCTATCAAAACAAGTGAAAGGGCCCAGATCAAACATCCAATGAGGAAGTAATATCTCGTAAATGATATGGTAAAAGCTCCACTATCAAAATATATCTTAAAGGCTAGTATAAGCAGAAGAGGGTAAATGACCGAAGTTACTATCCCGGCGTAGGTGGTTAGTTTTGTCATCTTATTATCAGGAAGCACAGGGCTCTTCTTTAGGGTGGTTAAGAACAATATCTGAGTGATACCAAAAAAGAAAAGGAGAGAGATCAGAACGATAAGATTTATCTTGAAGCTGAATTTATCGCCCATAAGGTCGGTTATCAACAAGAAAAAAACAGGCGTGAATAGAAACTCTATCATCAATAGATGACATTTACACGGTTTCTTATTCCTGCTCATGGTCACTGTTCCTCTCTTCGATTTTGTCCTCCTTATATTTCAATTCATACCAGATCAAAGCAGTAGATACACCCACGAACAGGACCGCCGCTAGGAAAGGGATGTAATCCGGCTTTTGAGGATAGTCCTCATAAGATGAAGTCGATATATCTCTGAGCGATCGAAGGTCATATCCAAAGTAGCCAAAATACGTGAACCCGATCTTGTCCTTTTCAAACATCCCTGAAAGCTCTTCAGAAACTTCTTTTACTTCTCCTTTACCGAGCCAGGTATAAGCCTTTAGCTCCAAATTTGATTTTTCAAATTCCTCGGAATCCATCATCTTCTTAGAGAAAACGGCTAATCTGACATTTCCCACTCTTTCGGACAGACCGCTTATCAGCAGCGGATAGTAGAGTTCATCGGTGGGGAACTCATACATTAGAGGAGCTACTTTACCTCCCTCGCCTTCAAGCTCCACTATATCGATCACGAAATAGTTCAGGTCTCTCTCGAGGTAATCTTTGATCACAGACTCTATATCCTCGTCCATCTCCCAATCCGCTACATCTTCTGATTTGAATTTGCTTTTGACCAGCTCTCCAAAAACTTGGGAGGAATTCACCCGGTAGGCCGTAAGGTTGTGGCTGCCTATATCGGTGGTCCATTCGACATTTACATCATCCCTCTTACCGTCGGCACCTATAGCTCCTTCATCTCCTGTCCTTTCTCTTGATTCTAATAGATCTGAAAGTATATCATCGACCTCTTCAAAGACTTCGTCATCGCTCTTTTCTACCGAAGGCAGGGACGGGAAAGGTATCACCCTCACCGCGGTCTGTTTTTCACCGTCGTTTCTGATCTCGTCATCACGCCTGAAATCAGTGCTCAAGATCAACTTCTCATGGGTTTCGTTCCATCCGATCACGGCATTCTGTCCTGGTTCAGATATCTCATAATCGGGAGACACCGCACCGGAATCTCCCGTCGCACTCCCGGCTAAAGAAAGAAGGAGGAGTATGCAGATCGAGAGAGTTATTATCTTCTTCATATTTTTCTATTGTTATCTATAATATATGTTTTTTGAAGCAGTAGTGCTGCTAATTTTTAGATATCTAGAGCTTATTGAAATGATTCGATAACCGACTTCTGATAAAGGCTGAATGGATCCTTCCTGCCCATTTCATCTCCATCTTCAGCTCATGAGGAATCTTGATATCTACCGTCGACATTTTTAACCATAAATACAATCTCTATTCCAAAAATATATTCTGTCGATAAGACTACTAAGACTTTGAATTCTATCTCCTACTTATGCTTCCCAGTATTTTACTGAGAAGAACTAGTGAAAAAGGTGAGAAAAAATGAAAGCAAAAGATATAAACACGAAATCATCTAATAAAAAACCATGTCGGATGCGGGGAAGTGGAGCAGCGAGGTTAGGACCGGAACCTACGAGGAGACCGTCTTTTCGAAATGGATGACGCTTCTACTCGGCTCTATCACGACGATATTCCTTTTGATTTGGAGCTATGATATCTTCGTTGGATGGAGCTGGAGCGATCCCCTTTTGAGGTGGTTCTGGCTCGGCATGTTCTTATTCTTCTTAGCGTTCACCGCCAATTTTTCGAAGTTGAAGATCAAGATCAACACTCAAGGGTTAACAGTGGGATATGGTATCGCTAGGAAAAAGATCCCGTGGGAAAGAGTCGAAGATTGTCATATCGATGAAAAGTCGGCTCTAAGATACGGAGGATGGGGGATCCGCTTTACAAGAGTAAGTGGAAAATGGAGGACTGCTTACAACGTAGTCGGAGGGTCTCGCGTCGTGGTCTCATTGAACGAAGGACTGATCAGAGAGGTCGCCTTCTCCACCAAGAATCCAGAAGAAGTTAAGGAAGTTATCGAAAGCAATCTAAGGAAGCGAGGAAAGGCCATATCTGATACGTGATAGAGGATATGGATTTACATCTAGACTACAGCCTTATTTTCGCAAAGACCAGCTAAGATTGAATCTTCAAAAAAACATATATATCTAAGAAGGATTTCAATAGTTAGGTTGATAGATATGAAAAAAATCAAAAACTTGAGGCTAATTATAGTAGCTTTTACGGTATTTTTGATCCTTGGGATGGCTTTCCAAGGCGGTACGCATTCCACCGCTGAGGCTTCTGAGAGTACTCCCACCTGGTCGGAGGGAGATCAATGGAATTATGAAAGGAACACATCTGATTCTGAGTATCCTTATGTTTTTTCGATCACGGTCAATTCGACTTCTGCAAGTATGGATGGATACGACTGTTATAAGGTCACCCAACAGTCGGACATCGTTGTAAACTGGCATGAGTATGTGACTAAAGACGGTCTAGAATTGGTAAAGACAGAAAATACTGATGCATATAACAGGACTTATCACACTCCTTTCGACCGATTTAATTTTCCTCTAGAAGTAGGAGACACATGGCAGGTAAACGTTACATATACATATGGAGACGACGAGTACAATCTAAAGAAGAATTATACCTGTTTGAAGAAGGAAACAATTTCTGTTCCCGCAGGGGATTATGAAGCATACGTGATCAAAAGTTACGAGGATTCCAAGTGGGTCGACCCAGAGACCGACTACAAGTTGACATATTACTCTCCTGAGGTGAAATACAAAGTAAAAACAGTCGATTATTCAATGGATCAAAACACTGGAGAAAAAAAGATCGTCTCAAGTACGAACCTTACATCCTATCAGGAAGGCGGTGAAGAGCAAAACGGAGATGATAACACAGGGGAAGATGGCAACACCAGTGAGGATGATACTGGAGATGACTCGATACCTGGTTTTACCCTCCCGCTGACCATGATCTCGATCGCTACAGTTTTAATTATCAAGGAATGGAAAAACAGATCCTCTCAAGATAAAAACTCAAAATCTTTATAATCTTTTAATAATATGAGATCATAAAGATGATAAAAGAAGTCGACTATCCTACATACACCGTTGATGAAAGTAGATATTCTAGATTCGATAAGAGAGACACTGTTTTCGGTAGGAAGCTGATGGATCCCCACGCAGAGTTTTATGACATAGATATGTACGAGAAAGTCGACCAAGTGATGGATAAAAATAAAGAAGGTTACTCTCCCGTTCAGTTCGCTCAGATGATGGGGGCCTGGACGGTCTACGATTATTTCCACGGGGCTTTCTCTTGGGAAAAATTAGGCGATGCGAACAACGTGATGTCCAAACCGATACTGAAGGATTTCAAGGTCGAAGATAGAGAGGAGATGAGTGAAATCATCAAGGAAACCGCAAAGATGTACGGTGCTTCTCTGGTAGGTATCACCGAGATAAATGAAGATTGGCTTTACTCACATGATTATGATGGTGATGAGATAGAGATCCCGGAAGGATACGAGTATGCTGTCGTGATGGCCATAAAGCTGGATACTCAGATGGTGAACAAGTCTCCCGCTTTCCCCGCCGGGATCGAATCTGCTCTAGGATATTCGAAGATGGCTTTCACTATCGGATGTTTAGCGGAATTCATAAGAACGTTAGGTTACGAAGCTATCCCGATGGGCAACGACACCGCTTTGAGTATACCACTAGCTGTCGATGCCGGTTTAGGAGAACTGGGTCGAAACGGATTGTTGATAACCCCGGAATACGGTCCCTGTATCAAATTATGTAAAGTCTTTACGGATATGCCCTTAGCCACTGATAAACCTATCAGTTTAGGCGTTGAAGAATTCTGTAAGGACTGCGGTAGATGTGCAGAAGCCTGTGAAGCGAATGCAATCCGATCTGAAAAAGAACCTTCCTTCCAAACTGTCAACAGATCGAATAACGAAGGGATCAAAAGATGGGCTGTAGATCATGAAAAATGCTATAAGTACTGGATAGAGAACGGCAGCGACTGTTCGACCTGCGTGAAGGTGTGTCCGTTCGTCGATATGAATATTTGAACTCTTTTGAAAGCAAAAAGATGTCGAATTATTACTTCGAAAATTCGTTTTGAGAATAACAAGTCCGAGCTCTTCTTAATAGGATAGGAGCACAAGAAACAGCATCCATATCGACAGGATACGAAACTCGATAAGTAGAACAACTTCTTCGCATCCATCACTCTGCTGCGGCTCTGTCGAGAACCTCGATAGATTCAGTTTCATCGTCGATATAAGCATCGGCTTCCACTTCCCTATGCCCGCCAAACCCTATCTTAGGATTATATTCGTCCCACCATCGCAGTTTTAGGTTGCAGGTAGTATTTTGGTTGGAACTGAACGATATATTCATCATCTCCTGTCCAACTTCCTCTATTTCCTCGTATTCTATTTTGTCGTATTGAAAGTCCCATTCATCGTTATATTCTGAAAACATCTCCGCTTCTTTAGAATATTTTATCTTGAATGTTTCCGAAGAGGTGGTGATCTTGATGTATTCTCCCTCTTCGTGACTTTGAACCTCACCCTCACCTTTTATCGAGTTATAATCCTCTACTGGAAAATATCTTCCATCTCCCTTTAGATTCGGTATTATCAGCTCAATCTCGTCGGTTTGATTTTGTTCCAGTGTTAAAACGAATTTTTGCTTGGCATCCGGAGTACGGATATATTCGATCGAAGAATAAATTGAAGCTCCCATTATTATCAGGACTACAGCGATGATAGCTAAATTTCTTCCGATCTTTTTCAGATCTTCGTCCTTCTTATATTCATCTAGACTTTCTGCCAGATAATATATGATAAAAACTCCTATCGGTAGGATTAGGAAAGGAAGAAATACAATCCACCCGATCCATACTGTCATCGAAATCCATACTACCATCGAGAAAAGGAAGAGACCCACTAGGAAAGAGGAGATGATAGCTATGATCGTCTTTTTACTGTATCGATCTTCTCTATAAGAATCGAGACTGTACTTCAATAGAAGCAATAGAACTATCGAAGAGAGACCTATGTACATCCCCAAATACATACAGAGTGAACGCATATCGATCGAAGCCCAAACATTATAAAGATATTATATTATTAAAATATTATGCTGGGAATCAGGGAGTTGTAAAATATCAGCTTCCGATTACCAGCGTTGGTCGTGGTGAAAACAGCCTCAATTCGTAAAGTACTCCTTTCTCGATCACCGGGAAAATGCTCTTCCGCAGGTCCTTCAAGAACGCCTCCTTCCCAATCTCAATCTTCTCAAGCACCCATATCTTATTGCTTTCTACAGCAAACAGTCGGTCATCCCCTCAACTCTCTTTCCACCTGGCCTATAACCAGAGGGATCAAGCTCATCCCGATTATCAACATCCATCCAACAAGACCTGGATCCTCGGTCCTGAGAACGGTGGAAATACCGGGCAGGTATACTGCAGCGACCAAGATCAAGGTGCATAGGCCTAGTGCGCCCCACACGTACTTGTTCCTGGTGACCTCGTTCTTCAAGACATCTGAGGTCAATTCCCGCATATTGAAGACATGCCAGAGCTGTGCGAAGGCAAGTGTCATAAACGAGATCGTGATTATCTGATAATCGGACATCTCCACGCCAAGGAGATGACCGCCGAGCCCCATGGAAGCCACGGTCACGACCCCGATCATCAGCCCGTAAAGTCCCAGCTCGTACCAGTTCGTTCTCGTCAGTATGGGCTCTTCAGGATCTCTCGGAGACACGTCCATTATATCCTCGCTCCCCTGGCAGGCTCCGAGAGCGAAAGCGGGGAAGACATCGTTGACCACGTTCAAAAAGAGTATCTGAAGTGGAAGTAAAGGTAGTGGAAAACCGATTATCGAGGCGATCAATATTGCTAGTAATTCACTGATATTGCAGGATATGAGATAAACGACGAACTTTCGGATGTTATTGAAGATTATCCTGCCCTCTTCTACGGCCCGTTCTATGGTGGAAAAATTATCGTCCTGAAGGATCATGTCCGCGGCTTCTTTCGCCACCTGAGTCCCTCTTTCCCCCATCGCTATACCGATGTCCGCTTTCTTCAGAGCCGGGGCGTCGTTGACACCGTCTCCTGTCATCGCGACGATAGAGCCGTCCTCTTGGTGAATCTCTATCAGGTCGAGCTTGTTTTCCGGGTTGACCCGGGCAAAAATTGGGGCGTCCACGAACCGTTTGAACCCTTCCTCGTCAAGACGCTCCGGATCCTCCAGTTCGCTGCCCTCAACAACTTCGATATCTTCCGACTCGGTGAGACCGACGCTGTAACCGACGTTTTTCGCCGTAGCGGCGTGATCCCCAGTAACCATCACCACCCTGATACCAGCGTCATGGCACTTTTTAATTGCAGGTTTGACCTCTTCTCTCGGCGGATCCATCATCCCAGCCAATCCTAAAAAAGTCAAACCCTCGTAGGGTTCTTCCTCCGTGCTCTCGACGTCTTTCTTGGCAAGAGCTAAAATCCTTAAACCATCTTCTGCCATACGCTCGTTCTTCTGTATCCATTTCTCCTTCCGTTCGGGGGTCAGTTCCTCGATCCCTTCCGACGTCATCACGTGAGAGGAAGACTCCAAAACGCTCTCAGGGGCGCCTTTCACCGCGACCTTATACCCTTCCTCTTTCTCATGATAAGTGGCCATCATCTTTACCGATGGATCGAAGGAGATCTCCCTGCTCTCGGGCATCTTTTCAAGTAGCTGATCTCTTTCCATACCTCCTTTGATCCCAGCGACAAGTAATGAGACTTCTAGAGGATCGCCCATTATCTCTTTCTCGCCCTCATCTTTGTTGAAAGCCGCGTTGTTACACAGGACGCCGACCTCCAGCGATTCTTCCAGGACCGGATCGTCAGGCCTATCTTTTTCTTCCCCTTCGCAGACGAAATCTCCACGGGTGTCTAGACCAGTTCCTGTGACATCCACGGAGCGGTCTTCCATCTCGTACTTATTTACTGTCATCCTATTCTCCGTGAGCGTACCCGTCTTATCCGCACAGATTATATTGGTAGACCCTAAAGTTTCGACGGAAGACAATCTGCTCAAGAGGGCGTTCTCCTTCGCCATCCTGAGCATACCTCTCGCCAGAACTAAAGTGGCGACGATAGGAAGTCCTTCCGGTACGGTAGCGATAGCCAAAGCGAGAGCGGTCTCTATCATCAGGTAGAGATCCATCCCTCTGATCCACCCCGCTAGACCCACGATACCTGCGACGACGACAAGCAGCGGTATCAGTTTCTGACCGAGGGTGTTGAGCTTCTTTTCCAATGGTGTCGTCTCTTCCTCCGCTTCCTCTATAGATTCGGATATCTGGCCCAGCTCGGTCTCTGTTCCCGTAGAAACGACGACCCCCTCAGCGGTTCCTCTAGTCAGATAAGTGCCTTTGTAGAGCATGTTTTCTCTTTCAGCTAATGGCACGTCCTCTTCGATCGCTTCGGAGGTTTTACTGACCGGTATCGATTCTCCAGTCAGTGCGGCCTCGTCGGCTTGAAGCTTCGAGGATTCGACAACTCTCAGGTCAGCCGGGACCATATCCCCGGATTGCAGCGGAACTATATCTCCCGGGACCAGCTCATTGGCGGGGATATTTTTTACTTCTCCCTTCCTTCTCACGTGAGTATCTATCCTCGTCATCTCACGGAGGGCTTCCATGGAACTCACTGCCCTGGCTTCAGTAACGAAGCCGATGATGGCATTGACGACTAAAACGGCGAGGATAGAAATACCCTCTATGACCTCGTTGATGATGAGAGAGATGATCGCAGCGACTCCCAGGAGGATCACCAGAAAGCTTTTGAACTGCTCTACCAGGATCTTCAATCTGCTTTTCTTCTTCGTTTCCTTCAGCTTGTTCCGGCCGAACTTTTTCCTTCTCTTCTTCACTTCTTTTTCGTCCAGCCCTTGTTCTAATGAAACCCCGTACTGGTCCAAAACACGATCCGAAGATTTCGACCACGGCTTCTCCACTAGATGTTTTTTTTCTGAAGACAGAAAGGCAGACCTCCATCTAAGTTTCTTTATAGCTCACTTTGAGATGGGTCGATTATCAACCGAGGAATTAAAAAGAAGAGACGTATAAAAATTTTTTTGTGATTTGCCAAGGAGGTCGATGAAGACAGATAACCTTAATGAGATTATAATAGCCTAGCTCAACAGATAGTAGAATTCAAAGAATTTGATCAATCTACAATAACATGGCCTAAATACAGGGCAATAGCTGTGATCACGAGATATATCTTGCTCCCGTGTATGCGGTAGGTCCATTTTTTGATACCGCTGGGCACTTTATCAAGAATCGACATAGCACCAGTGATCACATAAAACCATGTCAATGATAAACCGACCACTAGGGCTAGATTCCATTTTGAAATCACTAGGTAGGCATGATAAGTTATCATTAGAACAGCTAAAATTCCTATTATATAGTGCAGATTTTTCATAAAACTGTGAAGGCTTCGCACCCCATCTCGAAAACTGTTTTCCGAGTCCAACTTCTTCATCAGAGCCTTGTAAATATATCTCCACGGGAGGATGAGGATAGCTAGCCCAAACAAGATATAGTTGAGAGTTCCAGTAAATTCAGTGTACTCTTCCCAGCGTTCCTCCTCATCCTCTTCTTGGGCCTGAGACAAAAATGAAGATGCAGTGAATATCAGAAAGATGAGCAGGAACGCACAACCGATCCGCATCCATCGACTGTTAACGTTCATTATTCTTCTATATATTATACATACATTTAAAAACTTTGAGAGAAAAGATTCAGCTTGGGATCCTCGGTTCCATAGCCTTCCAGAAATACGTGGCTATCTCAGCCCTATCTCAGCTTATCTTTCATCGGATCCAACTATCTTCTTGATATATTCTTCTTCTTTATGTTAGAATCTGTGTTACTTATTTATACCTCTTTTCCTATAACTAGACAGGATGGATACGGAAGAGGGTGGAGAGCAGAAAAAATTCGGCATGCTCAGCGGAGTTTTCGTTCCGACTCTTTTGACCATACTCGGAGTCATACTGTTTTTGAGGCTCGGATGGGTGGTCGGTCAAGTAGGTCTATTGGGAGCAGTCGTAGTCATCGGGCTGGCCTTTTTCATCACCGGGATCACCGCCCTCTCGATGTCCTCCATAGTGACCAACATGAAGATAGGTCCCGGAGGCGCCTACTCGATAATTTCTCGATCTCTTGGTATGGAGGTCGGAGGAAGTATCGGCGTTCCCCTTTACATCTCTCTGTCACTTTCGATGGTCATGTACATCTTCGGGTTCAGGGAAGGGCTGAGGATGCTCTTCCCGCGGTACTCTCCCTTACTCATAGATTTCGTAGTCTTTGTTGCATTATTCCTGATCGTCTTCATAAGCACATCTTTCGCTTTC
>JAZKSH010000045.1:0-14718 GCA_036626195.1 Thermoplasmatota archaeon | reverse complement strand
GATCGCTGCGGAAAACTTTTCTTTGGATATCCGTTTCGAAGATATGGGCAGGAAGAGAAAAGGTCACGAGTACATCATGAGCGCCGTAGAGAGCTAGAATAAACGCCTTAATAATGACCGAGCAAACCTCTCTTCTTGGCGGTCTTTTCCATGAGGGTGAAAATGACCAACCCGACGATCAGGTAGCTGAAGGAATTGAGCAACAGTATAGCGTAGTCGAACAGTGTGAAATCGAGCAGTGTCAGGCCGTCGACCATCATCCTGTTGATAAGAAGATTTCCCCATGATATAGGCACGAAATAGAGTATGGCGTGATCCGTGATCGTGGGAAGTACTAAGAGAAGGATGAACAGGAACTGCAGTATCTGGTTGCCGGCCTGGACTTTTTTGAATACTAGGGAAAGTCCGCCCATGATATACCCGATACCGTAGATGGAAAGGAGCGTCAGTCCGACAAGGATGACCACACCAGGGTTCAAAGTCAGGTATTGTCCGGTGGCGACCATCATTATCACGAGGAATACGAGGAACAGTACGAACTGAAATATGAAAGAACCCAAGACACGATAAGCAGATATCCTTCTGAAACTGGATGGGGTGAGATATAATTGTTCCAAGGTCCCGTCTCTCGCCTCCTGAAGCAGACCCCATGACATCTCACTGTAGGCCATGACGGCGAATATCCACATAGCGAAACCGATTATTGTTCCCTGTAAAGTCTTGGTGCCGGCTTCGAAGCTCCTCAATCCGAAGAATACCAGCATGAACAGGATGAATATCCCCGCAATGGTCATGAGCGTGTTAAGGAAGTATCTTTTCCGTTCGATGAAATACTTTTTTACCACGGAGTAAAATATGATGTGTTCCTTCATCTATACCGCCCCATCCTTCTCGATGACGTTCATAAAGATTTCTTCCATATGAGCATCTAAATTTTTGACTTCCTTCAATCTCAGCTCTTTTTTCTGGAGATGATTCACAAGGTTGTAAAAAGAATCTGAATCTTTCAGAGACACTCTCACCCTCGTGTTCCCGTTATCGTGTTCTATATCGGTCACATTATACTTTTCTTTTAGCTCTGGAAGCTTTTGTTTTCCCTCGAGTATGAAGTCATAGAGATTGACCTTGAATATATCTTTCAGATTGTCGACGCTGTCGTTGGCCAAGATCTTCCCTTTGTTCATGATGATGACTCTCTCACAGACGTCCTCCACCACGTTCATGTCGTGACTGCTCAGTAGGATCGTCTTTCCTCCGTCAGATGTCAACTTTTGTACGAATCCTCTCATCTCCTTGGAGGTCTTCACATCCAATCCTAAAGTCGGTTCGTCCAGGAGTAAAAGATCCGTGCTTCTGATCAGCGCGCAGCTCAAAGCCAGTTTCTGCTGCATACCTCTAGAAAGCTTCCTAGCTGCGGTATCCTCCTTTTCCTCCAGATCGAACCTTTTCAACAAACTCTGTATCTCCGGTTCCGCCTCCTTTATCCTCCTTCCGTGCAGCCTGGCGAAGAACTCTAGATTCTCTCTAGTTGTCAATCTCCAGTATATATTCCTGTTGCCCTCCAGGACGGCGCTGGTATTACTCACCGCTTTTCTCGTCTCGTTCACGGCGTCGATGCCGAATATAGATATATCTCCCGCAGTGGGTTCCACAAGACCGCATATACATTTGATAGTGGTCGTTTTACCCGCACCGTTGGGACCTAAAAAACCGACGATCTCTCCTTCGTTTACTGAAAAAGAGATACCGTCTACAGCTTTCGTAGACTTCCCTCTCCACTGAGGATAAGTCTTGTGCAGGTCTTCGACCTCGAGTGCCTTCATGCTGGGTTGTAATAAGAGCGAGGATATATAATTTCTTTCGACTTTTATCTTTACCGAGATTAGTGAGTTTAGAAAATTTACGTTAAATTCTACCGGTAACTTGCCGCAGACCCTTACCTAGGCTATATCTAGAACAGTTTACCCCAAGAGTGTTCGAAGTTCCCGTACATCTTCCCTATATCTTCCTTTTCGAGTTTCACCGAATCTTCCGCGGATTCGAAACTGAAATCCGTTATCTCTGCAGGATACTCGTTATAATAAAAGACCTGTTTCATCCCGAAACGTCTCTTCTGTTGGAATCTCCAGAAAGCCCGTGAATACGCTCTCAGACGGATACTTATCTTTTGACCGTCCTCTTGGCCGGTCACGTAGAAAGTCGGGAGCCCGTTTTCCAGTTCCTTTTCGATGTCGAGAGATTTGAACTGGTATTCTTTATCCGTCCCTTTATGATAGAACAATATCGATTCTGAAAGGCTGAAATCTCCCCATTCGAGGAGCGACTTCTGATCTTTTTTGGTCCTGAACATCTGCGGCCCGATGAAGGGATTGAAGTACTGCAGGAAACTGCCGTCCTCACCGTGGACCACGGCCCAATACCACGGTGTCGCCGGTGCGTCCACACACACCCTTTGGAAGTAAGCCGTTCCCTGCACGTCTTCTCCGTCTATCCTGCCGTTCAGTTTCATTCCGTGGATCTTCATAATATTGTACCCGTAATTTTTGGTGTACCTCTTTGCGTTATATCGATGTTCGCTGAGATAGTCGTTGAACGGGGTCAGCTCAAAGATGAAATCGTTTTCCGGATCGTCTATCTTGACCGTGTATTTATCCGGGTCTCCGGAAAGGCTGTACTCGCTGCCTTCGACATCGGTCTTCAAGATGCCTTCCTGCCCATCTTTTTCGACCCTCATATCCGCCTCTTCCAGGAACAGCGGATCCTGCATGTTATCGCCGTCGTACCACCACGCCGCGACCATCCCCTCGAGGTCTAGACTGTTTCCGTCCCACTCAGGTTTCTCTTCCAAAGACCATTCCTTGTCCATGACCTTGATGAAGTCCGTACTTTTCGTGGACCACAGTATCATCAGCTGCCTTGGTCTCCCGGGATTTTCGGGATCACGGACGAAAAAGATCCACCACCACCAGTACCAAGAATAGTTATCGATCATATTGTCGACTTGGAGATCCCACATATTGGGCCCGTTTTCGCTGTTATTTTTCTTCATTTTTTCATTCTCGTGGAAATATTTTACTTCTAAAAGATCATTTCTGCCTCTGAAAAAGAAAATCTGAATTATAAAAAATTTGGGTCGAAATCCCAGTAATTCGGAACGTGGGAGATAGTTTTAATCATGAGTGTAAAAGTACTCACTTCCCTGATGATGGGACTTTTGATACTATCTTCTCCACCTCCTGTTAACTCAAAAGGAGGCGGCGTTCCCTCTTTTTAGCGGACCGAAAGACTAGAATTTTCTCCCCTATTATCAAAGTGCCCTTCTACCCTTTCTTTTCCAGCTTCTTTTTCTTCTGGATCATATTTCTTTCGATCTTTTCCAGTTTTTCCTTTCCCACGTCTTCGTCTATGTTGTCAAACCTCTGCATGAGTTCCTTGGAAGTCTCTTTATCCATGTACTTGGCGGTGAGCGGAAACAGATACTTCTCTTCACGTTCGAGGTGACTTCTCAGCAGTTCTTTGTACTCCTCCAAGAGATCTCTGATCTTTTTCGGGGTGATTTCACCTTTTTTGTACATTTTCACGTAGTTCCGTAACCGCTTAACCATCTTTTCTAGTTCGTCGTGTTCTTCTTCGATCTTTTTTATGGATGTGCGGGAAAACAACCTGGAGTTCGGGGCCTCGCCCTGCTCTTCCATCGCATTCTCTAAGAAGCTGACCAAGTAGGATTTCTCCTTCTTATGGTGAATGTCCCGCTCCAAGGTCTGACTCGCTGAAGCGATCCAATCGAGTGTCCTTTCAGGTACGTCCTTTTTGAGATTGAAGTGGACCACTTCCACTATATCGGCCATCCTTCTCAGTAATTCGTGCTCATTTTTCAGCGTGTCGAGCGGCTTTATCTTCAGTCCGCGCTCCTCGATATCGAGAGTTATCTTTGCCTTCTTCATCCTAGACCTTATCAGATCTTTGTTAAGCGGCTTTACCAGAAATTCATTAGCACCGGCTTCTAGTGCACCGAGTAGATCCAGCTTCTCCCTTTCTTCAGGGGCCATCAATATTATGTATGGTTTCTTACCCTTGAGGCCTTTCCTGATTCTTTTAGTCAACTCGAGACCGCTCTTACCGGGCAGCGTCCAGCTCAGGAACAGGATGTCGAACGATTTCTTTTTCAAACTATCTATGACTTCCTCTTCATCGTCCGTCTTCTCTACTTCATGTCCCAGAACGTCCATCTGGTTCTTCAAAAGAGTCCTTGCAGTCCTATTCTCATCTGCTATAAGTATCTTCATATGTTCATCCTCCAAATAAGCAAAGGAGCTCTTGGTATAAATACGTTTTCAAGTCGAAGCAGAAACAAGTTTAGCCCTCAGAAGGAAAGTTCGATCACCCATCGTAAAGTAATAGCGAAGCTCCACCTATCAACAGCATTATTCCTAGAGAAACGAACCCGAGTTCGTAGGAGCCGGTCAAAGCCGCTATCGCCCCGACAGAGATAGGACCGATGATGCCTAGGCCGTTCCCTATGCCGTTCATCAGACCGGTAGCGGACCCTATCTTCTCAGGCATCGTCTTCCCCTGAAGGATGGTGAAGTACAGAGGAGGAGCCATCTGGCCGGTGAAGAAGACCAGCACTAACAGTAAAAGGAGGAGATAAACCTTCGTTATACCGGTTAAAGAGAGGATTAGGATGAATACGCCTCCAGCGGAGAGCGCGAACAGTATGAGCCATCTCCTCATCTGCAACCGGTCGCTGATGTAGGAACCAAGATACATGCCGACGATGGCTCCCACATAGGGCAGACTTGCGCCGTAGGAAATTTCGCTCAGGTCAAAACCCTTCGCTTCCACGAGATAGGTGGGAAGCCAGAAGCTCATACCCCACCAGACCGCGCTCATCAGCGTGTAGCCGACCAGAAGTATCTGAAATTGTCTTTCCTTCAATATATCGGAGTACTTCAACTCTTTTGTTGAGACCGTCTCTTTTTTCACACCTTTTGGCTCGCTGGTGATAAAAAGGATGACGGGTACAAGAAGAGAGAGTCCCAGTAGGAAAACCAAGATGAAGGAAAATTCCCAGCTGGTTTTCATTATCACCGGGGTGAGGATCAGCGGAGCGAACAGCACGCCCCAGGGCCCTCCGCTGACATAGATGGAGTTCGCCTTCGCTCTTTCACTCGGTGAGAACCAGCTCGAGGCCACTTTACTCGCAACAGGGTAAAGGACGCCCTGGGAGATGCCCAGCAGGACTCGAGAAGCTAGGATCACAAGATAATAGGGGAATAGAGCCGCTATCAGGATCGAGAGAGACCAAAGCGTGATAGAGAAGCTGAGCATCAACTTGGCCCCGTACATATCGATGTATTTACTGAACACCAGGTTGGAAACACCGTATCCCAGGAGGAATATCGCCAGTAGAACACCGCCTAGAGTTCCCTGCTGCTGGATATTCCAGGCGAATTCTTCAGAGATGAAGGGCAGCGCGACGGAGATCGACATCCTTGCGATGTATCCTATGAACGTGGACGCTAGTAAAAGAAGAAGTATGAACCACTTCTTATTTCGCGGCAGCTGTATGAACTTGTTTTCGATGCCTTTCATGTGGTCGGTCGAGTTCAGTGACGGTTATTAAAAAGTTAGGTGAAGAAACTATCTTAATAAAGATTTTCCTTATAGGCTTCTATTTCCCGTGTATACGTTCAATGATCGTGCCTGTGATGTGAATCGGGCCAGTGAAGATGTTCGTGGTTCTCGATCTCGTGAGTGTGTGGGTGGTTGTGCTCCTCTGAGACTTCCTCCTCATGTTCATGCAGATGATGTTGATCGTCGTGGGTATGAGCGTGAGCGTGTGTCAAACCCTCGTGATCATGTGGGTGATGATGCTTGTCGGTAACGACCATATAGACGCCTATGGCCATCAAGGCTGTGGCCGGGAACATCACCCATCCGATCCATTCTTTTAGAAGGACGAGAGAAACGATCGCACCTATAAAAGGACCGAAGCTGTAGAACATCCCCGTTCTGAAAGAGCCTAGACCTTTGAGAGCTTTGATGAAAAGGACCAGACTTATCCCGTAACTGAACGCCCCGACCGTCAGCGCGTAGAGAGCGGACAGGTCGAGGATGATATTTTTACCGAGGAGGAAAGCAAGGGATAGAGAAATAGAGCCCGCGACGATCCCTTTCAGAGCTGAAATATGGACGGGATTCTTCTCAGAGATGTGTCTCGTCAGGTTGTTATCTATACCCCAGCATATCATCGCGAAGGCTACGAGAAGAGGGCCTATGATGACAAAACTGCTCTCCTGCGGATCATAGGAAAGTAATACGCCCGCGACGGTCATAAAGATGAGAGCGATCCAGACTCTTTTGCCTGCGTTCTCTTTAAAGATCAAGAACGCTATCAAAGCCGTAGCTACCCCTTCCAGGTTCAACAGCAGAGAAGTGGCGAATCCGGATACGTACTTTAGACCGAACATCAGGCTTATCGGGCCTAAAACTCCGCCGGCGATGATGGCTCCCGACAGCCACGGGATATCTTCCTTTTCTAATGGTGTAGCTTTGGTCTTTCCTTGAACGAGATTTCTCAGTGCGGTGAATATAGCTAGGCCCACGAAAGCACCTAGATACAGGTATGCGGCTAGCACTATCGGATCGATGTTATCGAGTAGCACCTTGGCGAGAGGAGTGCTCACTCCGAAAAGGGCTGCCGAGGCAAGGACCAAAAGCAATGGTTTCCTGTCCATCTTTGTCAACTGTTTAAGGTATAGGGGTGTTATATTTAAAGATGACGTGAGCTGAATCGAAGAGTGAATTCTGGTGACAAACTTTAACAAATATAAGGGCGTTATCATGGCGTGATGGAGGGGGAGAAAGTAAAAAAACGGTATGATAGAGTCGCGCCGATCTATGACGGATTAGAATGGTTGTTGGAAGTGGGTAAGTTTTCTACCTGGAGGGAAGAGCTATTCGAGAGGGTGAGAGGTGATACGTCCGGAGGTAGAATGCTCGAAGTGGGCGTAGGTACCGGTAAGAATATAGCCTATTATCCGAAAGGCTGGGATCTACACGCGGTCGATTTCAGCGAAAAGATGCTTGAGAAGGCGGAAGAGAGAGCTTTAGAAGTCGCGAAAGATGTAGATCTATCTTGGATGGATATAGAGGACCTAGGGTATGAAGACGATAGCTTCGAAGCGATAATCTCTACATGGGTTTTTTGTTCGGTGCCCGATCCGGTGAAAGGTCTAAAGGAACTAAGAAGGGTGGGTAAGCCCTCGGGGAGGATATACATGCTTGAACACATGCGCTCTAAGATGATCGTGGTGCGGAATCTGATGGATCATTTCAACTGGATCAGACTGAATATTTTGGGAGAAAATATCAATCGAAAGACGCTGCGGAACATCGAAAAGGCCGATCTGCAAGTTATAGAAGAAAACGATCTGTGGCTAGATATATTCAAGGAACTCGTTCTATTGCCTTGATCTGTTATGAGATGAACAGTCGAAAAAAAAACCTACTTTTGATCACGCCGCTTTTTAAGATAAAGTAGGACCCCTTCCGTATTCATCCTGACGATATGCTGAATCCTTTCCTCGGCTCCATCTCCTGATTCATTCAATACCGGTCCGTATTTCTTCCTGATCTCTCTGATCGTCTCTTTTTTATCCTCCCGCTCAGTATAGGTCCTCTCTATCTCATCCACCCATTCCTCCAATTCGACTTTGTACCTGCTCAGCTTCTCATAGGGCCGGTCGGTCCATCCTATGTGAGAGTACAGCAGGAGATCGAGTTCTAACTCTTCTAGTTCAGAAAGACTCTCCCTATTCTTCTCTAGATCAAAATTTGGTGGAGGGGTAGTGGGGAAAAAGTTGTCCGCGTCGTGATAATATCGACCCGCGACGTCTCCCACAGCCAAAGATCTAGTTTTTGTTTCATAGTAACAGGTATGGTGAGGGGCGTGTCCAGGTGTATATATGACCCGGATAGAGTGACCTTTTCCCAGGTCGAATCTTTCTCCTCCACTGACCGGAACTATCTTCTCCTCAGGGATCGGTTTGATATCCCCGAAGTACTTGAAGGCCTCGCCGGTGATCTTCTCGACGCTCTTCTTCAACGTAGTGGGATCGACCAGGTGTTCACTTCCCGACCCATGGACTACGACTTCCGCATCGGGATATCTATCCAGAAGAAAGCCGGCCCCGCCGGCATGATCCATATGGATATGAGTGAGCATCATGTAATCTAGATGTTGTATTCCAATCTCAGATAGATCGTCGACTATGGTGTTTACTGATAGAGAGTTACCCGATTCGATAAGGACTTTCTTTTCGGAATCTATCAAAAAACAGGAACCTTCGCTCAGCCCGTATCGATCCTCTCCAACTTGATATATATCGTCGACGATTTTCCCTCTATCTTTAGCCATACTGTTTTTCACTTCCTTTCACTTACGACTTCCTTTTGTGGAAGTGGATATGCGACCTTTTAATCTTTCTCCTTTTTCGTTTAGGGCTGGGAGTAGTTCACAATCCGATCTCTTTTGCCTCCCGAGGGATCAGGACCTCTCCGTGCTCATTCTCGAAAACATCTGGATTTTCGGTGTGGATCGGGATCAACTTCTCGGGCTGGATCTTGTCGATCATCTCCTGTATCTCGGAACCGCAGGCATGCCCGCTCGCGTGTATCTGTATGGGCCTGTGGTCCTCTTCCTTATTGATACCGAAATGTTTCAGCCAATTGATCAGCCTTTCCTCGGAGAGCTCCATCTCTTCGTTGAACGGTTCGGATTGGGCTCTGATGTACTTGGAACCCGGTGGAGGGTCGAGATCCACTAGGTTCTTGAATCTGTAGTAGTCGAGTTGAAGCACGTACTTATGTGGATTCTCGTTTATATCTACTGCGGTCACCCCCTTCTCGAGATGTTTCGTATCTTTCACGTCCCCGCTGTTGCTCCACTCCGAAACTGGGAGCTCTCCACATTTATGCTTGCACCTCGTGTAATCTCCCGCCGAGTACAGCATGCTGTCCGTCCTTTCGACGAAAGCTTTCGCGTCTTCCTCGTAGATACTTCGGTCCAGTCTAGCTTTCAAATAGGCCAATCTGGGATCGAAAACGGGGATCCTTCCGACTTCTTGAGATGCACGTTTGACCGTTTCATATCTCTCCAAGTCTTTCCAGGCGAACCCGATCATCGCCAATCCATCAGTATCAGAGAAGGCGTCGACCAGTTTTCTTTCCACTTCCTCCTCGTCGTCGGGCTCTTCTTCATCTATCCTTGTGCCCTCACATAGCATCGCCTCGGGTCTCAATCCTTCGAGGTGTTCCGCTATCTTAGTCTCCTTTCTTCCGTGGAACCTCAGGTCTCCAGTGTAAACGACCTGCTTGTCCTTCGACTCGATGAGAGCCGAAAGCGCCCCGGGGATGGAATGACCGACTTCCATCGCTTCAAGTGTAACGTTACCCGTGGGAGCGTCTTCCCCGCCTTCCAATTCGACCATCTCTCTTTTCCTTTCATCCTCTTTTTTGATCTTCGGTTCCCCGGGAAAGTAGGCTCTCGAACCGAGGTGGCCTATACTTCTCCTCTGGACCTTCGACAGATCGTCGTCGAAACCGGTCAGGTTCGCGATCTCCTCGAAACTCTCCATCAGGGTTTTAGTTTCTGAAGAACAAAATAGCGGTATATCCCCCAGGTACGGAAGATATCCGCAGTGGTCTAGGTGGGCATGAGAGATGAAGACCGCGTCTGGATACCATCCCTGGTCCGATCTTGCTTCCTCGTAGCTCTGGATTTCACTCTTCCAGAGCTGTTCTGCAGAGGCGCGATCTAAACTTTCCAAACCGTCGGGCCGCAGCGCGTCCTCTCGATATATGCCGTCGATTTTAGGCAGAAGATCGAGTTTTAAAAGATCGTGGAGTTTCGACGTAGTCCTCGGTTGGAGGAACTCTTCAAAAAATCTTCCCTCTTCGCCGAAATTGAGGCCAAAATCGAGAAATATGGAGGAATCCGAGATTTCTGCTAGAATCTTATTGCCTCCTATCTTCCCTACGCCTCCATAGCATGTAACCGAATCCATGATATTCGCCTCATGACGATTTCAAATACGTATCCTAAAAGGGATGATGATTAAAAAACTCTTACCATCGGCAGTTCACTCACTTTATAGAGATCGATGACGAGCGAATGTTAGAACTTTGTTCCCATGGATTCTCACTTTAAATATTCACTCGGCTTCCACAGCGTCTCTACAGCGTCGTGCCCATGATTCCATGCCCATCGATCCGAACTGTTCTAGGGCTTCGCTCATCTTCTTTTCGAATATATCTATATTTCCTCTATTCTTTTGAAGTTTGGCATAGATGTAGTTGAACCTGGCTAGAGATACTTTTTTATCCATCTTCTCAGCCAAAGTTTTAGCCTCCTTCAACTGTTCCTCAGCCTTTTCGATGTCCCCCTTATTTGATAATATCATTCCTTTCGTCAAACGTACCATGCACTCTTCGTTCTTGGCCCCGCTCTCCAAAGCTCTTTCCAAGGCCCTATCCACGTGTTCAAGTCCTTTTTTCAGCTCCCCTTTTTCCGCATGGACTTCGGCGAATTCATTAGCGATGTAGATCAGACCCCAGTGTTGATCGATCCTATCACAGATATCGTAACTTTCTTCAAGGAGACCCAAGGCGTAATCCAGTTCACCTTGGTTGTGATAGACCATGGCCATCTGGTAGATGGACTCGGCGTAATCGTCCTTGTCACCCATGTTGGCCAATGTGTCTTTCGCCGTTTCTAGCCTCTCCAAAGCCCTTTCAAGTTGTCCCTTCATCCGTAAAACCTCGGCTATCCGGATCGTAGCTTTGGCTTGACCCTCATCGTTCCCTATAGTTTTCTCTATCTCTTCTTTTCGCTTGAACCGCTCTAGGGCCTCTTCCAGTTCACCTCTTTCTTGATGGACAAATCCTAGATGTCCCAAGGTCTCGGCCAGGTCGTCTCGATCACCCATCTTCTCCAACATATCTTTGGCCTTCTGGAGATCTTCAAAAGCATTTTCAAATTCTCCCCTTCTTCTCTTGACACGGCCTAGATCATTATAATAGAGGCTGATCTCGTTCTTGTCCCTTATCTTTTCTGAGAGTTCTAGACCGTCCTGGTAATAACTCTCGGCTTTGTCCAGTTCGCCTTTGTGATAGTACGCGTCTCCCAATTTGTTCAGATGTTTACAGAGTTCCTGATTGTTCTCCTCCCGTTCAGCTAACTCCTTGGCTTCTTCCAGCTTCTCTACCGCTCGGTCGAACTCTCCTACGGTCACAGCTTTCACGCCGAGATGGTAAAGCGCTCGACTCTTCGCGCTGTCTTCGTCCAATCTCCGGGCCAAGTCCTGCTCCTCCTCGAATATATCTCCGGCCTCATCAAAGTGCCCTTTGTAAAGCTCGGCTAACCCCTCTATTCCTAGCAGTCTCAACCGCTCGATGTTCTTTTGATCCTTCAGGAGTTCATAGGCATCGTGCACCCTTTCGATACTATCTTCGTAATCACCGATCTTCAGGTATACCTGAGCTGTCTTCCTGTAGAGCTTTATCTTCTCCCGTTCATCTGATCCTCTCTCAAGGGCGGATCTGTAATCATCTATGGCCTCCTTCAGATTGCCAGATGTATCGTGTACATCACCCAGTCCCCTGTAGGCATCCATCTTCTGTTCATCCGTTTCAGCCATACTGAGGGCCTCGTTGTAGAAGTCCTTGGCCTCGTCTATCGCATACTGGGCCCGTGCTTTTCGGCCAGCCATCAATAGATACTTCACCGCTCTCACATCGTCGGCTTTCATGTAATGATTGGCGATCTCTCCGACCACCTTCTCTATCTCGTCCTCGTAAAGGTTCTCGTAGCTCTCGGCTATTATCCTGTGGTATTCTTCCCTCAGCTCGTCGTTTATATCGTTGTAGAGTACCTCTCTTATCTTGCTGTGGTCGAATTCGTACCTTTCTCCCAGTGAATGAACCAGCTTGTGTACCTTCTCCAGCTTACTGAGGTTCTTCAATACTTTTACCCGCTCTAGGCTAGTAGCTCTCCCGATGACGTTGCTCTGGAAGTTTTCCCCCACGACGCTGGCATACTCCAGGAGGTCTCTCTGCTCCTCCACCAATCTGTCCAACCTTCTGGCCACCACGTTGTATATCTTATCGGGGATAGATATATCATCCAGTGGTTTTTCCAGCTTCCAGACGCCTTCCTTCTTCTTGATATGACCCTCATCGGTCAATAGTTTTATCAGCTCCAGCAGAAAGAAAGGATTGCCCTCGCTCTCTCTATGTACGTGGTGGACGAATTTTTCCTCAAAATCGGTCTCACCTAGTGATTTCTGGATGAAGTCTTCGACTTGATCGACTTCCAGGCGCTCCAGCTCGATCTCCCGATAAAGATCGTCACGGAGCATGTTGCGGAGCGTCTTCTTCAAAGGATGTATATCCTTTCCATCCACGTCGACTATATCTTCCGGTCTGTAGGTTCCCACCAGGAGTATCTTATCATCTTGGATATCCCATGAAAGGTGGTGAAGGAGGGATAGAGTGGAGGGGTCGGCCCACTGCAGGTCATCGATAAACAAAACTACAGGCCTCTCGATAGAAAGGCGCTGGAGGCCCATGAGTATATGGTCGAAGAGGTTCTCTTTCTTCACCTTTGGATCCTCGACAAGGTGTTCGCCGTCATACTTTCCAGATTCTATGAAATGATCGAGTTTCGACTTCGCTTCCCTCGTCTCCTTCATGTCTCCCTCCCAATCCTCGAAACGGTCACCTATGTCCGCCAATGTTTCCTTCATATCGTCTATCAAGAACTCAGTTTTGGTACCATCTATGACCACCGCTAACGATAGATCATCCTTGGATTGCTCCAATATCGTGTATTTATCGTACCCTATGGTGTTCAGACCACTCTCGCCACTCCTCCCCATCTCCTGAAGAGAGTCCTTCACGAAGCTCTCCACGCTCGTGAGCATCGGAGCGAATATATCCGCGTCCAGACCGGTCTCCTCACGCTCGGCCTTGGAGATGAGCAGACCGCTCTCCTTCTTCATCAGATAAACCGAAAGGATCTTGGGAGGAGGATCGCCGGAGACAAGGTGATAGAGATCAGCTTCACGGAGTGCCTCCTTCATGGGCATAAGGGGCTCTAAGTTCTCTGGAAGGCACCTGCCCTCTATGATTTTGGCATCATCATCTTCAGCTTTTTTTATGAGTTCCTTTACCAGTCTGGTCTTACCTATTCCAGCCTCCCCTGATACGAAGACGGTAGAGCCGTTCTCCTCCTTTGCATTTCGATATTCCTCCCTCAGCTCTCTGAACTCACTCTCTCTATCGACCAGGTCCAGATCGAACTTTGTCTCCAGCATCCTATCATCGATACATCCGGTTATTATCATTAACGATGTGTCAGATTATAAGGATTGTGCCGGAAAGGTATTCGATCGAAACGTTAGATTTTTGAAACCATTCTTTCAAGGGGCTTCCTCGAAAGCCTTTTGGGACGCATCTTTTTAAAAAAGTGCGCAGGAATCAGAGATCCCTTCCATTCCCAAATTTTTTCGTTTCACTCAAAAATATTGAAATGCGGGAGGAGTGATTTGATACCTCGGACCCCGTGGGAATAGATATTGTTATGGTCATCTTTCGTTACCATGGTAATGTAGGGTTACCAATGCTATATATTTTAAATATATGTGGCAGGGTTGACTTATTGATTGATAAGTTAAGAAATGAGAAAGATGGACTGCCGACTAAATGTAGAAACAAGTTTCTACTACTTCATAATCCTAAATGAAAGATGAGAGATCTATTGAATCATTCTGTTTCGTATATCCAAGCTTTATAAAGGGCCACGATAATCCGATTAAGAACAATGCAGGATGAATTCGATTACAACGAGTTTTTTTCCTCGCTGTGGATCGCTGTTCCATTCTGGATTATCGCCGTGGTTCTTTGGCAGCTGAACGATAATATATTTTACCTTTTCAACTTTACTTACATCGGGACCGCGATCGGTTTGGGAGTGGGCATATATTCCGCCTTACCAAGGAGTAGAAAATCCATCGGTCGGAAGATGACCATGTTGCTGGTAGGCGGATACATGCTCGGTTTTCTAGGACTGATGCAGTACGAGAACATGCAGATAGAGGGTTTCTTCTTTTACCTGCTGGGCGGGCTATTCGCTGGATCGGTGATTCATTATTTCGTGGCGAAGATATTCGGTCCGCTGCTGTTCAATCGAGGATGGTGCGGATGGGCCTGCTGGACCGCCATGGTCCTGGACCTACTTCCTTTCGAGGACAGTAAAGGCCGGCTGAAAGGATGGGGTAAACTGCGTTACGTGCATTTCGCGCTGAGTGTCGGATTGATTGTCGGGGTCTGGTATATAGTTGGGTATACGGTGGAGAGTCAGAGTCTAAACGAGCTGTACTGGCTCCTCGGCAGCAACGCCATGTACTATGTGCTGGGGATAGGATTGGCTTTTTATCTTCGAGACAACCGGGCGTTCTGCAAGTACATATGTCCGATCACGGTGTTCTTGAAAGCTGGATCTAAATTTTCGGTGCTGAAAGTCGAAGGCGATGAAGAGGAGTGTATGGGATGTGGAAGGTGCGGGGATGTTTGTCCCATGGATATCAAGGTGCAAGAATATGTGGAGAAAGACTCTAGAGTGCTTTCCAGTGAATGTATACTGTGCTTGAAGTG
>JAZKSH010000044.1:0-14869 GCA_036626195.1 Thermoplasmatota archaeon | reverse complement strand
CATGATCACGAAAAAGAACAGTTTCTATAGATTAAATCTTTTCCAACTGATGTAGTATTTGAAAAAGATTAAATGCTACACACGACTTGGTAGACCATGCAGATCGAGATCCCTTATGCGGGCGACGAGGTGACCGTTGATATAGACGAAGAAAAAGTCAATGCGATCCTTTATCCCAACGAAGTGGAGAAGAAGGATAAGGAGGAAGTCATCCTTGAAGCACTAGAAAATCCCATCGGCAAACCTGAATTTTCTCAATTCATCGATGATGGTACACTTTTCATAGTCAACGACGCGACGAGACCGACACCTACTTCTCGAGTTCTAGAGTTGATGAAAGAGGAGATAGAGGAACATGAAGTTGAATTCATCGTCGCTACTGGCTCTCATCGCGAACCGACGGAGGAGGAATACGAGCAGATATTCCGCGGGATATACGAAACGGAGAAAGACAGTATCTATCATCACGACGCGAAAAACGACGAGACGGTTGACTACGGCGAAACGGAGAGAGGCACCCCGGTTAAATTCAATAAGAAAGTGCGTGAAGCGGAGAATGTGGTGGCAATAAACACCGTCGAGCCGCACTATTTCGCTGGTTTTACGGGCGGTAGAAAGTCGTTCCTCCCCGGCGTTGCTTCCTACGAAACCATCACACAAAATCATGAATTCGCATTAGATAAAGAAGCAGAAACACTCAGATTGAAGGGCAACCCAGTCCACGAAGACATGATGGAAGCTTTCCATAGATTTGAAGGCGAAGTGTTTGCGCTCAACATGACACTGGACAAAGACGGAGACGTTCACAGCGCGACCGCCGGTAACATGGAAAGGTCGTTCCTCAACGAGGTAGAAGTCGCCAAAGAAGTTTTCGGCGTGCCGATCGACCAGAGATCAGAGGTGGTGGTCACTGCAGCCCATCCTATCGACGTAAATCTATACCAGAGTCACAAGGCGCTTGAGAACGGCAAACTCGCGCTGAAGGAAGGCGGTATAATCATATTGGTTTCCGCCTGTCCCGAAGGTATAGGGCCTAGAAACTTCTACGATCTCATGGCGTCAATGGATGATCCTGAAAATGTGATAGAGAAGATAGAGGAAGAATACAGATTGGGTTATCACAAGGCCGCGAAGATGGTCGAGGTTTGTTCAAATTCCTCTATATGGTCCGTTAGCGAACTAGATGAAGAAAATATAGAAGAGGCTTTCATGGAACCGAAAAAGAGTATCCAAAAAGCGCTCGACGAAGCGTTAGCGAAAACAAGAGGGAAAGTCACCTTCCTTGTCGAAGGAGGCATGGTCGTTCCTATCTCCAACCATCTTTGAGGGTCTAGGAGTGAAAATATTCACCAATTTCCTTATAGACCGCTTCTCGAAAATCTAGTTTTGGCCCCGGTGATAGCATTTCTAGGCTCTAGTTCATATGGACACGGTCCTTTGATTTCAGCCATTATGTGGGCCGGCCGATAACCTTTATAGCTTCGATATCGTTCGGACTTTTCGGTTTACTACTCCCCTATGCCCTGATGATAAAGTCACCCGAATTTTTTGAAGCTGGATGAAGATCCCGTCACTTTTAGTATCCCCCTCATAAGAGGGAATTTTTTCTTCAAAAGCATCCTTCTGGGGCCAGTTAGGATCGTAACGGAGGATATCTCCGGTTTCTTCCTCACCGATCTCAAAGCTTATCCAAAAATCCACCTCTTCACCGGGTTCGAGTTGATCCGGAAAACCGATAACGTCGTGGTGATTGTGCGTATTCCCTGAATCAGTATCAAGTTCAAAATCACGGCTGACAGGATATAACTCCGAATCTTCATCTTGATTTCTTAAGTGGACTTGAAGATATAAAAAGATGTGACCGTCCGGGGCTCGGTGATTACTCTCGTCATATTCTCTTAAATCTATATCCAATATATCGAGCTCGATAGCAGGCTCATCTTCCTCCGTACATCCCATGAGAGAAGATACAATTCCGAGGATAAGGATAATGGACACCAGGACCGCAGGCGTTTTATCCATGGGTGTTCATCTCAATCAGTATAAAGAGGTCAAGGGATAAAAAAATTTCTAATCAAACTTCAAAATCGATCTAGGAGACCCGATTCGGATTACTAGGAGTCTATAGATTCGATATTGGGTGTGGTTTCGCTGTGTTGCTATATATTAGATTTGGTGATATTTGTTCCGATGGTTTTAATGAGAGACCCTCACTTCTTTTTTATCTCTTTCAAGCTCTGTTTGTTTCCTACCGTTGCAGACTCGTGGACTTTGAGATCTTTTGCCTTAACGGTATCTATCTTACACCCCTGCCCTATGACAACTTTATCACCTGTAACGTTTTTTGCTTTCGTGTTTTCCAGATATATATCGTCACCACGGATGCTCTCTACTTCTAATGATCCGGACTTTCCGAGACCGAAAAAGAAGCCTAACCCTTCGCTTTCTACCACCACGTCACCACCTTCGATCTTTTTTATTTTGGATTTTCCTGAGACCCCTAAACTGATCTCTTCACCTTTCAATGTATCTCGGATATTGATAGAGCCACTTCCTTTGACAATGTCACAATTTACGTCTCCTTGAACCTTAAAAGATCCGGAGAAATCGATCCTTTCCACTTTCAACCCTCTCTTGAATTTCGAACTACCATCTAGCTTTAATCGTTCTCCTTCAGTCTTTCCGCTCACTTTCAATGCCCCGCTGGATTTTAGTGTCCCAACGTACACGTCTCCATCTATCTTTGTTGCCCCGGAAGCTTTTGCGTCATCTGCTCTCATTTCGCCATTCACTTTTGAGGCGCCAGCCGCCCTAAATATCTCGCAGTTACAGCCGTCTATCTTGGTTGCCCCTGATATGCTCACCCTTCTGGTCTTTTCATGATCATCCGCAGAGCTGTGCTCTACTGATTCTGTTTCTTCTTTTTCTTTCTCCCTTTCCTCGAGCTCCTCGATGTCTATATCCACTTCTTCATCTATGTCTTCGACATTTTTTTCCTTTCCCTCATCCTTTTGATACCTTGACAATATCTCCTTGTAGAGCTCTTCTGAGATCTCGCCTTTAGCCAATCTTTCATCCAATTTTTCTAACATCTTATCTTCTTCGTCCATCTTTTTCACCTTTGTATGGTATAGGTATTGGGACACCAATATTTATATCTATCTTGAATATAATTTTAGATAGATTGAACATCTAATTAGTTAAGTTCAACACTCGGGTTGAAAAAGCTAAATAACTCCTATCACATGAGTACTCGATGAAGGATTTCACCAAAGAAATGATAAGCATATTCACTTCTGAGACCAGGTGCAAAATACTGGAGATGCTGAGGGAAGGATATGACCATCCTGACGATCTAGCGGAAGAATTAGGCCTTACAAGGCAGGCTGTGGACAAACATCTCATAATGCTACACGACTGGGGGATGGTGGAAAGGAACGCCGTCTTCCCCCCGGAAGGAAGACCGAAGATCGTCTACGAGATGACCAAGGCGGGCAAAAGATTGATGAACACTTTGGACAACCTTGCCGAAAGGTATAGAGAAACGATGATCGAGAGGGCTGAGAAAGAGATCGAACAATTGGATATGAAGCTCGCAACGGGAGAGTTGTCGGAAAAGATATACAGGAAGAAAGTGAAGGAGATCAAGGACAGGTGGAATTACCCGGAACTTAAAGAGTTAGATGGAAGATAAATTTAGATCATTCGAAAAACAAGTATGATCCCCCTGCTTATCGGCTCGGGTCTGCTTTACCTCCTGCTTTGATTGTTCGGCCGCAACTCGCTTTTTTTACAAAAAAAACTATCCAGTGCCCTTTTCCAACTCCCGTGTTGAACTTCTTCACCGCAATATTACACTTATCTATTTTTATTTTCAGGAATAATATAAATACACGTACCCCTTTACTATAACTGTGAGAAAAATGATGGAAAAGAAAAGATTCCAAGAAAGAAGGGCCGGATATCCGAGTTACGAACACGCTAACGAGTTATCTGTACTGATGGGAAAGAAATAAGGATCCGGTCAAAAACCTTTTCTTTTTTTCAACTGCTTTTTCCCTTAGCCTTGGTGAACTCACAGTTCTTTACCTTCATGTGTGGGATCAAAGTTGGAGTCTCGACCGTCCACCATTTTATCTGTTTTAGATCTTTTCCGATGGCCTCTATATTTTCACACATCTCTAGAAGGTTGCCCTTCAACCTCAGGTTCCTGATCGGCTTTTTTATCTCGCCGTCTTTTATCAGAAAAGTGGCGTCTCTAGGGACCGTGGAGAACTCACCTTCCCTCATATTGGTGAATCTGGTGTACCAATTCGAAGTGAGGTATATCGTCGGTCTTGAAGAGGTATTGATCATCTCTTCTAAACTATACTCGCCTTTCTTAAATCGATAGTTCGTCGGTGCGGGCATCAGAGCTCTAGGGTCCTCTTCGGTCCCGGTCATGCCCATCGGTCCCAATGTCGAGTTGGACGTAGTCTTCGGCCTCTTCCAGAACCTCAATTTTATCGTATTTATGAACCTCCAGAATTTAGCCGTTGAAGTATTGTGTATGGGTCCCGAGAAGCTGCCGTTTTTTATCAGCGGCGTCCTTTCAGAGGGCGTACCTTCAGAGTCAAGAGGCCTGCTGTTCAGGCCGTCCTCCATCAGAGGATCATCTATCACTGTGAGTCCCTCCGGCCCGATCTGTTCGCCCGTTTTCTTTTTAAGCGGGCTCATCCCCGAGATCATCATTATCGGATTTGCCCCGCTCAAGAGATTACCGAATATGTTCGCACCTACGGCGGGACTCATTATCAGATCGTAAGTACCGGCACTTCCCTCCTTTCCTCCGGCGCTCCGCTTAGCCAGTCTCCCCGCCTTCTTCCCCGCTTTTTTGAATTTATCTTCTATACCAGAAAGGTCTCTGGTAGCGACCAATCCTTGACCGCTGCTGGTCTTATCACGATATGAACGTATGGTGGTCCTGCAGTACGAATTTTTATAGGTACCCCCGTTCCCATAACCGGTCAGTACGCCCACTTTACTGCTTCCAGAGTGTAGCACGCCGGCCACGTTCTTGGCTCCGGCTTTCTCAGAGATATCGATGGTCTCCTTAGCCAGCTCCGGCGCTTTATCACTGAAATTCTCGATTCTTTTGTCGTATAAACCATCTATTGAGGGATAATGGGAGTGTGAGTCCTTGTCCATACCCCAATAGAGCTTGCTTTTCGGCATCTCGTCCAATAGTTTTACTTGCTTTGGCACCCTTCTCTTTATCTTCTTCTTGTTCGGGTCCTGGATCGTAAGGGCGTTTATCTTTCTGCCGAGCGAAAATCGATGTCCCTTTGAGAGGAAGATATCCAGGTAGTATGTTTTCCACTCCTTGTTCACGTCGATAGAGGACTTGGAAAATCTGATCTGGTGCTTCTCTTCTTCCACGAGTTTGGTGGTTACCTCTTTTGCCCCTGATCTTACAGAGGTATCCACGGCGAGTTTCAACAATTCTCCGTCGAATCTTTTTCCCACCATCTCATCCCACCCTCATATCCTTCAACTTGAGATAAGGACCACCCGTGGATACAGGAACTGGTTGCTGTGGATCGCTCTTTCCACAGAAGTTCATCCGTCGTTCGTAATTCTTGGAGACGGCGTCTACGCTCTTCAACAATCTAGGCGTGGTAATTTCCAATGTCGGTCGTTTTACCATGGTGTCGGTGATTTCCCCGTTCTCTATTAAATAGGCTTCTAGACCAACATATTTGCTGTGGAAACGCCTGTCGTCTATGTTCCACTCGGTGAAGCTGTTCATCAGTATCCCCTTATCTATGTCCTCTATCAGCTCTTCTTTGCCGTATTCCCCGGGATCGAAATAGGTGTTTGACATCCTGGGTATCGGTTCCCTGCTGTATGAGGCCGCTCGCGCGGCACCGTTCGAATCGCTGTTGAAAACAGAGGCGTACTCCCTGTTCAGTAATAAGTCGTTCAAATAACCGTCCTTTATCAGATAGCGGGGCTCAGCTTCGACGCATTCCTCGTCATATTCATAGTAGCCCGGGCTCCCCTCCATGGTTGGGTCGTCTATCACTGTGACGGCATCAGAACCGATCTTCTTTTTCTCTTCTAAACCCTTTTCACCCAGGATATCTTCATAGAATGACTCGCCTGCCTGGGCCGCTTCCCTTCCCATTATCCTATCGCTCTCACTGGGATGTCCAACATTCTCATGCGCCATTATACCAGAGACTTCGGGTCCGACGACCACGTCTATCGGTTGGCTGAGGTCCATCTCCTCGGCCCGTTGAGCCGATCGAACGAGTTTTTCACCCTCTTGAGCTATAAAATCCCGTACGTTCTCTTCTTCGAGCCATTCCCATCCAGAACTGCTGCCCTTGCCCAGCATCCTCTGTTCTCTCCTGTTTTTGGTCTTGGCGTTCATCACCAGGTACAAGGAGATGAAGGACTCGTCGGAATTGACTTTCGACCCGTCGGAAGTCACGATATACTTATCCAGGGTGTGCATATGTAGGAATATGATCCTGTTCTTTATCTTACTCCTAAAGGGAAGTGTTCCAGTACCGCTCTTCTCGATCTCCTCGTCCAACTTTTCGACGTACTCCTGTTTTTCCTCTTGAGAGATATCTTCAAAGGGTCTTTTGACCGAAACACTCCAACTCTCCTGGACGGTATCCTCTTCTGAAAGTTTAATCCCCTCTCTTCTACCGCTCAGTTCAGCCATCTTGGTTATGGACTCGACTCTATCCTCCACTTCGTCCTTTTCTAACTGATCAAGGGAGCCGAAACCCATGCCCCCGCCCTTTAAAACGCGGATACCAAGACCTCTATTCGGTGTCTTCTGAATACCTAAAAACTTGCCGTTCCGTGCAAAGTAGTTCTCATTTACGGAGTCAATAAAACGCGCTTCTATATAGTCCGCTCCGACGGACCTACCATACTCTACAGCATGGTCAGCTAGAGCCTTTCCGTCCATACCACTTACCTCCAGAGATAATGATAGTGTAATTATTTATAGCTTCCGTCTGCTATAATAACTCTAAGTCAAAATAAAAGAAAAAAAAGTTTTTGATCCTCGCAGGATCGATTAAACGTCAGTCAGTAAAAAACATACCAACACATTCAATCCAATTTTTCAACTTTAACAGCTCTGGGACCTCTATCGCTCTGTTCTGTGTCGAATTCGACCATATCTCCTTCGTTCAAGTAGTTACCTTCTATCTCGCTTCTGTGGACGAACAGATCCTCATCACCCTCGTCAGGTTTGATGAAACCAAAATTTTTCATGGTGTTGTAGAACTTCACTTCTCCTTTCATGTATAGTTCACCTCCTTTTTATATCTCTACTATTTGTCACGTGATCGTTCTACAAGCTACTAGCATATATAGTTATGCTATAGGGTGTGTCGAAAATATATAATACAGCCTCTTCGATGAAGAAGTATGTATCGTAGAGTCATCTTGCCGACCGACGGGTCGGAACTGGCGATGCAAGGCGTCAAAGAAGGCATGAAATTGGCTAGATTTTTAGACATACCGGTTACAGCTGTACACGTGATAGATGTGGGTAAAATCTCTTTCTCCGAAAACATGGAAGAAAGTATCAGGAAGTCAGCAGAAAATATCCTCCAGGATGTAGAAGATCTGGCAGAGGAGATGGGCGTAAAGGCAGAATCAAAAATCCTTAAAGGCACGCCTTATAAAAAGATATCAGAACAATCGCAGAAAGACGACGTGATATACATATCTTCTCACGGCAGCTCAGGTTTTCGAGAACTCTTCATGGGAAGCACCACGCAGCGCCTTCTAAAACATGCGGACTGTACGGTCTCCGTGGTGAAGGGAACCCCTGGAAAAGTTGATGAGGATAGGGACGAAAGATAGAGTATTGTGTTTTCCAAATATCAGAATCATGGTTCTAGCCTAAAACCAACACCGTACTGAGATGGAATCGTTGTATATTTGAAAGGGATGCGCTTAACTGACAGATTCGTATGAATACATACATGGCCGGCAGAACGAAAATACTTTATAAATTGGATTGGTTTAAAGTATATCATGGGTAATAAAACCAAAGCGACTATAACCCTATGCGTTGTGGCTCTATTGATTATCTGGATAGGGAGCACGTCTTTTTCTTCAGGATATGTAGGATCATCTCAAGAAAATAATAGACCTCGGCAGAAAATATGTTTAGAGGACAAACCTGGTCTAGAAAATTTTGAAGTAGAGATAATCGAACCGCAGCAAGGTAGTGAATTCGAGATGGGCGAGGAGATATCGGTAAAATATAGGATTGAAAATACGGGTGAAGAAGAAGATACCCAGAATATAGAGTTTACAGTTTTCGATGGAGAAAGAGAAATAGTATACGAGGAGGGGCGCGAGGTGACTTTACAACCAGGCGTGGATATCGAGATGCTTTTCACTTGGACTACGGAGAGTCCGGGAAACTATGAGATTCAAGTGTCTTCTGAGGATGATAGTGCCGAAGTGGAAATTGAGGTCATAGTGGAAGAGCAAGCTTATTTTGGCGTCGAGATCACTTCCTATGATGAGGAGGTGATCGAGGGCCACGAGGTCGTCATTGAATATGTGGTGGAGAACAGAGGTACTGAAGAAGAAAGCCAGGATATAGAATTCGATATATACGATGAAGATGGTAGGTCGATCTTCAGTGAAAGTGAGAACATACTTCTCTCTCCAGGAGATAACTTCACTGGTGAATTCACCTGGGAAAACGAGGAAAATGAAACGGGAGTATTCGATGTTTTTCTGGAGAGCGATGATGATCTCGAGGAAGTGAGCGTCACCGTGTTGGAAGGTGCTTATTTTGAAGTGAATATATATGAATATGACGAGGAAGTCGTGGAAGGTGAGGAAGTCAGTGTGACATACAGGATAGACAATACCGGAGAAGTAGAGGGTGAGCAGGATATCGAGTTTATAGTCGAAGGAGAAGTGGTGGAAAATGAGACTAGAGTGAAGATCGGGATCGGTGGTATATACGTGGGAGAGTTCACATGGGAAACTGAAGAAGGAGATGTTGGCGAACACGACCTAAAAGTAGGAAGTGATAACCAGGAAGAAGAATTCACCGTGACTACTTTGAAGGATGCATTTTTTGAGGTCGATATACTCGATCACGATGCAGAGGTCAAAAAAGATGAAACAGTAGTTGTTGAATATCAGATCACCAATATAGGGGATGTTGAAGGAACTCAGCTCATAGAGTTCTGGGTAGAAGGAGAGGTAAAAGATACCGAAGATATAACTGTCGACGGAGGTGAAGACCACACCGCCGAGTTTAGTTGGTTGGCGGGAGATGCAGGAGATTACGAGCTTACAATAATCAGCTTAGATGATGAAGATAAAGCTACAGTCACGGTTACAGTTGAAGAGGATGATGGAATCCCTGGATTCACGCTTCCCCTTTCCTTGATAGCAATGATCATAGGCGTGATACTCTACTACAAGGAAAAGCGCGAGTGACTAGTTTTTGGGTGGCTTAGCACGAATCTTTGCTATAGAGATGATCAATCGATTTCTCTATCGTAGATGGAGGGACATTTGCTCAAGACGTTAAAAACATGCCGCAAAAACTTCTTAATCCATGAATCATTGAATTCACCGAGGTGTTCAGATGATAGATACTTCCGACATGGAAACGGAAGAGGTCTTGAAGGCGGCTAAAGATTATGCTGAAGAGCATGGGATAGAATACATCGTGATAGCCACCACTCGAGGCAAGACAGGAGCTATAGCAGTGGATATTTTTGACGAAGAACGGAACTTGGTTGCGGTCACTCATTCAACTGGATTTAGAGAGGAGGGCAAGCAGGAGTTGAAAGAAAGGAACAGAAAAAAGATGGAGGAAAATGACGTTAGCATCTTTACCGGCCCGATGCCCTTCCACTCGTGGAACGATCATTACCGGAAGAAAAAGGGATCGATAATGACTCCGACCGTAATCGCGGACACACTCCGCCTCTTTGGCCAGGGAACAAAAGTCTGCATCGAGATCGTATCCATGGCTACGGATGCAGGGTTAGTCCCACCAACGCCCGTTCTAGCTATCGCGGGAACCGGGTATGGTGCGGATACGATTTTACTGGTTGAAGGGAAGAACAGCAGGCGTTTCTTCGATATGAAAGTGAAGGACGTGATAGCTAAACCGAAAGAGTTCTGAGATATCACCTTCTCAAGAAGGATTTGATTTTCTGGAAAACGAAATCCTTGATATCAATGAGTAATTTCCAGACTTCCTTTAAAAACGTGAAACTCTTCTCATAGTACATAACAGCGGCCACGACTAGAGTCAAAAACAAGCCGGAAGATATCTCGGAAACGCTGGCATATTGTGTCGCGGTATCACCCGCTGTCATATTTTCACTCACGATCTGTGTATCTTCCGCCGATATGACGCCATAATCTAAAGCCAAATCAGGTACCGGGACGGGCCCCCAGAACTGGAAGAACATCTCGGCTTCGAAGTAATAGAAGTCAGTGATTATCGGGTAAAAGAGACCGATGCTGACACCTAGATCTAGAATCAGATGTGCAACGAGATAAAAGAAAGCTATCAGCCCATACTCTCTGTATTTGGGGTAATATCTGTGCAAGTAAATGATGATCAATATGGGGATCACCACGCCGATAAATAGGTTATGGAACAGTAGTCTGTGAGCACCGGGAACAAAAAAGTCCAGATCCATCACCACAGTGAAAGGTAGCATCAAGAGAACTTTGCGTGTATCTACCCTAAGCGCCAGAAGTATGAGCAAGGGTATAGTGATGTGGGCGAAGGTGTCCATGTAATGGAGTTACCGCTGTGAGGCTATATAAAACTTGTACTCGGAAACGATATTGCTATTGATAGAATAAATATTTATTAATCACCTCCTTAATAGGTAAGAACATGGCTGAGAGAAAAAAGGGCATGAAAGGTTTGATAGGGTTAGATGAGGATGAGGAGGAGGAGGTTTTTGGATGTGAGTATCATATCGATCAGAGCGGCTCGAAAAAGCGTCTAGTCGTGGAGTGCACGGATTGTGATAAGGCGCCGTCACTGAACGATCAGGAGTGTCTGACCGGTGTCCTCGACATAATGTCCGAAGAGATGGGCATCGACACCCTAGTTCTGTCTCATTACGAGGATACTGAGTACTTCGGTCCGTCCATGGACGTATTGAACAACTTGGTGAATTTCATGGACAGCATACAGGATTTCACGATGAGGGATCCGGTCGAGAGATACTTCGATTATCTTTCGAACAAAGACAAGAAGAAACTGAAATGTCATGGTTGCAAATTCAATCCATCCAACGTTTTCTCTAGGTTATACACCAAGTTCTCTCAGGGGATAGAAAAATATGAGAGGGAGTTCAATACCATAATCCGCGAGATCGATAGATCAAAAAATACCCATTCTGAATGTGAAGAATGCACTTATTCGACTCTGGAGGATCTCGATTATCTGAAAAAGGAGTATGAAAAGTTATATAAGATGACCATGAGAGAGATAGGAGAAGAATCGACTCAAAAGGGATAAATTGAATCCCTTTACGAATCCTTTAAAATTGAAATAGAAATATCACGAAATATTGGAGATGTATTAATATGGAATCGAGAACCGGAATGCCATCGGATAGCTCATCTCTGGCGACCAGTGAGGCCGACCACGATTTGAAAAGAAAGTTCAGCAGCATTTTTCAGTCCTACCAGAGAGTCAAACCCAAATTCTCTTCTTCCTGGGTAGTACTTAGACCTCCTCCGGGAGCGGAGAAAGTTAAGGAGTATCTGGTCGAGGAAACCAAGATTACGCTTTATCGATTGCCGGGAGAAACGGAAACGCTGTACCATCTAGAACCGTTGGAATATACACTGCCGCCGGGGCAGAAAAAGATAATATCCTTGGCACGGGAAGAGATATTGGATCATTATCCCGGCAGGGAAAAAGGACACCGACCCACTTTCATAAGAGAATATGCGAAAAAACAGGGTCATAGGTTGATCTACAAGTACGCCAATCTCGAAGAGGTCAACTTGGGAAGGACCCGTTCAGAGGAATTGGCTAGAGTGAGGATGTTATCGAATATCCTTTCTAGATATACAGTCGGCCTCGGTATAGTCGAAATCCTGTTGAGGGACACGAGGACTACCGACGTTTATATAGACGCCCCGGTTGAAGAAAGTCAGATCTATACCATCATATCTTCTACGGATTTAGAGGATACAGTACCCTCTAAGTGCGTCACCAACATAGCGCTCACAAAGGAGAGCGCCGATTCCATCATCTCTAGACTTCAGTACGAAAGCGGTAGGGCATTTTCTGAGGCGAGGCCTGTTCTTGAATGCAGTCTTCCCGAGTACAAAACTAGAGCTACGGTGATCGGAGAACCCCTCTCTCCCGAAGGCGTTTCCATCACATTTAGAAGGCACTCACCCAACCCATGGACGCTGCTGAGATTGATATACCAGGGAAGTCTTTCACCTCTTGCGGCAGGTCTGCTTTCCTTCCTGATAGACGGTAACGCTACCCTTTTAATTGCTGGGCCACGGAGTGCGGGAAAAACATCACTTGCTGCCGCTCTGATGTTCGAATTCGCCCCCAGTCAGCGGATTGTTACTATAGAGGATACGTTGGAGCTGCCCTGCTCTGCTCTCAAAGAAGAAGGTTATAAAGTCCAGTCTATGCACGTGCAGTCCAGCGGTATGGGAAGCCTAGGTGAGATGAGCGCAGAAGATTCTCTCCGGGTTTCCTTAAGGCTGGGTGAGTCAGCTATCGTGATGGGTGAGGTAAGAGGCGAAGAAGCAAGGACACTGTACGAGGCGATGAGAGCAGGCACAGCCGGCAGTGCTGTCATGGGTACTATCCATGCCGATTCACCGAAGGCAGTGTATGAAAGAGTGGTTTACGACCTGAATATACCGCCGAAATCCTTTGCAGCCACGGACGGAGTGGTGATGTGCAATTACAGGCGGCCGAAAGGTTTACATCGTTTGGTAAGAAAGACTACCCAGATTTCTGAAGTGGTTAAGGATGAGATCCCCGCTACAGTGGATGCGGACGTCGGATTGGATAGAGGCAGGGATTTATTCAATGACCTTATGTTGTACTCAGCTGAAAACGATACATTGGAGAAGACGGAGTACTTTGGAGAAGCGTCAGAGATACTCACCGAGATAGCGGACGATTGGGAGATGTCGATAGAAGAAGCTGAAGAAAACATCCGGGCGCGAGCTTTGATCAAATCCGCAGTGGTCGATAGAGCTAGAGAAGAAGACCGACTGGAATTATTAGAAGCAGATTATGTCCCAGAATATAACACCAAATTCTGGCAGTTGTTGGAAAACCAGATGGAGGTGTACGGCGGGGTAGATTACGACGAACTGGTAAAGAATTGGAAAGAATGGTTCCAGGAGAGTTTCTGAGATGCCTGAAGCGAATCAAGATCAAAAAAGAGGTCTTTTCACGAAAGGTTGCAAGTTCGCGAGTAACCTCTTCCAATTGGAAATATCCGAATTGAGGAAGCAGAGAGAAGAGAAGCGGAAGAAAAAAGCTAAAGAGCTCGATAAAGAAGTGGAAGAGGAGAAGGAGAAGTTCAAAGAGATTCGAAAGAAACATTCTCCGAGCAGTCCAAAATTTAAACGAGCCAAACATCGGTATGAGCTGGCCTTGAGGGATCATCAGAAGGAGAAGGAATCTCTTGAAAAGGACGAATTCAAGAGTTCGATAAAGTTCGCCCAGATAGACGCTGAACCCTTTGAAGTTCGATATTTTTCCTATCTTGTGGGTATCCTGGTTTTCTTAGCCTCCCTGGGTGCGTTCTTTTATATCCTCTTTTTCACCGGTATCCCGTTCATCTTCAAACTTACGATATTAATGCCGGCCATTATATTACCCATCGTGGCTGCAGGAGTGGTAATGAACTTACCAAGCTATATGGCCAAGAGGAGGAGAGCAAAATCTATTGGGAGGATGCCAGAGGCTATCAATTATATGATCATGGCCATGTCTCTGACCCCGAACCTGTCAAGGGCAATAGAGTACGCTGCGGACAGTGTCGAGGAACCTTTGTCTTCCGAACTGCGGAAGATAATATGGGATGTGGAGATGAGAAAATACAGCAAGATCGAGGATTCCTTAATGGCTTTTGCAGATGAATGGGGGAAATGGAGCCCAGAATTCAGAAGGAGTCTATATACCATCCGAAACGCGGCACATAAAGAGAGCCAAAAGGATATCAACCGTTCCTTGGAAAAGGCGAACGATATAGCAGTTCAGGGTACGGAGAACAAGATGAGGAGCTTTGCAGAAGCATTGACGGTTCCTGCCATGGCATTGTTCTCTTTGGGTAGCATATTACCATTGCTTTTGGCTGCGCTTTTGCCCGTTCTAGCCATTGGGGAATCCACCGCCATACTGTTAATATTTTTACTGGACGTAGTCATACCCGCTGGGTTCATTACATATTCAGTACATATACTGGGATACCGACCGACGATGAGAGCCCCTCTTTCCCTACCTGACCTTCTCACCGATCGAGAAAAGCAATTGGTCATAGCGGCGTCGTTAGGTGTGGGAGCCCCTCTTATATTTTTTGGATTTTACTGGAGGCATGACTATTCTTATCTCATTTCTATACTTCCGTTGTGGGGCATAGCGCTCTCTATAACTATATACTGTTTCTTCACGTCCTATTTCCCGTATAAGCAGAGAGATAACATTCTAGAGATGGAGAACAACTTTCCAAACGCTCTGTTCCACCTTGGAGGATACATAAGCAGAGGAGATCCGCCGGAAAGAGCCTTTGAAAAGGTCTCAGACAACATCCACTCTTCCAGTATCAGTGTGTTATTTGAGAAAATCTCCTAT
>JAZKSH010000043.1:0-15478 GCA_036626195.1 Thermoplasmatota archaeon | reverse complement strand
ACCGAGGGTTTGGGCTGGGCGGGGATAAACGAGGTTCCTATGGTTATAACCTACTATCAAAGAGGTGGACCCAGTACGGGTTTACCGACGAGAGGCAGCCAGGACGATCTTATGACCGCGCTTCAATCCTCTCACGGCAGTTCTCCCCGGATCGTACTTGCTTCCGGGGACCATCATGAAGCTTTCAGGGACGCGGTGAAAGCTTTCAACCTCGCCGAGAAGTATCAAACTCCTGTTATCCATCTTCTCGACAAGTTCCTGGCGAATATGGTTAGGACCGTTCCCCTTCCTGAGATAGAGAGTTTGACCATAGAGAGAGGAGAGCTCTGGGAAGGAGGAGAAGACTACAGAAGGTTCGAGGACGGCCCTATCTCAGAGAGGGCTTTTCTCGGAGAGGAAGTCATGTGGTACACGGGCAGCGAACATACCGAATCTGGAAATGTTATAGAAGACCCCGAAAAGAGGGTTCAGATGAAAGAGAAGAGGATGAATAAATTGGATTTAGCGGACAAAGAAATCGACGAAGACGAGAGAGCTATCTATTTCGGCCCGGATGATGTTGACCACCTTGTAGTGGGATGGGGATCTGTGAAAGATGTCGCTATAGATTCGATAGAAGCTCTTGAACAAGAGGTCGGTTACCTTCACCTTCGGACTTTCTCGCCTTTTCCGGAGGAAAAAGTGCTCTCGTACCTGAAAAAAGCAGATAAGGTCGTTGCGGTCGAGCACAGCTACTCCGCTCGTGTCTCTGAAGTGGTTTCTTTAAAAACCGGCTTCCGGATCGAAAACGAAGTGGTAAAATACACGGGAAGACCTATCTACAGGGACGAGCTGGTGAGGTCGGTGAAAAATGTTATCGAAGGTGGATCGAACAGAGAGGTGTTGAAGCATGGCCCGTGAATATGGAACTGACAATTGGATAGATTGGTGTCCCGGATGCGGAAATTTCGGTATAGTCTCTAGCCTTTATCGAGCTTTTTCCGAGCTGGAGATGGAACCTGAAAAGACCGTTTTAGTTTCAGGCATCGGCTGCTCCGGAAAGATGCCTCATTACGTAGATGTCAGCGGCGTACATACATTACACGGCCGGGCGATACCCTTCGCCTCCGGTGTGAAGATGGCCAACCCGGACCTTGACGTGATAGTCAACGGCGGAGACGGCGATCTTCTGGGTATAGGTGCGGGTCACTTCGTCGCTCTAGGAAGAAGAAATCTGGACGTCCTCGTGATGATGCACGACAACCGGGTTTACGGCCTGACCAAAGGACAGGCGTCCCCTACTCTACCGAGGGAGACGCAGACAAAAGCTCTCGATTCACCGAACATCCAGGACGCTGTAGAGCCTCTACCTTTAGCTCTTATCTCAGGTTATACTCACCTCTCGAGAAGTTTCGCGATGGACTCCGATCATCTCAAAGAGATGATAAAGAAAGGTATAGAACACGACGGTGCGGCTTTCCTAGACATATTACAGCCCTGCGTAACCTATAACGATATCCACACCTCCGAATACTTCAAAGAGAGGATAGAGAAGCTGACTGATTGGGATCCCGAGAAAGATAAAGCTGAAGTTTACGAGAAGCTCGATCGAGAGACCGATAAGATCTTGACCGGAGAGATCTACAAAGATACGGAGAAACCGTCGTTCTCTGAAAGGTTATCCGAGGGTTATAAAGAAAAGAGTCCTTCGCAGCGGACTGTCGAGAAAGACGGCTCGCCGCTGATGGACAGGAAGAGTTTCATTTCTAAATTCGAAGATTTCGTTGTTGAACCCGAGTCTTGACTGGGTTAGACAGGGAACTCACTCTTTCAAAAGGGCTTGAACTTTCCACCGTCCTTCATCATCTCCCTTATCCTGAGTTCGGGTAACTCGTTGGAGAGTCGTTCCGCGACTTGATCATCCAGACCTTCTTTCTTCAAGGTTTTCCGGAATAGCTTCTTTCTCTTCTTTGCAGCCCTTTTATATTTCAAGAAAACCAGGACGAGTTTGAGGATCAGGGGGAGAGACGCCACTAACGCCCTCACGACTATCAGCGGCTTCCTGTCTCTCCTTTTCTCCCTTCCCATCCTATTCCTCTTTCTCTTCCATCTTATTCTTGACTTTCTGCTTTATCTCTTCGCCTATATCTTCGTTGAAGTTCTCTCCCTTGAAACTTCCGGCGTCACTGAGCACCTCTTTTATGACCGAAGTGATATCTCTGCTCTGCATGAAGTCTCTAGTCAGTTCGTAAGCTTTGTCCTCGTCCATGCCCGCGTCGACCAACTCCTTGTAAAAGTTAGCCGTGCTCTTAGCTAATTTTTCACTGTCCTCGGTATTGTAGATCGCCTCTACTATCCCCGAGATCAGAGACGGAACGGTCTCGTTCAAAGTCTGCATCACTTCTTTCAGCTCTTCAACATCGTCCATATCGTCGGTATCTATATCCATTTTTACACCTCGATATACATAAGGGTGGTCAAACTATTTGTTTATACCGAGCAATTCTGCCCACTTACTGACCGTTTCATCCGTGAGCTCGTAATGTTTACCCTTCTTTCCCTCGTGTTTAGCCTCTTTTACCACGCCCTTTTCCTCCAATTCTTTCAACTTTTTCCTCACGGTATGCCTCGAAGCGCTGCCCTTCTTCTCTCTCAGCCTTCCCGTTATCTGAGTTATGTTAAGAGGAGAGGTGTCGAATAAGATCTCCACTATCTTTTCAGAGATCGGATCTTTTATGCCTGTGACCTGAGCGGGTGAGATGTGGCCGAATTTTTTGTAAATGGATATCATCTTCATGTACTTCTCTTCGACTTCCGAAGCTACTGAAGCTTTCTCTAACACGTTCTTGTGCATGGTCATCAGATTCTCCAGCATATTCTCTAATCCTTCTACCTGATCCCTCAAAGATTCTATCTCTTCCTTTAGTTCTTCCTCATCGAGCTCTTCCTCCTTGCTCATCGCTGCAGGAAGTGAACTGTTTTAAATAAATCTTGGCTCCAACGGGTAAAAATCACTAATCTTAAATAACATTAACAAATAGGTAAAAAACGCCCTTCTGAAAAGGGCCCGTAGCTTAGTACGGTGGAGCATCTGGCTCATAACCAGACGGTCGTCGGTTCAAATCCGGCCGGGCCCACTCGGTTTCTCCCTTGGACCAAACTGAATTCGAAAACACGAGTAATCATAGTTAAAATTCAAAACTTTCTTGGTGGTACCGAAAATAATAGAGGAAGTAGGAAAAAGTTTTTTCCTTGCTGATCTTCACCATTTCTTATCGTAATAGACCGCACCGCTATAATCACGGTTAACAATAGCAGTGTTAACGTAAATCCAGGTATGCCACCCTCGCCATCTCCTACAGACTGGTAGATCCGGCTCTCTCATCTGTTTCTAGGTCCTAGGTTCTTCTCTTCTTTTCCCCCTTTTCTTTTAATCAAAAGCGCCGCGGCTATCAAGCCGACAGCGATAAGGATTACAGGGATGATCCACCAATATGAGAGCGTATCTTCCACCGAGATCGCCACTAACGAGGTACTTTCAACGGTTTCTCCATCATCTACGCTCCTAACGGCCAACTCGATATCTCCTTCCTCTCCAGCATTCCATATGAATTGCCCATCTTCAGTCTCGTTAGGTCCAAGTCTCAAATCTTCTTCAGTATCTATGATTTCTCCTTCCACGAGGAACTCTATATTCTGTTCTTCTTCCATATCACCAGTGTTCTCGACCTCGTAATTAACGACTATCTCTTCACCTTTCTCGAATTCTTCTCCCTCTTTCGGCGAGATGATCTCCACTTCGAAGAATCCCTGTTGTAAAAATTGCGCGGTGATCTCTTTATCCTCATCCATCGTTATGGTTATCTCTTCCTCATCTCCTTCGTAATCCCCTGTCCACTCGATAAACTCCCAACCCTGGAATGGGACCGCTTCTAGCATGACTTCGGTACCCTCTTCGTACGTTTCCTGGTCGGGATTGAGATATACGTTTCCTTCGCCTTCTATGTGGAAAATAAGCTCGTAGTACTCTAGCTCTTCAAAGTTAACTGTCACGTCGTCTTCGTCATCTTCGCTAGCAACCGCTAGAACGAACTCCCCTACATCGTTAGGTTGCCAGATAAACTCTCCTCTGTGATCTCTATCGGAGGCCAAATTTACCTCTTCACTATCTTCTACTACTCCATCAACCTTGAACTCTATGGTTTGCGTACCCCCCGTCTCTCCGATATTGGTGACGGTGTAGTTGACCATGACTGCCTCCTCTTTTTCATGTTTGCTTCCTTCCGCTGGATCAACTATTTTGACATCAAAATAAACGCCTTCTATTTCTGTAACAGTGACATTCACTTCATCACCGTCATCGTTCCCGCTAACTCCGAGATCATGATCTCCCAAATCACCTTCTTCTGACTGCCAGATGAATTCACCATCGTAGACTTCATCGGATTCAAGAGTTAATTCTTCTGTATCTTCTAGCTGGCCGTCAACAGTGAATTCTATCTCCTGAGTATCCTCCACATCTCCAGTATTCGTCACCCTATACTCGACCACGACTTCTTCACCTTCCATCACCTCTTCATCGTAGTCTATTATATCTACATTGAATATCCCTTCTTCTAACACCCATACCGGGAACTCTTCATTATCATCGTAACTTGCCAATCCGAGATCATGATCTCCAGCATCTCCTACTTCTGTCTGCCAGGTGAACTCACCATCGTAGACTTCACCGCCCCCAAGGTTTAATTCTTCTGTATCTTCTAGCTGGCCGTCAACGGTTAAGTTGATCTGCTGTGTATCTTCTTCCATACCAGTGTTTTCCACAGTGTAGTTCACTTTGACTTGTTCGCCTTCCATAACGGTCTCATCGTGATCTGAAACACTCACTTCAAAGTATGATTTTTTCCCAAAATTTGCAGTGAGAGACTTATTTTGATCCATCGTTAGAGTGAGTACTTTTTCTTCCTCTTCTCCCGGCGGAACGTCTCCAGTCCACTCACTGAACACCCAATTTTCGTCTGGGATAGCCTCCACTGTAGGATTATCACCAGTGGTATATGTGTAGCTCCCCGGTGCAGGGTCCGTAGTTCCTCCTTCGTTTGCCTCTATCGTCAAAGTAGATGTATCCGCTTCGGCCATATAATTCCATGCCCAGATGCGAGCATGATGTTCCTGGTCGATATCTTCCATCAGCGCATTATATCCTATCTGAACGATCTCAGGATGAGAATCACCTATGAAATCGGTAACGACCTGGTCATTTACCGCCGTCTGATCGTCCTCGAGCCAGTAATGCTCAGCACCTTTGGTTAGCTGTCCCTCTGAATAACTGCAGACCATCATTATCCCCCAAAAGGTTGAGCCCCCTGGATGTGGCCCCTCGGTCGTACCGCCAACTACGATTTCCAAATCACCATCGAGGTTTCCGTCGACCACATTTACGGAATTAGCGAAATTTTCTCCATGTACATCTTCCGGATTCACGAAATAACGCCCCCTCGCTAGAATATCTAGCCCTTCCTCACCATAACTCAATACTGCGACCTCTACCCCTGTCCCCATCGGTTCCGCCTGTTCGTTGCCTCCACCAGTGACGATCTCGGGTTTACCGTCACCTACGAGATCAGCTGTGTCTACATCTAAAACATCCGCCCGCCCTTCGGTCCAAACAGCCGAATCCGCTAGGATTATCTCACCTCCATTCCACTCCCACACTCTTACCTCTGCGTGTTCCCCCTCTGTATGACCGCCAGTGATTATCTGATAACTCCCGTCGGATTCTAAGTCATCTATTCGAACCGTTCCTACGCCTGTTTGTTCGGCCTCAGCCCATTCTTCTTTAACGCTGAGAGATAAGGATGAATTATCTTCGATAGTCCATACGGTTATCTGAGCTTTAGTTTTATCATCGTCGGAGGAATCGGTTCTAGATAAACCGCCGGTAACAACTTCTAGATTGTCGTCAGAATCGATGTCTCTAACGGCGACCTCGTCGATGGTATTGTTGTAGCCGTCATCTATCCATTGTTCCGTATCGAGTAAACTTATCGATCCCTCTTCATATTCCCACAGCCTCAGATCAGAACGTGGTGGCTCAGATTCATCCTGCCCTCCTGTCAGAATATATCCTGTTCCAGTGGGACCGGTAGCGACGCTAGAGATCGAGTTCAATTCTTCAGAAACACTCTCCGCCATCAACTCCAATTCTCCGGTTTCATCGGCGTAGTTCCAAACTCTCAAAGCTCTCTGATCTTTCGGGTCCGTAAGATCGCTGTTGAAATCGTTCGACCCGGTTATTATCTCGGTCATACCGTCTCCTGTTATATCCCCATATCCTATCGCAGACCCCATGCTGCCGTACATGTTCATAATTGGATTGTTACCAGTGGCGTTAGACCAAGATTTATCGCTTTTCAGCACGAAGTCAGACGAGTCAAGTTCGTTCTCTTCGCTCTCTAACAGAACTCTAGAGTCATCATATGATCTTTTCATCTCCGCCGCCGGTCGGGAAGAAATGATATCTTCATTTGGAACTTGTCCTACTTCCTTTTCCTCTTCATGATCTCCTCCGGAAAGAACGGCGGCGGAGGAAAACCCGGACAGCACCAAGAACAGAACGGTTAAACACGACAGAGATACTATCTTTTTATCCATCTTATTCTCACTCCGTTTTATCTAAACGTGATTTGATCTATTTTTCCTGTTTATAAGCCACCTGGGAATATATATAACTTAGGAAAAATTGACGAAAGCCTAGCTCAGGAACCTTCTTTATCTTCCTGTATACCAGTTTCACGGGCTTCGAAATATTCCTCTTCTTTATCTTTTTCTTTGTTTTCCTAATCGAGTTAGAAATTTATGAAGAAAGTATGGAGGAGTTATCAACCTTACCTGGATATCACTAGAAGTAATTTTAAAATATTTAAAGTTTCAAACGGATATCTCGTTCTTACCATCTTCTCGTGTTTCAGTCTAACTTTTCTTCACCCCCAACTCTAACTCCGCCATCGCTCATCGGGCGGGAGTGATGGGATATGAAAAATAAGAGAATAGATTTCTTCTCACTTGCCGATCATACTTTACCGTTCCTTCTTGTAAACTACAACCCCTACGACAACAGTAAACAACAGTAGAAGCGATTGTATCCTAAAATACCACCATTATCCTCTTCCGCCCAATCTTCAAAAAAAATTCGTTTTGCAGTTAGTTCTCAGGTTCCTCCTCCGAAGTCGTCTGCTCACCTCTTATTGAAATCACCCTCTCACTAATGATCAACTTTCCCCTTAGAGATAATAAATCTATAGATATGGTGCTACGCCCAATAACACCGATTATTTTCTCTACTCTGCTTTCTTTTCCTAGTCCTCATGAGCGTATTCTTTTATCTTTTCCACGATCTCTTCTGGTGAGAGGTCGTTTACCATCTCAGCCACCCCGTCGTGTATGATCAAAATATTATACTCACTAGAGAGGATACACAGAGTTTCATTAGTAATCTCGTAGCTATCGTCCGCTAAATCCCGGGGCTGGGGCTTGTTTTTTATTACATCCTCTCCCTTTAAAAGATGGTTGATCTCTTTGAGTTTCTCTTGGTTTTCTATCCTCTTTTCCCTTTCTACCATATTATCACATTCCTAATAGATAATACAAGACTACTAGCTTATATTATTTACCCCAACCCTCCTATTATATCAAAAAATCGGTAAGTAGTTTTCCTGATATATCACTAAAAAGTTGACAGCCTCAGAGGATCGACTTATTTCTCTAAGGAGTGTGTCTCATATCCCCTTCCTACACATTAACTAAAAGCCGCAAAACCCTCCTAGAAATTACGATCTGCGTCTGTTTTTCTAACCACACCACCGCAAGCTTCCTTCAAAATAAAGAATCGGCGGTAGCTGCTCCGATAATGCTGAACAGGGAAACTATGCTTACCACTCTTACAGCGATTAAGATGGTGGCTTCAAATGTCTCTACCGCTCCGAATATCAAAATTATAGTGGAAGACACAACTTATTTACAATTGCGTTGCGTGAGCAAGACAGGTGTCTTGCGAGTAAGTGGAGGTTTACTTCCACTGTGTCATCCACATCACGAGGAATACTTTCCGAGTGAAAGGAGGACAATAGTCCTCCACAACTAGTCAAAGACGTAAGAAAATTACCAAAAAGTTACGTCTTTGACTATAGTAGGGTCACAGATAAATATGAAACGGACACCAATGATAAGAATCGAAGGGGTATTCCAAGGAACTTACGCTCCATTTCCTGTTCTCTTTCCTCATTAGCTTTATAAAGGGCGCCGTACCCGATAGAAAAAACTATGAAAGTAGCGATCAAAGACTGGTACCATTCCAGATTAGTCGCCAGCGCCCAGACCTCCTCGGTCACGACGAAGGGACCAGCAAGTAGAAACCCTCCAACCAGCTGTTGAGAGAAGTCTCCAAAAGAGAACAATCTTTTTTTAGACTTATCTTCCCTAAGCAACTCCTATCACCTCTTCTGGAATGATTTATTGATATTTAAAGTATTCCCGAAAGTGTCTGCATCGAAATCTAAACTCCTCTCTCGCTTATCTTATCACTATATCCACACAACTGCCGCATCATCCTATCTTCCTGACACTCAGTGCTTCATAACCGCGATCTCCTATTTGGCTGTCGAATTCCACTCTATCTCCCTGGTCGAGTGAAACTCCCTCATCCAGCTGGGTCCTATGAACGAAGTGATCCTCTTTATCTCCATCAGGCTCGATGAAGCCGTATCCTTTCAAAGGATCGAAGAACTTTACCGTTCCTTTCATCGTCGATCCTCCTTCTTTTTTATCTTGTAGATGACCACGGTAAGGAGAACGCCTGCCGCGAGCCAGAGACCTGCGAACGAAAATGAGGTGTCATCGGCCTTTTCCACCACCACCTTGGTCGGTTCCGAAGAGACGTTCTCGTAACTAGCTGTGACGTAGTATTCTCCGGGTTCGGTCCTCCCGAATCTCCCTCCTGTCCTGGCATTTTTCCAGGTGAATTCACTAGCTTCATCCGTTATCAGGTTTCCATAGCCGTCATAAGCTTCAGCGGAGAAGTCTATCTTCTCTCCAGACATTATCGTCTGCTCCTCTTCGGGCTCGATCTTAACGGTTTCTACCGATGCGGGTTCCACCGTAAGAGGAACTTTCTCCTTCACTTCCTCGTCATAGGTCCCGGTGACGTTCCACGTCCCGGCAAATTCGGAACGGTATTCGCTGCTAGTCCAGTTTCCACCGGCTCCATCTTCGATGGACCAGTCCGTCTCTTCCGTCACATCGCCTATCTCGTTCTCGAATTCGTCGTAGGCAGAGGCATAAAAGCTTATCGTCTCACCCGCCGTAACGGTGCTTCCAACCGGCTCGATCTCGATGTGATTAAGGTCTGCGGTTTCGACGTAAAAGTCTTCGGTTCTAACCACCTCATCGATGATCACCTCAACGGTGTATTCACCGGCGACGGTAATCTCCGGTAGCGTATACTCGGCTTTATCATCCTTTAAGTAGAGGTCTTCCTCGATAGGGCTGTTCTCTAGCAGCACTTTTACTTCGTACCTTCCCTCTACAGGATTTTCATGCACGTCTTCTACCTCGTAGATACTCAAGACCGGTGCTTCCCCCGCTCTTATATCTTCCACCGCGGCTTCAAAACTTCCCGCGGGATGTATCATCTGATGGTTCGTCCAGGGATACCTATCCCTGTTTTCGTTCCCTTCGACTTCGTAGGACTCGTCGCCGATGCTATCGCCTCTATCGCTGCCTTCGTAATCGGACCAGTAATTACCGCCATCGCCTCCTACCGAAGGATCTCCCCCGTCCCAATCGTTATCCACGTCATCGAAGGCCTGGTCTTCGTTCTCTACGAACCAGTTGTGGTAGATGACGTTCTCAAGAGACTTTGAAGCGTAAAAGCCGTAGACTTCATTCCTGGAGATGTTATTGCCGGTAAAGGTGTTGTTATCAGACGCCTCGAGATATACGGCATAGCTGTTGTTCGACGCTCTATTGTCGGATATCGTGTTATCTTTAGAAGCACCCAGCTCTATCCCGCTGTCTAAGTTGTAGTTTACCGTGTTCGCTCTGATCGTATTATCGGCGGAATCCAAAAGGTGTATGCCGTCGTGATTTTGTGACAGGTCGTTATCTTTCAAGAGGTTATCATGAGAGTCAGAAAGCGCTATCCCATAGGAGTTCTCCGAAGCATCGTTGTGGACAAGGGTATTCTTGCCTGAATACCACAGGCGGATCCCCTGTCTTCGGTTGTCCCATACAGTATTGTTCGCGAGCGTGTTGTTGTTGGAGTACCATAGATCCATACCGGGGTTAGTATTCTCCGATGCGTTGTTTTGTGTCACTCTGTTGTCGTTAGACTCGTAAAGACGTACTCCGTAATTGTTCTCCGAAAGCATGTTGTTCACGACGCTGTTATCTTCGGAGTTCCTGAGGTAGACACCATAATCGTACCCGGATAGAGTGTTATCTTCTATCATATTGGACTTTGAAAAACCCAAGAGGATCGCTATCCTGCCGCGGCTCATGTTCTGCTCTTCTACCGTCACATCGGTGCAGTTCGCTAGGATTATCTGACCCGGTTCCTCAGGGACCGTACCTCCGGTCCTGTCCTTCCAGTAGTAGACAGGTCTACCCTCTACCGTATTCGTTTCATCGATTTCATGCGTGTTCCAGTAAACTTTTCGACCGCCCCAGATAGACAATCCTTCCTCGGTCATCTTGTTTTCCACGAGCGTGACAGCTTCGGAGTTCCGGAGTTCGATGCCCTTCTGCACCTCGTTGTCTTCAAGCATAATATTACGCGAGTATTGAACTCGGACCCCCAACCGGTTCTCGAAGGCGCTGCTGTCAACTATGCTGTTGCTGTCGGACCTGCTGAGATCGATACCTCGCCAGTTATTGTCCACTGCGTCGTTGTCGACAAGAGAATTGTCCTCTGAATCTCTCAGGTAGATCCCGTCTCCGGCGTTGTTCGACGCTTGGTTTCCGATCAGTTGGTTACCGCTGGAGGAAGAAAGCCAGATCCCATAAGAGAGGGTGAACCAATCGTTAGTGTTGTCAGAAGCGTTGTTTTCTCTGACTTCGTTGTCATGGGATTCATAAAGACGCATCCCCTTATCGTTGTTCGATGCGTCGTTGTTTATCAACGTGTTTCCATCAGAGAAGCCGAGGAGTATACCTGCGGTTCCGTGACTGACGTTCTGATCTTTTACAGTTACCCCTGTACAGTTGACCAGGATGACCTGTCCGGCTCCATCTGGTATCCTTCCGCCCTCTTCGTCCTTCCAGTAATAAACGGGTCTTCCGTTCACACTGTTGGTTAGATCTATGGTGTGTGAATCCCAGTGTTCCAAGCTGTCTCCCCACATGTAGATACTGTCGCGGACCATCTCGTTGTTTGACACGCTCACATCGACGGATTCTGCGATGTCGATCCCCACGGAGTGATCCGCCAGGAAGTTATCGTCTATTACGGTACTGTCAGCTCTGTAAAGATCGACCCCCCTGAACTTGTTGTTAGAAACGGTATTGCCTGTGATCTCGTTTTGAGCGGAGTCGTCGACCCAGACACCGTTTCCATCGTTGCCGGTGACAGTGTTCTCAGATATCACGTTGTTTGCGGAATCTTCGAGATAGATACCGTCCTCGTTGTTAGAAACGTTATTTTTCCTGATAGCGTTCTCGTCGGAACTGTATACGTAAATGCCGTAGGTGTTGGACGAAACGGTGTTATCGACCAACTCATTATCTAGGGACCTGTAGAGATAGATACCTCCCCTATCATGATCGGAAGCGGTGTTTCCAACGAGTTCGTTCCCTTCCGAATAGCCCAGGAGTATACCCGCGGTGCCGCGGCTGACATTTTGATCTTCAACGGTCACTCCAGTACAGTTCGCGAGGATTATCTGACCGGCTCCTTCAGGAACGGTCCCTCCTTCCTCATCCTTCCAGTAATAAACGGGTCTTCCGTTCACGCTGTTGCTCGGACCTATGGCGTGTGAGGTCCAATCCTCCAAGCGGTGGCCCGATAGGAATATGCCGTTTTCTTCCATCTCGTTCTCCTTCAAGGCAGCAGCGGTAGAGTACCGGAGATAGATACCGACCTCGTTTTTCAAAAGAGAGTTCGCCGTGATGCTATTGTCCTCTGATGCGTAGAGGTAGATTCCATACTTGCTGTTCGACAGCGTGTTGTTCCTTAGCGAATTCTTAGGGGAGTTCTGCAGGTAGATGGAACGCCCGTTGTTCGAGACGGTATTATTATCCAGGACGTTCTCTTCAGAATATTCAAGCGTGATGCCTTTATCGGTGTTTGATATGCTATTCTTAGACACAAAGTTATCGTAGGAACGATCCAACAAAAGTCCGTTCTCGCCGCCGCGTATGATCTGATCTTCTATATCGTTTTCTTCAGAATCGTAAAGATGGACGCTAGTTTTGGAATTCGCTCTCAATTCATTACCCGTGACGTTGTTCCGGCTGGAGGAATAGAGGAAGATGCCGTGCTCTTCGCTGAATACGGTATTTCCGTTCAAAACGTTTTCTTCGCTCCCCTGGACATATATGCCGGCGCCACCTTTCACCTCGACGTTTATCGTTTTCGTCTCTTGCCAGCCTTCCTCTTCTGATCTAGCGGTGATGGTGAGCGTGACTTCACCCGCGTACCGAGGAGTCCATCCGCCGGAATAATAACCGTCGCCCTCGACCTGATCTTCCTCCGAGCCGTCGTCTTCTAGCTTGATGGTATCTTCACCTGTGCTGAACTTCACGCTGACGTCGGCATCTAATATGGGGTTCACGTTGTCGCTCAGAGATACGATCACGGACGTTCTATCCCCTCTCACCGCGGAGGAAGCGGGTCGATGTATCCAGAAGTTGACGGCTTCACGATCGGGAGAAGTTTTCATGGCTCTCGAAGCGTTCATCCTCCCTCCTGCCATAGTTCTATCCTGAAGATCATCCTCGGGATCCACCGTGGACAATATCACATTTTTGAAGTTGAGTTGGTCGTACGAGGAGTTACGTGAAGCTAGTAAAGCTGTCAGCCCAGAAACGTGTGGGACCGCCATGGAGGTGCCGCTCAGGTGTTGGTACTCGTGGTCCAAAATCGTGCTGTTTATGTCAACTCCAGGAGCGCTCAGATCGACGGTTCTCTCACCATGATTGGAGAAGCTGGCCAAATCGTCGTTTCGATCTGTCGCCGCTACGGAGATGACGTTGGCGAGGTCGTAGTTGGCAGGATAGGTCGGGTTCAAATCATTATCTCTTCGGTCATTTCCGGCGGCGGCGATGAACGATATACCCTCTTCCTGATGTTTTTTGATGGCTCGATAAAGGAGATCGCTCCGGGTGGATCCACCCCAGCTGTTCGACGTAGCTACCACGTTCTCCCCTTCCTTTTTCTTCTCTGAAACGAATTCTAAACAGGCGATGGCGTCGCTGGTAGTGCCCGTACCGCTGGAATCTAGAAATTTCAGTCCCATCAAACTCACGTTCCAATTCATCCCCACGGTCCCTAGCTCGTTATCTCCTACAGCTCCTATCGTTCCAGCTACGTGTGTCCCGTGACCATGATCATCTTTTGGGTAATATGAATCGTTGAGGGCGTTATAGCCGTAGCCTCCTTCATCGCCGGTCCACATGTTCTCTTTCAGATCTGGATGAGAGGAATCTATCCCTGTATCTATCACGGCGACGATCACCTCTCCGCTGCCAGTGGTTAGATCCCATGCGCCCGGCGCATCGATCTTAGGCATCGCCCAGAGTGAATCATAACCGGGATCGTCCGGAGTCTTCTTTACATCCCAGAGGTAGTTCGGCTCGGCCTCCACCACCACGTCTCTTTCCGATAGGTGGTCCACTGCACTTTTTACGTCAACACCATCTTCCAGGCGTATCTCGGCCATATCGTATGAGTCGTATATCCGGGAAGTCTTACCATTCACCGATCCAGCCAGAGAATCGATCCTGTCCTGTAGAGTTCCTTCCTGTTCCTTTAGACCCGCGCCATGAGGCCGCTCAACCTCGACGAGAAGACTATCAGGCCGGTATCTTTCCTCTTCTTCTTCCAAAACCGGATAGCCCTTTCCATCAATTATATCTTGATATCCTCTCTTGTCTCCGACCACGTTGTTCTTCACTTCGTTCTCGGAGGAACTTTTCAGCAGGATGCCGTGGCCTTCGTTTGAAAGAAAGGTGTTCCCACTGAGAACGTTGCCTTCCGCCCCCTCTAGATAGACGCCGGTATGCGCGTTGTCTATAACGAAGTTCTCTTTGATAACCCCATTGGTCGTATTGTAGAGATGTATACCGCTGTTCCTGAAGTATTCTTCTCCTCTCCCGCTCGCATTATAGAGGTAGCAGCTCTTGACTTCAAAATGATCGGTCACGTTCCCGATGTAGAGTGAATAACCATTGACGCCTCCGTCGATCCCGTGATCTTCTATCAGCCACGGGTCTTCTTTGGATCCATCGCCGTCCCATCCCTCTTCTATGGCCTGTCTTTCAAGATCCGCGTCACCATCGATCCTTATGGGGTCGTGAGCATCGTAATCTTCTCTGGAAGAGTATATATCTTGTAGGATATTCCTTCTATCCTTTCCAACTTTTTTTTCGCCGGAGCCGTCTATGGGTCCGTCACCATCTTCAGTAGAGTATTCAACACCCCCTTCGTATCTTTTCTCCCCTATACCACCTTTAGGGATCTCTTTGGTATCGAACTCTTTGAGGGAGGGATCTCGAAACTCCCGCTCCTCTGATACAGCAGTATTTTCTTCCTGGTCTACATCTTCTTCCAGTGAGGTTAGATCGGCATCAGAACCGACTATAGAAACACTTAAAAGTAGCAAAAGAGTCATCGCGACAGTGAATATCTTTTTTATCATGTCCCTTTTCTTATCACCATAGGGGGAAAAGAGTAATTGAATTTTGCGGCGGAAAAACCCATGGAGACGGTACAGATACCGCTTTCACTGCAGGCCCGTATCTGAGGTTGGTAGTGCGTCTGCTTCATAACCAGACGGTCGTCATTAAAATCCGGCTGGGCCATTTTTTGTTAGATAATCACGCATAAGCCCCCGTCCCTACACTTTAGGGGCATTGGATCAAAGGGTTTTAAATGATGCTCTGAAAGACCCGTAGATTTTTATTTAAATAAAAATGACTCCTTAGAAAAATATATATTATATCAATCTATATCTTATCAGCAAGGTGTATAATATATGGAGAAGATACCTTCATGGGTGGTAGTTTTATTTATAGCGATCCCTTTTGTACCGTATTTTGGCACGACAACAACATCGGCTTATGAAACGCATGTTCCTTTCAGGATAGACAGCGATGCGGAGTTTGCTAGTACAGCCATAAGCGAAGGCTGGAACGGTTCCGGGACATCTGGAGATCCGTATATAATTGAAAATTATGATATAGATGGTAATGGTTCTGAAGATTGTTTTTACATCGGGAATACGAC
>JAZKSH010000042.1:0-15521 GCA_036626195.1 Thermoplasmatota archaeon | reverse complement strand
TTTTAGACACAGGATTTATATACGATTAGATATATTCGATAGTAGCAGACGTAACTCAACTATTTAGGAGGTTGAAAAGGAATGGCAGAAGAAGACGAGGTAAATGAAAGTGGTTCTACGAGAGGATGGGCTATAGCAGCGATAGGTATACTGATCGTTATCGCAGTACTAGTGATCAAATTCACGGCCGAAGGCCCAACGGATGAATTCATGGGTATAACCAACCCTGAAGGTGTCTATGGAGAGTATTTCCTTTCAGGTATAGCTATAGGTATCATAGTGATGATCATCGGTGGAGCGATGGGCGCAAGAAGGAAGGAGCCAGTTGAAGAAGAAGAGGAAATCGATCTAGAAGAAGAACTCGAAGAGGCGGAAGAGGGCATATGCCCCACCTGTGGTGCAGTGATCCCCATAGACTCAGAAGAATGCCCAGAATGTGGCGAAGAATTGGAACCGCCTGAAGAAGAAGAGTTCGAAGAAGAGGAAGAAGAAGAAGAGGAAGAAGAAGAAGAACTAGAGGAACAGGAATGTCCGATCTGTGGAGCAACGGTTGCAGGAGATGCCGAGGAATGCCCAGAATGCGGTGAACCCTTAGGGGGAGAAGAAGGCGACGACGTATTTGAAGACCTGTAGAAAGCACCCATCCTCAAAAACCTTTTCTATTTTTATCTCTTTTTGAATCAGTCCAACAGTTCAGTTAGGGCTTTCTCATATTTCTTAGAAAGGCTATCCCAACCATAGCTATCCACAACTGCTGGATCTATAGATCCAGTCAGAGATTCAGCTAGTTTAGATAAAAATTCCCTCTCAGAACTATAGGAATAGACTCCTTCATCCTTGAACCTTTCTTCCGCCTCAGGCATGTTTTTACTCAGCACGGGTACACCGCATGCAAGATAAGTGAGGACCTTACTGCCCATAGTCAAGGTATTCATCTTCAAAGGTTTCCTGGGATTCAAGCCGACATCCATGGCGCTTATGTAAGGGGACAGCTCGTCATAATCCACTCGTCCCGTGAAAACCACGTCGTCATGAAGTCCTAGGCCCTCGCTCAGATCCTTCAAGTGGTCTGCATAATCCGTATGAAGCCCGGGTCCAACGATGAGAAGACTCGCTTCAGGGTATCTTTTTTTTACCAGGGGCATGAGCGAGATGATGTTCTCGAGATCGATCCACCCCTCTAAAGAACCCACATAACCTAGGATGGGGTGACCGAGGGAATATGGATTACGAACTTTTTTTTCAACCTCCCCGCTGTCCACGGGCCCTATCTTTTCAAGATCTAGACCGTTCGGGATCACCCTGATCTCTTTGTCCGTTATCTTCTGAAGATACTCTTTGAACCTGGTTGTGGGTGTAATCAGACCGTGAGCTTTCTTTATATTGAAGAAGGTCAAGCCCTTTACCGCTCTTCTTGCGAGCTCATCTAACGGGTTCTTATAATAGGAAGCGGCGCTCTGAGGAAGATGATCAAGATAATCCACCACGATGGGAGGATCCTGAAGACTTGCTGCGAAACTAGGGAGGATGTTCGTGGAGATGATGGCGTCATACTCCGGTGAGATCTTCGCTATCTCAACGGCATGTTTTCTAAAATTTTTAAGATAATAACCGCTTATGTCCGATTCGGTGTCGGAGTCCATCTCGACAAGGTTGCATCGGGTATCTCTTCTCTTCTTTTTGAAAAGCTTGAAATGACATACGTCGACCTCGTGTTTCTCTGCAAGGCGGTCGAATATGAAATTTAGGCGATTCGGAACCGGGTGACCGATCCAGTCCGTAGTGGGTATAACCAATAATTTCATCCTATCCATATTTTACCATCATATCCGAAAACTCTGGAGATCACTACCGGGAGAGGTCCGAATACCCGTTTCTCTTTCTATTTTTTCTGCTACCTCTTTCGATCTCTCGGCCGCCTCAGGGTAAAAATGATCGAGGAGCAGATCATTTACGGAAGTACCACCAAAGATGGATACGAGAGAGTCAGGATGGGTATGGCCCTCGGTCTCCTCTAAATATGATAATTCGTGGATCAAAAGATCAGCTCTTTCCGAGAGCTGTTTGACTTGCTCGCTTGCCTCGGTATCTCCCGTGTAGACCATCTCTTTGCCGTCTAAAGAGACTTTATAACCCTGGCTCATATCGGTGTGAAGGGTGTCGAAGGGTTTTATGGAGACCTGATCTTCGAGCACCTTTTCAGATTTTATCTCCTCGAAATCCAACTCGACTCTTCGATCTTCCAAAAGAGGTTTATCGGCGGATGTACAAAAGTCGAGTAATTTTTCCTTCAGTCCCGGGGGAACTACGACGGTATAACTCGCCTCCTTGGTCTTGAGCCGGGAGGCTTTTACCAGGCCCGGCAGGTCCTGAATATGATCCAAGTGTTCGTGCGTAAGGCAGACAATGTCGATCTCTTCGACGGACACCCCCACCTCTGCCATCCGGAGAGGAACACCCATGCCGCAATCTAACAGTATCTTCTTCTGTTGAGTCTCCACCAACACGCCAGACTGTGCTTTTTGAGGTATCGGGATACCGCCAGAAGTTCCAAGAAGGGTCACTTTCATGTCCATCTTTCGACCTCACCTACTCGTATTCGTCAAGAAACCAATCGATGGTCTCATCCAGCCCTTCGTCTAGAGTTACGTCGGGCTCATAGTTCAGCTCCTTTTGAGCTTTGCTTATATCCGCGTAGTTCCTGTAGATCTCGCCTTCTCTCTCTTCGGCGTACTGCGCTTCCGGGACCTCTACACCTTTACTATCAAGTTTAGTTTTCAATTTTGAATAGAGTTCGTTTACGGTGGTTTCCTTTCCCGTGGCTATCTGGAATAGCTCAAATCGATTATCGAGTTCCTGAGTGCAGGAAAGGTAGAGAGCTTGAGAGATATCTCTCGTGTGTATGAAATCCCTTGTCTGGTCTCCGTCCCCAAAAATCCTAGGGGTTTCCCCGTCTAGGATCTGCTTTATGAACTTAGCGACAACGCTTCCCTTGTGCCAGGATTTAGGACCATAAACGTTGGAAAATCGTAGAGCTACGGTCTGCAGGTCGTAGCTGCCGGCATAGGCGCTGCAGTATCCTTCTCCAGCTAGTTTACTCGCGCCATATGGTGCAAGAGGTCTAGGTACCTTTTCTTCGTGAATCGGCATCTCCTGCTCGCCCAAGGGAGCTGCGGAAGAAGCCAACACGAACCTGTTCACATCTCTTTCCATGCTCTCGTTCAAAAGGTTTATCGTACCTAGAACGTTGATCTCCGCATCATTTCGGGGATATTCTATTGACTCCATCACGCTGGTTTGAGCAGCAAGATGTATCACGTACTCGCAGTTTTCAAGCGCGGTTTTCACATCTTCTTCGTCTCTTATGTCCCCCTCGATGAATCTAATCCTATCTTCAGAGTAACCGTCTAAACTTTTTAGATACTTTATCTTTCCCTTGCTCAGATTGTCCATCACGGTGATATTTCCATCCACTTTTTTCAATAAGTACTCTACCAGATTGGTGCCTATGAAGCCGCAGCCTCCAGTGATCAGGAATCTTTCCATCTTTACACCTCGTGTAATCCGAGGTAAAGATATCGGTATATATCCATCTTTTCCTCTGCTACCTCAATCGGAAAAATAGGCTATAAAGTGGAGTGGTAAAAAATTTTCTTTAAAAGACTTCACTACATTTCCGCTTTTCCGTCCTGCTTGAGCATCTCCAGCATCTTCTTTCTTTCTTCTTCCAATTTCTCTTCGTCTTCTAGTTTTTCTTTTACCTTCTTGTTCTGTTTCATCAATCGTTTTTTCCGCTTTATCTGTTCCTCTTTCTTCTTCCGCTTCATCTCTAGGACTTCGTTCTTCATCTCCATGGCCCTTTCATGATAGTGATCGGCTCTTTCCCTGATCTCCACGAACTTTTGATGATTTTTGTCCGCCTCACTAGAAATAGCGTTCATCTCGTCATATAACTCCTCGATCTGGTCATGATATTCCTGGGAGCGGTCGGAGTATTCCACCACTTTTTCGTGTTCTTGATCAGCTTCCTCGAAGAGCTCGTCGATCTTCTTGTCGAGACTCTTGACCTCCTCTATGATCCTATCCTGTTCCTCGAGGAGCTCCTTTTTTTCGTCGAGTTCTTGCCTCTTCTCTTTCAATTCGTCCAACAGCTCATTCTCTTCTTCGACTGTTAGAGCGGTGGTCTCCTGCTTCCTTTCCATCTGGTCTATCTCGACTTTCAGTTCTTCCACCCTTTGAGTGAGGTTATCATCGATCTCCTCCTGCTTTTCCCTCTTGAATTCCAGAAGTTCTTTAGCTTTTGATTGTAATTCGTTCCTCTTCTCCTTGTGTTCCTTTGCCTTGTCAGTGAGTTCATCTCTTTTTTCCTTCAATTCGTCAAGTTCTTCCTGCAGTTTATTTCTCTCCTCGTGCAGGCTGTCCCTCTCCTCGCGATAAAAGTTTGCTTCTTCGTTCAATTCGTTGCGTTTTTGTATCAATTCGTTGAATCTGTCCTCGGCCCTCCCTATCTCTTCAGGGTCTGGTCCATCGCCTTGAGGTTCAGTCATCTCTTCTCACTTCTTCTTACATAGAGCTAAATAATAAGGTTTTCCCATCTTAACATTACCAGAGATAAAGAAAGCCGCATGGACACAAAACTTAAATAATCTTGTAGATATAATGATCTAGTGATTAAATGAGTAAAGAAGAAAAATTGGACGAAGACGGAGAGATTCAACCCTCTCCGGAAGGAAGTCAAGGACAAACCCAGCAGCAGCAGGTATCACAGCAGCAACCCCGGGGCGCACCTCCCGCACACCGTCAACCGGAGCCCTTCCTTAAAGGGATCACCACCAACAATGGCCTCGCTATATTCATCACCATCGGTTTCGTTATACTGCTGATAGGATCGATGCTAATACATGCGGCACCCTGGGCCGAAGAAGAGGCACTGCTGTACTCGGGAAATATGATCAGAGACATAGGCGTGTTCTTTGTAGGGCTGGTCCTTGCCCTAGGTGGAATACACAGGGACGATCTCGATATAAAGTACAGGTTGGCCATGGTAGCTCTCGCTTTCCTGTTGATACTGGTAGCCTGGTTTGGCTTCTTCAGCCACCCTATGATCCAGGATTTCTATGGGGGTGTCAAGTTACCCTCGTAATCTAGGGTTGAGAGAAAACACGATAACGCTCAAACCGACCTGAAAACCCCTTCCTCCTTTTCATATATCTCTTCCATTCTTTTCAATTTCGTTTCAAGGTCTTCGATTTCCCTTCCAAGAAGGTCATACACTTTATTTATATCCTCTATTCCAAAGGATCCCATCTCCTCGCATAAAACTCTAGAGATGATGCTCAACCTTTCCCTTTCGTTTTCCGCCACCTCAGCTTTCCTAGAAGCTTTCACGTGAGGATCATCGCTTTCCTTCTCTTCTTCCTCTTCAGGCATTTCTCCCCCGCTCATCTCCGCATTCACCCTTCCTATCGCCCACCTCGCCTCTTTTCTCGAGTCCGTTCTATAATAGACCCTCATCTTTTTCAGAACCAATCTTTTTCCACACCGGTGACATCCGCTGGTCTTATCGGTCAGATCGACGACTTTAGCCGCTTTACAGTCAGGACAGACGATTACGCCGAACTTGCCTCTGCCAGTTTCAGAATCCGCTGTCATGGTAGATACACCAGTACAGACATCACACAGCCGTATTCATCCTCGCTCACTTCCATCCCACTGTATTCGAGCTTGACGTCATCCAAAATCGAATCTCTAGCCTCCGCCATCTCTCTCAATTTTTTTTCAAGGGTGTGTTGAAAGTCTTCCTTTTGTATCTCTCTTCCTTTCACGGAATGTTCGACCACGTATCCTCCGCCGCCTCCCTCTCTGAATCCCCATGCAAGACCGGCCATCAGCTCTTGGCTAGAGCCAGCGGCTCTACTGATTACAGCGGGTATGAATTCCCCCTTATTTCCAGAGAGCTCGTCGACTCTGCTGATTCCTTTTGGAAGTATGGAGGAAACCTTTATGAGGTTCAATTCGCCTACTGAAGCGTTCAGCATGGCTTTATCCACGGCGTTCAAGATGGAGGTCGTACTGCGAGCGTTTGCGGTCTTCACTGCAAATCTAGTGGGTTCAAACATAAAGTTGTACTCAAACCAACCTTCACTGCGGCTTTAACTTTTTCGGCGGCGTTGGAAATCAATTCTTTCTATTCCTCTTCCGTGAGGTCGTTACCACAGGCCCAACATTCCTCAGAATCGGGATCAACTTTTATACCGCAAAGAGGACACCTATTCTCATCTTCATCCTTTCCACCCTCCTCGGACTCTTCTCTCGAGGTCTTTGTCCCCTGCCTTTCTACATCTTTCTCTTCAGCAGAGGGTGCTGGAGCTGCGGAGCCGGCAGAGCCGCCTCTCTGCTGTGCTGTTGTCTGTTTTGCTGTTTTCTGCTGGGCTGTCTCTCTAGGCTGTTTCTTTGTTCCTCTTCCTCTTTGCTGTTTAGTTCCCTGCTGTGCTGTTCCTCTCTGCTGTGTCGTTCCTTTCTTCCGTGACGTCTCTCTCTGCCATGTGGAATCACGTTCCTCGATATTTTTATACTGCTGACAGTTCTTACAGTACCACTTCTTGGTTGAATCGTACCACTCCATCTGAGATCCACAGGTAGGACACGATTCACCTCGGTCCTTCGACCGTTGGGTGCTCACCGCACCGGCGGACGCTGAAGCGCCTTTCGTACCGGAGGCGAGTCCTTCTTTCGGCGAACCCTTCGTTTTTGTCCACTCTTTGTATCCTTCCCTCGGTTCCTTCGAAGGCGGAGTTTCTTCCTCATCTTTGGGACCTCTCACCTTTTTGACCACCCCTACCGCGACGATGATAGCTACGATGACTAGTATCGGTAAAATCAGCCACCAGTACTGGGCCCAATAAATATGGAGGATGGATTGATTCACTTCGAAAGAGACGGTTGACGTTTCATTATTACCGGCCTGGTCCGTGGCTCTTACCTCGACCGTGTAACTGCCGTCCTCCAGGCCCTCGAATTTATGGCTCCTTCCCTCCACTGTTTCCCATTCCCCGTCGTCTATCTTTATCTCATAACGATCTATACCTGTCTCATTTTCTTTGCATTCCCATTCGACGGTGACGAAATCCGTCCTGAGCTCATCCTCTGAAGGAGACGTTATCTGCAGGTCGGGAGGTGTGGTATCAACGATAAAGGATACTCTTGTAGTTTCCTCATTACCTGCAACATCTACGGCTCGGACTTCGATAATGTGTTCATCGTCGGGAAGATCTTCAAACGTGTAGTCGGACTCTGAACTCAGTTCTATCCAATCGCCCCACTCTCCATCAGCCCCTTCGTCGATCCTTATCTCCTTTTCATCTATCTCCGAGATATCGTCCCAAGCGCTCCAATTAACAGGGATAGAATCGCTGTTGATCATGTCGCCTTCTTCGAGTTCATTGATGGTCACTATAGGACTCAAAGTATCGATGATGAAACTGAGATTGTCCGTTTCCTGATGTCCGGCTCTATCCGTCGCTCTCACTTCAACTTCATAATCACCGTCGGCAAGATCTTCGTATTCATATGATGTATCAAGGCCGATATCCTCCCAGTCGTCTTCGTTCGTCCTTATTTCATACTGCTCTATCCCACTCAACTCATCGCTGCCTTCCCATTCTATCGTGACGGAGCGGTTGGGAGATGCATGTCCTTCTTCTGGCGAGGTTATCTCAAGATGCGGTGGACTGGTGTCGACGGTGAAATTCACATCGGTGACGCTCTGATATCCGACAACGTCGGTCGCCCTGACCTCCACGGTATGATCTCCGTCTTCTACTTCTTCGAAAGTATGTGTGGTGTTTCCTGAAACGTTAATCCATCTCCCTTCGTTGATCCTGATCTCATGATATTCAGCGTGCTCAGAGCTCCATTCAACGGTGACGTTTTTTTGATTGTATATCTCTTCCTCCTCGGGTGATCTCACCTCTACACCGACAGTCCATACAGAGAAGGTGACGCTCTCCGTCGTGTTCTCTCCGAGGAAATCCGTCGCTCTGACCTCTACTCTATGGTTGTCCCAATCCTCGACATTTTCAAAAGTATAAGTGGTGTTCATCCCCACATCTATCCATTCCTCTTCGTCCAGACGCACTTCGTGGTTCTCTGATCTCTCAGATGTCCATTCGACCGTCACGTCGGATTGTCTTACCACGTCGCCGTATGCCGGGGAGGTGATCTCCACGTCAGGACCCACCGGTGCGTTGTAAACCACCAGTGCGTAGTCCTGGCTGGCGTTTCCGTCCTGGTTCGCATCTGCTGGGATGTCGAACCCTTCCACACTTATGTTGTAGACCCCGTCTTCGACTTCGTCGGGATGGATGTAAACGTTCTCCACGGTGTTGGTGTCGTCCCAGCCGTCTCCGCTTGAGTCGAAAGTGCTCATGGCGTTTTCTCCCGCCTGGGTCCATCCTCCGCTGAACGCATTCCCGCGGTAAAGGTTATCGCTGGGGGACTCAACCTGTAGATTGAGATCGTTCTTGAGCGTCGGATTATCTCCTGCCTGGGCGTACTTATCTGTCCAGACCAAAGATATCTTCAGCGGCTCATCATTCCCGCCCGTCATCACCTGATATTCGTCTACCTCTCCCGTTTGCATTTGCCTCGGCTGATCGTACACCCTGAGAGGCACTGGATCATCTTTTGGATATTCGAGTTTGGAGAGGTCGACCATGCCCCAACCCTCGTCCTGGTTAGGTATAGGGCCGGTATTACCGTTACCATCGTCGAGGTCGTTAGCGGTGTTTATCAAGAGTGATTTTACCATCGCTGGACTGGGTGTTTCCCCGTAGTTTTCCTCGTACCATTCGACCACCACCGCTGCGGCTCCGGCTACCGCGGGATTGGACATGGAAGTGCCCGACATCCACTCGTATCTGCCGTCTTCAGTGTAGCCCCCGCCGAACTCGTAGGGTTTTTCGTCCTCCGCGGGTGAATACCCCCCTCCTCTGCCGCCCCCGCCTCCCGTGTCCTCGGGAGTCATGGTCGACAAAACACTTGCACCAGGGGCAACGACGTCCGGTTTGACCCGATTGTCCTGTGTCCATCCTCGTGAGCTGAAATCCACCACGTTATCGGGATTGTTTACGCTGGAGCCTCCATAGTTGCCGGCGTTCGGCATGTAGGTCTCCGTCGCGCCGACCGTAATTATGTTCTTGGCCCCAGCGGGACTTCCGATGGTCTGTTCATCGGGACCAGCGTTGCCCGCGGATGCCGTTATGACCATGGGGACGTTGGTGGGTACTACACCGTGCGCGTCCCTAACGGCTTCATCGTATGCTTGATCCGGTTCTGTATATTCGCCTCCACTATCACTTCCCCACGAATTGGAATGGATATAAGAGTCAGATACACGGGCCGGTCTCTCTACTATCTCAAAATAATCTGATGGTAAAAATTGTCCATCGTCACTAAAAATCTTCATCGCATAGAGATTAGAATCATGCGCTAGGCCTTCGGCAGGGTAATACTCTCCATCGAGTCCGGCGTACTGGGTGCCGGTCCCATTGTAGGCGTTGGCCGCGATTGAACCAGAAGTATGGGTACCATGGCTGTGACCGTCCTGCCACTCACCCTGACCGGAGTAACTATACCCGCCGACGACTCTATTCTCAAAGTCGGGATGACCTGCATCGCCCTCGGTGCCGTCTCCGATGCCGGTATCCGCCACCGCGACGGTCACCCCCTCGCCGGTATAACCGAGCTGGTTTATGTAGGCCCCGTGGTCACCGTGTTTTCTATAGGAGGTCTCCGGGTTTCCATCTTCGTCGTCCATTATCCACGTACCTCCACCGATGATCTGTGAATCGACTTCAGAATGAAGCTCCGGTTCTCTATAAGGCGAGATGTAATAAACGTCGTCGATCTTCGCTATCTCGTGAACTGAAGGAATTTCGTTAACCCGTAAGGTCGTTTTCCATCCAGAGTTCGTTTCAATAAAAATTATCTCAGAGTTCACCCCTAAAGCGTTTCTCAAATCTCTATTGACGGCTTCGACGTCCGCGTCAGGAACCAGTTGGACTTTAATCCTTCCGGGCTCGATATTTTCGTTTACCCTGTAACCCGGATGGTAGATACCGGTCCAGTCCACGAAATCTAGGCTCTCTACACTGTCTCTCTTTTCCGGGGTCATCCGCACCTCGTAGGCGTAATTTGGCACGTAGTTCAAGATTTCGACACCCATATCTTCGAGCTGAGCTCTCCACTCGGGATCTACAGGGCCGAGCATGTGAACTATATAAGTACCGGTAGACCCATCGGGATACCGGTCTATCTTAAGATCGGAATCCAACCCGGGTCCTCCTTCGGTGAAGTCGAAGGTGTGTCCCTTGACGGATATCTCAGTCCTCTCGGGGAGCGTGTTCACCGTCATCCCGAGGGCCCTAAGACTTTCGATGGTCTCTTCGTCGGTCTCTACCAGGGCGTGACGACCGGACCTAGCCATGATATCCAGATCCTGTTCATTCAATATTCTCACGTCCTCTGCACACTCTATATCCACGCGAACTATTTGTTCTTCGCTTTCGGAGGTCACTAGAACGCTTCCCGCAGCTATCAATGCCGAAGATAACAGTAATCCAGTACAAAAAACAACTAAGAGCTTTATTTGTTTGTGATTCATACTTTCCTTTTCCTCACATAAGATTATGGTCTTTGTAATATTTTAAAATTGTGGGCATTGAGACGAGTGAGTGATAAGAATCCTCGCAAAGGAGGTGAAGATCTCATGAGGTTGAACTTCGCCTATCCCAAGCCGCATTGAAGGAAGGACTAGAAAAGATCAGAGATGAGGTCCGCGAGGGGATCGAAGCAGCTTTTGGGCTTTCTCACTCTTTCATGATAGTTCTTATATCGCTGAATCCAATATATTCAAATTCCTCTTTGATATCATCCCAATCGTCCAGTTCTTGAAAAGCTACCGGATAAAGAAAATTGTTTTCGATGAACGCGTGAAATTCAAAAGTATAGGTCAGAACGTCGATTTTCTTTAGGAACTCCTCCTTATTTTCTGCCAATTCTTCGGATAACTTTATCAATTCATCCATCAGCTCGTCTATCTCATCGTGTTCGTTCTTCATTATTTGGACCCTGCCGTGAAAACCTTCGGCTTCAAGTCTAGGGAACAATATCTCTTCTTCGCTCTTCTCGTGTTCCTTTATCTCCTTTACGTTATTTTCGATGTTGTCCAGCCTTTTCTTCCTGATTATCCTTGTTTTCTCCTCTTTAAGACCATCAGCGAAGCGGGATAATTCTTCCACAAATCCATTTATCTCTTCATGTTCCATGATAAGATGATATAGCGGATGATCTTCGTCTACTCTTTTTAGAATTTCCCTGCTCTTCTCTTCTAGAATCTTAGTGTACAGGTCGGAAACCACCTCCCTAAATCCCTGTAAACTGGTTTCATCTGTCTCCTTGTCCAAAAGTTCGACCTCAGCCAGTGCCAGATCGAGAGGAGACGCCAGTTTCATGTCTTCAACAGCTCTTTCTACAGATATGTTCTCTTGGTAGACGTCTTCGAGGATATCAGTGACTTCTTTGACTTCCATGGCTACCCGCCACCCCCTAAAGTGCTTATAACGTATTTATGCCTTTGCAAGATTGAATGAAAAGAATGGAAAAACGATCACTAGAAAAATAAGTACGGCGAAAGAGAGGAGGGGGGTGAACGCCCTTTACATGTTTGACTTTTAGGTTATAATCGAGGGACAAGATTTATATTTTTGTAAATATATCGCAAAACCATGACACACGAATATACCTCTATTGTCGACTGGAGCGATGAAGAAGACGCGCACGGAACCATAAACATGGACTGCGGGTACAGCTGCGCTTTCCACAAACCGGTAGAGTTCGGCGGGACGGAAGGCTTGATGAATCCAGAAGATGCTTTCGTCGGTTCGCTGGCCATGTGTTATTCAATAACTTTAAGGTCCACGCTGGAAAAGATGAAGTTGGAACTTGAAGACTTCGAACTCGAGACCACGGGAGTCTTAGAAGATACAGATAATGGGAGCATGATAACGAAGATCGACCTGATCCCTAGAGTGAAGTTGAAGAGCGAGGACGACAGGAAGAAGGTCGAGAGGGCCTTAAAACTTGCAAAGAAGAACTGTCTCATCTCCCAAAGTATGAGTTCTGAGATCAGCTTAAAGCCGGAGATAGAGTGAGGAGTTCGAGGGTGGTAGTCTTTCTGCTCAACTGGTCAGTCTAGCTTGTGATTGTCCGAAAACAAAATACTTGAACCGGCCATGGCTCAGGATGTTTGCCCTCTGTTTAGAGAGATATATACATACCCTTCTCAAGGTCGGAACGACAGCTTCTAAACCTCAGGTGAGGTCGAAGTCCATAAAGACAAGGGTTGAAATGGAAAAGTTAGCGTTCAAAATATCTCAGGGAAAAAATGGCTACACGGAGATGGGGACCCTCCCTCGCTTTATTATTAATAAATAGAGCCACGATTTATAGTCTTATAGGCCCCATCTACGTGCAGGTTTCTTACCTATATTATACGATTTAATCTAGAAAAGACTTTTTCAAAGTCATGTACAACCCATGTATAATTTTGTTATAAATTCCCCTTTAGCTGTCGATAGAGAACGGGAAAAACGGGATGAAAAAATGTATATGAGGCGGACGGTATATCCTCCTCAACGGGAAGGTGATATAGATCAAAAAGTCCTCTTTAGAAGATTTGTCCTCACCATTGACTAGGGAGGAACTATCGGAGGGAAAACTCGCCCTTATAGTCATAGACATGCAGTACAACATAACCGCCGAAGGACACGGGGTTTTAAAGCATGCAGAAGATTTGGGGGTGCGGGAGGGATACGAATATTACTATGATCGTATCCAGAACTACATCATCCCGAACATACAGCAGCTTCTCAAAATCTTTAGAGTAAGGGAAGAGATGATCATATTCAGTAAGATCAGATCGACCTCCTTTAACCGAGAAATGGAAGGTGAAGATCCTGAAGATTTGGATGCTGATGAGCGCGGGATACTCGTAGAGGTCAGTCCGACGGAAGAGGATATCGTGATAACGAAGGACGATCCAGATATATTTCAGGGAACGGATCTGGACTCTCTTTTCAGGAAAAACGAGGTGAATACCTTGATAATCGCCGGAGTCCTCACCAACGAATGTGTCGAAGCATCTGTACTTAAAGCAGTAGAGAATGATTATCGGGTGATCCTAGTCGAGGACTCGACCGCGGCGTTTTCTGAGATCATCCACGAGAAAGCAATTGATCTGATCGAGAGCAATTCCGTTATAATAACCTCTACTGGAGATATATTGAAATTGTTGGAAAGGCCCAGGGAATAACGTTGAGGGGGCTCCCGGTAAAATTGGACATCCCCGGGCCTATGATCATCACATCGCTATAATGTAGATGAGTTGATAAAGCGTTTTTTCAATATCGATTATCGTTTAGGCATATTTTTGACAGGTTTTAATTACAAAAGAGGTACAATTTAGTACAAATACAATCTATCTAGAATCGTTGATCTCATACGAGGACAATACCAGGCCTTGTACTTCTCTACCATCATCTTGGACCGGTTCTAAAGCCCAATATATATCTCCCTGATCAGAACCCTCTCCTTCGAGCAGATCTCTATCCTTGATAGACATGGATTCTCTCTCGTCTATCACCTTCTGGAAGATCCTTTTGTTTTCCCCGTCTGGAAACAGTTCAAAGTGATTCTTTCCGATTAACTCTTCCGCGGTATAGTCGGTATTTTGCGCATAGGCCGAATTCACGTAAACCAGGTCGAAATCCAGACTCAGATAGGCCATCATGACTTCAGAATGGTCCATAAGAGCTTTCAAGATCTCTTTCTGATTAACCTCTCTAGTGATATCTTTAAGGAGGAGAGAGAAACCTTTATCCCCATCCCCGTCGAAATGAAAATAATCCATGGTAACGATGACGTTTTTCGTTTCACCTGATTTTGTTTCTATATTTATCATCTTTTCGACGAACTCGTCCCTTGTCAAGACTTCTTGTTCAAGATCCTGATGGACATCGGATTCTAACAGGCTCTCTATATTTTTTCCAAGCAGCTCTTCGTCTTTGTACCCGGTTATTCCCTCCGCACTGTTATTGATCAGGATCACATCCCTATTTTCGTCTAGAAGGATCAAGCCGTCGTGGGTCTGTTCTACTACCTTTTCGTAGAGTTTCGGTGATTTAGAGACGGTCTCGATCTTCTTTTTCATCTCCTCCAACATCTCATAATTATCTTCCATCTTTGGACTCAGAAGATACACCTTACCGTAACCTTCGCCTGACGCTTCGATCAGGTCGTACTCTAACAGTCTATCGATGTGGTGCTCGATCGTCCGATAATTGAGATCCAGTTCGTTAGATAATTGATTGAGATTATAAGACCTCTCCTTGAGCTTCTCCAGTATCTTGATCCGGTTCTCTCCACCCTGCTGTCCCAGCATCAGATAGGACAGTTCCTGCTTAAGGTTGGTCATCTTTTTACCCGAGCCAATATTAATATGTTTATCCTCAGTATATAACTTTTTCTGAGTACTGCAGGAATAAAGCCACGATATCCAAAACTTGTTTATATAGAATCGGAAATTGAAGCGTATAGGGCTGTCACATGAACAGATACGAAGCAATCTACAGGAGAAAATCGGTCAGGAAGTATTCTCTGGAGAGCCTGCCAGAAAGCGAACTGGAAAGGATCAGGAGGGAGTTAGAGAGTACCGCTCCTCTGTACGATCATGTAGATTCCCACGTATTCTTGGCCGAGGACGGCGAGAAGGTGCAGGAGAACTTTTCCGGCCTTAAGTCGAAGGTGGCCAGCGTCGAATCTCCTCACTACCTGGTCGGGACCTCGGAGAAGGAAGAAGGATACCTCGTCAATATGGGCTACATGCTGGAAGATCTAGTGCTTTTCCTTGCCGATAGGGAGTTAGGTACATGTTGGCTCGGCTCCGGTTTGAACGATGGGCTTTTGAGCGAAGTCTACGATTTTGAACACGACCTGGTGATAATGGTCGCTTTAGGGGACTCCACCGAGGGAGAAAGTAACCTGAGAAGCGGACCTGAAGAGGCGAAGAGGAAGCCGATAAAAGAGCTGGTGCTGAACGATCTGGAGGAACTACCGGAGACCTGGAAGGACGTGATCGACGCGGCGAGGATGGCTCCTTCGGCCGTCAATTCACAGCCCTGGAGATTCTACTACGACGAAGACGGAGATTCGCTTCACGTCTTCATCGAGAAGAAAGGGTTGTTCAAAGGCGTGGTAAGAAAGATAGCGGATCTAGATAAACTGAACAGGATCGATGTAGGCATAGCTCTTAAGCACCTGGAGATCGCTGCGGAAAACTTTTCTTTGGATATCCGTTTCGAAGATATGGGCAGGAAAAGAAAAGGTCACGAGTACATCATGAGCGCCGTGGAGAGCTAGAATAAACGCCTTAATAATGACCGAGTAGCCCTCTCTTTTTAGCG
>JAZKSH010000041.1:0-15654 GCA_036626195.1 Thermoplasmatota archaeon | reverse complement strand
CGCTGGTGGACTTAACTTCTGGGTTCGGAATGAGACCAGGTGTTTCCCCACCGCTCTGGCCGTCAGTTGCTCGTTGAAATTCTTAGAGCTAAGTCATATTTATAAGTTTTCCAATCGTGTTGGAGAAATTTACATCTTTACATCTTCATCCGCCGGAAACGACCGAAACTATGTCGACCTCCATCCCATCCTCCAGTTCGTGTTCCAAGGATAGAGGCTCATCGTCTAGAAGCACGATCACGGAATCGAGATGATAGTCGAGTTCTTTTACCAGAGTTGAAACTCGGCTGTCTTCAGGAAGATCGACCTCACCTTCACCTTCGACTTCAACCTTCATATATTCCGAATCCATAAGGGTGATATATAAATCTGTATCTGAAATCGGGGAAAAGGATCAATTCTTCCGTTTTCCCTGTAGGTCCTCAATATCCTGTATAGGAAGATTACAATCATTAGATCCGATAGAGAGGGAAGGTTATCTTAGTAGATATTTTCAGGGCCGTCACCTTCGAAACCCTAGAGAATCTCTTCTTTACTGTAAAAGAGTAGGAAATTGTCCTAAAATATAGAGATGTATCTCTAAATATCGCTTTCAAAGTGGAGATGAGAGGTATCTACTGCTAATTGAAAAAGTTCTTTTGTTAAGTAGTTCTAAAGGGCGTGTTCGATCTCGTGCATCTCATCTTCTATCCTATCTAAAACTTCATCCTCATCTCCAAAATCTATGTCCGGTCTTTCCTCTTCGAATATCTCGAGAAAATCTCTTGGGGAGTGCTGATGTATGGCGTTTTCTATCTTGGATTTGTACAGAGAAGCGAGGAAATGGTGTTCCCTTACTAGGTCCGCTAGAGAACGATTCCCTTCGGCCCATTCATCGAAATTTTCTTGGCTTATAAGATTTACATATCTATGAAGGTCTTCTTTTGATTTCATGGGGTTTAAATTTAGTTGTCATACTATTTATTTTTTACTCTTTCATTTGAGTTCTCCATTTCTGCGCTGATAGGGTATTAATTTTTAATTTATAATATTAAAAGTGAATTTCTGGATTTCTTTAATTTTATTCTAGAATCGATGAGAGAAAATCATTTAATATCTAAAATAATAATTAGTATCGATTTTTTTTTGTCAGACAAAACATCCTTCAATCCGAAATTGTAAATCGAATTAGGAATCCATTTTAACACTTAGCCAATAGGTCGCGAAGAAAAATAAATCATAATAAAATCGTCTGACAAACGTCAGTTTTTTTTGAGAAGGGCTTCAAAAGAACCCTCTCTGCTACATCTCCTCTTGTAGAAGATTAGATCAATAAAAACGTCCGATCGAGGTCGAGGTGTTCGGACGGGTAAAAACTCCGATTAGACGAAAAATTTAATTTATGAGGGACCGTTGTCGATGACAAAGCAGGAGGAGATGTTAGATGGATAAATCGCCCATAGTGGAATCATTGAGAAACTTATGCTCCAGGGATCCCATTGAGATCTCTTGTCTCATAAACAAGGACGGCGATGTACAGGCGAGCGTGGGCCATATCGAGCCCCTTCAGCTTGAAACTTTTGGCATAATGGCAGCTACTATCTTCGGGGCTGCTTCGACCGCTAACGAGCAGCTCAAAAAGAATAAGCCGAACAAGATCATCGTCGACTCTGCCGATGGCGATACCGTCATCAGAGGTGTAGGGAAGGATTATCTGCTTGTGGTTAGAGTGAGAAAAAAGGAAGACCTTCATGATATTTTCGAAGCCCTGAATGAGACCGCTAAGAGCATCGTCAAGTCGATAAGATGAGTTATATTCCCCCTTTTAGTTCGTAGAAAATCCTAAAGTTTTATACTAACCGCCTCTATTTTCGAATATAGAATATCGAGAAATATAGGTGTTGAATATGGTGGAGATAAAAGCCCCTAGAGGAACGGAACTGAACTGCAAGGGATGGAAGCAGGAAGCGATGTTGAGGCAGTTGAAGAACAATCTCGAGAATGCGGAGGATCCCGATAACCTTATAGTCTATGGAGGGTCGGGAAAAGCTGCGAGGAATTGGGAAGCCTACGAAAAGATAGTAGAGACTTTGAAAGAATTGGAAAATGATGAAACTTTACTCGTTCAGAGCGGAAAGCCCGTCGGCGTGTTCAAAACGTTTGAAAGAGCCCCTAGAGTCATAATAGCAAATTCTAATCTCGTACCAAAATGGTCGAACTGGGACAAGTTCTACGAGTTGGAAGATCTCGGGCTGATGATGTACGGCCAGATGACCGCCGGGAGCTGGTGTTATATCGGTACTCAAGGTATAATACAGGGTACTTACGAAACCTTTGCCGCAGCTGCAAGAAAACATTTTGACGGAACATTGGAAGGTAAATTATGTTTGAGTGGGGGACTCGGCGGGATGGGGGGAGCTCAGCCTCTCGCCATCAAGATGAATGGCGGAGTGGCTTTAGTTGTGGAGATCAACCCGGAGATGGCCGAAAAGAGACTAGAAGCCGGTTACTGTGACGAGATAATCGAGGACCTAGATGAAGCTTTAGAAGCTGCACAGAACGCTAAAGAGGAAGATGAGCCAAAGGCGATAGGTCTCATAGGTAATACAGCCGAGACACATCCGGAGATATTAGATAGAGGTGTAATACCAGATGTTTTGACGGATCAAACGAGCGCCCACGACGCCATGACCTACTTTCCCAAGGGTATAAGTTATGAGGACGCTCTTCAATTGAGGGAAAACGATCCTGACGAGTTCAAAGAGAGAGCGATGGCGTCGATGAAATTACACTGCAAGACCATGGTGAAGATGCAGGACGAGGGAGCGATAACCTTCGATTATGGTAACAACCTCCGAGGACAAGCCTACGAGGCGGGTTTCGAGGAGGCATTCGCATATCCTGGATTCGTTCCCGCATACATAAGACCGATGTTCTGCGAAGGGAGAGGTCCCTTCAGGTGGATGGCTCTTTCTGGAGACCCGCAGGACATATTGAAAACTGACGAGGTAGTGAAGGAATTATTCCCAGACAATGAACAGCTCATAAATTGGATAGATCTGGCTGAAGAACATCTCCCTTGGGAAGGTTTACCGGCAAGGGTCTGCTGGCTCGGATACGGAGAGAGACATAAATTTGCAAAGCGGATAAACGAGATGGTGAGAAATGGAGAATTGAAAGCACCTATTTCGATTACCCGAGACCACCTGGATGCTGGAAGCGTAGCCAGTCCTAACAGAGAAACTGAAGATATGAAAGACGGTAGTGACGCTGTAGCGGATTGGCCGCTGTTGAACGCGATGCTCAATATAAGCGCTGGAGCCGACAGCGTTTCGATCCACAACGGCGGAGGAGTTGGCATAGGTCTTTCAACCCATGCGGGCATGGTCGTTGTTGCCGATGGAACTGAAGAAGCGGAAGAGAACATCGAGCGAGTTTTTAAGACCGATCCCGGGAGCGGCGTGGTCCGCCACGCGGACGCTGGCTACGAGAAGGCGATAGAGTTTGCTAAGGAGAACGACATCAAGATGCCGATGATCACGGAAGAAAGTGAATAGACCGGTGCCATCTAGGTAAGGATGAAATGGAGGGAAAGAATAAATACGAACCGCCGGGAAATAGACCACTATGACCGACGAACTAGAGATAGAAGAGATAAAAAGATCGGATCGAGAGGAGATCGAATCGCTGAGTGAAGGGATCTGGGACGGTTGGGATTACATACCTGATCTTTTCGATGATTGGATGGAAGACGGCGGTTTCATCTGTGGAAAGAAAGACGGTAAAATAATCGCCTTAGCGAAACATACCCGGCATGACGACGATGTACTTTGGCTCGAAGGTCTTAGGGTGCATCCGGATCATCAAGGCGAGGGTTATGGAAGAGAGATGATCGAAGGTCAGATGGAATATATCGATGATCTAGATTATTCTGCGGCTAGATTCCTGACTACCGGGGACAAGAGCCCGGTGCGAAAGGTAGTTGAGGACATCGGTTTTGAGCTGAAGAAAGAATACGATTATCTGAGGCTCGACGAGGAAGAGCTCGAAGAGATGGAGATTGCGGAGAAAGACGAGATTGAAATGGTGAAACAGGAGACGGACGCCGAAGAGGCCTATGATTTCGTTCTTTCTTCTCCTGAGAAAGATGACTATGAAGGCCTTTACATCGAAGGATGGACCGCTTACAGCATAAGTAAAGAACTTATCGGCGATAGAGTGGAAAAAGGAAAGTGCTATTCCGTGAGAGAAGAAGGTGAGGTCAAAGCCCTGATGTTCACCTATGTGAACGAGATATATGATAGTAAGAGCATCCCGTTCATCGCAGGGCCGAAAGAGAAGATGAAGCGGCTGCTGAAGTTCGGTATAAAAGAGGCGATAGAGCAGGAGCGGAGAACTTTCCGTCTCAAGACAGGCTCGAAAAGAGTGGTCGAAGCCGCTCAAGAAGTCGGTCTAAAATTCTCGGATCACGGATGTACGGTGGTTTACGAGAAAAAAGCTGAGCGGTCCGACGAGTGAAAAACAAGAGGAGATAATATGAGGAGTGACTTCGAGTTCATCTCGTTCGACATGGACGGCACCTTGATGCCGGATGATTTTGCCGATGATTTTTGGCTGGAAAGGATACCCCAATTGTATGCAGAAAAGGAGAGCATATCTAAAAAAGAGGCTTCTTCTCACCTCCTCGAAGAGTACGACAGAGTGGGAAAGAACGATATAAGGTGGTACGAACCCGACTACTGGTTTTCTAAACTCGAGATCGACAAAGAGCCAAAGGTGGTTTTGGAAGAGATGAGAGGAGATTACAGTCTTTACGACGACGCGGTAGAGGCGATCGAGCGGCTTCATCGCAATTACAGGCTAGTCGTGATTTCGAATGGGCATAAGATCTTCATAAATGCCGGTCTAGAGGGATACCTTCCTCATTTCTTTAGAACTTACTCCTCCGTATCTGATTTCGGACTCCACAGCAAGACCATAGAACTCTATAAAGAGGTCTGTGCGGATTTAGATACCGATCCGGGGAAAGTGGTTCACGTGGGCGACAGCCGTAAGAACGACTACGAGCCTTCACGAAAGGCCGGACTCGAAGCTTATCTACTGGACAGAGACGAGAAAAAGAGTATAAATCTAGATGAGGAGAATGTTCTGAGAGGTCTGAGAGAATTGATAGATGTGCTTGAAGTTTAACACTCGCTCCTAGTTCTCGATCAGATCGATATTTTTACCTTTCACGTGTGCATATTTTCCTTGATTACCTCCCCGGTAGTTCGAGACAGAGAAGATGGATAGGAGTTTTCCATCGAAATAATATCTGTACCCGGGTTGTTGAACTTCATGAGCTCTTATCATCATCCTGAGATCGCTGTTCTTCAAAAAGCTCTCAACGGCTTTTCGGCCGTAAAGATGGTACGCTCCTCTTTTGAAGTTAGGTTCAAAACCGTCTATCTCTTCGCTGGGGTCGTTCCAGAATATTTCTCGGTAGGCCTCGCTTCCGGTCTCCAGCTCGTTTATCTGCGTGTAATCGCTCACGCCGCTCGGGATCCCGCCGTGGGCGAGATAGTACTCTTTTCCTAGGACGGAAGCTACTGGAAGTTCCCTGTACAGAGAGGCGATCTCTTCGAAAAGAGTTGAAGAATATCGCGCGTCAGCCACCCTATAAAATCCATAGCTGCGGTTCATCCGCTGGGTTTCGTGGTTCCCTCTCAACAACACCACTTCTTCGGGTCTCCGCATCTTCAAAGAGAGTACATAGGCAAGGGTTTCTAGTTGTTTTTTCCCCCTATCTACGTAATCGCCGAGATAAACGATAGGGAGAGCTTCGGCAGAAGATCGTTCCGCCGGTTTTCTAGCTGCTTCTAGATCTCCGTGCGTGTCGCCGACGACCAGGAACTCTTGCCAATCTTTTTCTATCAGATTCACTCCTTCCAAAGAATCCTTAGCTCTGTCAATAAAATCCGAGTACTCAGCTTCACTGACGGAATGGATACCTTCAGTCGATATTTTATCCGCTACTTCCATCAGTACTAAACAATATCGAGCGTCTTATTTGTATGATTTGGTGGGTCTGTTTTCTAATCTTGGCCTAATCTTTCCTCGGCTATCTCGATGACTTTCTCCTTTTTCTCCCCGTACTCTTCTTTCAATCGTTCACACTCATCCAGCATATTTTCAACGAATTTTTCGTCTCCAATGTCGCCTAGATTTATCTTCACGTTCGCTATACCGCCTATGATACCAGAATAGGCCATCTGTGCACTCACCAGGGCGTCGCTCACCGCATCCTTCTTACCGTGTTCCGCCGCCTTCTCTGCCAGATCGATAACTTTTGCAGAAGTTCTAGCGGTTTCCATGGGAACCTCTATGGCGTGCTTCAAGCCTTCCTGCATCGCCTTCTTTCTCTTCTTACGTTCCTCTTCCGTCGACTTCGGCATCTTCTTAGCTTCCATGTACTTGTCGAATGCGTTGGTGTCCTTGTCCACCGCTCTCAGAAGTTCCTTCTTCAGCTCCTGTGCTTCATCCGCGACGGGCATCAGTACCGGATCCACTTCTTCAGTCCCTCTTCCGCCGGTGCTGAGATTGGAGACCATCGAAGAAAGAGCCGCGCCCAAAGACCCTGACAGAGCGGCGATACTGCCTCCACCCGGTGTTGAAGAGTCTCTAGAGACTTCGTGTACGAAATCGTCGACGTCCATTTCAACTAGGCTGTCCTCAGGGGTCTCCGGTGCCCCTATAAGTTTCTCTTCAGGATCGAAATCGGCCACGTCTCTTAGACCCAAAGACTGTATCGCCGTTTCTATCACATCCTCCTCCGGTATACCCGTAGGCATGTTCATCTTTTCGAGGTAGTATTTACCGCTCCTCATCAACGCATCGTAGGGTGCAAGACCCACGATCTCGCTTCCAGTTACCCTGACCCCCATCTTGTTTGCTCTATCTCTCGCGAATTCGAAAACGTCGTGGAGCGACGTCTCCTTGTAGTTCGTTAAGTTGATAGATATCTGGGCCCTTTCGTACTCGTCCACATACCAGCCTATGGCCTTACAGTGATCGAACTCTCCTCTCTGCTTCACGGCTTTGCCTTCGAGATCGTCAACCTCGTAACCGTACTCCTTCTCCAAGAACTCTTTGAGATCATATCCGTGTTCTTCTACCGTATGATTATGAACCTCTTCAAACGTGTCTCCTACGAAATCACATTCTCCACAGGGGAATTCATCTTCGCCATATCGAACTACCTCGCCCTTCCAGTAGTGTTGATCCGGGCTGTTTTTTCTTTTAGCTCTACCTCTTCTTCTCATCTCTAGAGCTATATCCCAGGCTATCTTCTTGTTTTTAGTATTCAGATCGATATTGTAAGCTATCAAAAATTCTCTAGCCCCTATGACCGTGGATCCGGTCTTTTCAACTCGTTCGTTCCACTCTGCCGGTCCGAAATCGGGCTTCCATTCTGGATCCGTGAGCTTCTCATCTAAAGCTTCGTACTGTCCACTCCTTATCGAGGCTAGATTCTCTCTCTTCTCTTCCGTAGCGGCTTCTTCGTAAAGGTAAACTGGTATATCCAACTCTTTGCCCACCTTTTCTCCGAGCTCTCTAGCGATCTCTATACAGTCATCCATGGTAACGCCTTTGACCGGGACGAAAGGACAGACATCGGTGGCACCCATCCTCGGGTGGCTTCCCTCGTGTTGGCTCATATCGATGAGCTCCGAGGCTTTCTGGATAGCATTGAAAGCGCTCTTCTTGACCCCATCGGGTGGTCCTACGAAGGTGACAACGGTCCTATTCGTATCTTCACCCATATCTACGTCTTTCACTTCGACGTCATCCACAGCCTCTATCTCGTCCGTTATCTCATCTATGACCTTCTCATTCCGGCCTTCTGAAAAGTTTGGTACACATTCGACCAACTCCATGATATCCACCGACTACAGTATGCGAAATATACGATAGATAAAAAGATTTGGGAGATTACCTGATAATATCTACTAAATGAAGGGTTCAGAACGAGTTAGCTGCCGCCGGATTCAGAGGGTATACTATGGTCTTCTCCACGCCCAAACTTGCAAATTCAGACTCTGCAGTTTCCAATATCTCAAATCCAATCACTTTAGTTACCGGCAGAGGCGAAAAGTAATGGTAGGTGATAACTATATAAGACAATCCGGAACCCTTTTTGGTAAGATGGTAAGCCGCCAACCTGCCCGGAATTCGAGAGAGTTTTTCAAAATCTATCTCATCCTGGATATATTCTAAATACCATTCCTCATAGCTCTCCTCCATCTGTTCTATCACCGAGTCCACGTCCATTGTCGGACCGATCTTTTCGTTGACTGGGTCATAGACTCTAGATTGACCAAAGGCTCCGAAAAAGATCCTGTCTCTCTTCATGCCCCTATCGCTCAAGCTCGAAGAAGTTAAGTTCATCACCGGCATGAAAAGCAAAAGAAGTATTACCAACAAAACTTGCAGTTTCTTGATCCCTCTGAACTCATCTTCCAAGGTTGGATCTTTTTTACGATAGGTCCCGAAAGATGTGGTCCCTACAAGAGAATTTTTTTTATTCAAAATCTTCCATGCTATGATGATTAGAGTAAGTGGAAAGGCTATATAGTAGACACCATACAGGGCGAAAAGCAGAATCACCTCCATTTCCATTTCTATCACCTCTAATAGGTCCGATATCCTTTATTAAAGTTTCCACCCCTATCTTATAGGTGATGGAAAGGTAGATAGAAAAGGAGAGAAGTCCCTCTCCGTTTCACTTGAGCTTTAATTCCTCTCCACAGCAGACGAATTCGCACGGGGCACAGGCGTTCTCTTCTCCGCTCTCACAACACTGGTCACATTCTTTGACCACTTTCAGCTCGAAACCGCAGTGCTCACACATGTAAACCTGGTCCTCCTTCATATCATGACAATCCGGCATATATATCACCGTTATCCCTATGTCGTTTATCTACATAAACCTTTTGCTGATCGGAAAAGCTCAACTAGATAAAAGCTTTGAAACCCTAAATTTTAAAACCTCTACTCGTGATAGCGGTTATAATGGAAGAGCTGTGGACGGAGAAATACAGGCCGAAGAAACTAGCCAATATCCTAGGACAGAACGAAGTGATAGAAAGATTGAAGGTTTATGTCGGTGAAGGCAGCATGCCTCATCTTCTTTTCTCAGGGCCGCCGGGGGTCGGAAAAACCACTACTGCCCTGGCCCTCGCCAATGAGATCTATGCAGATAACAGGGGTCCGAACTTCGTAGAGCTTACGAAAAGCAGGGAAAGAGGGATCAACGCGATAAGAGATAAAGTCAAAGAAGAAGCTAAGTCCCGTACTTTGACTGAAAAGAACTTCAAGATAATCTATATGGATGAAGCCGAGGATCTCAGCGAAGAGGCACAGGCAGCTTTCCGAAGGACGATGGAAAATTTCTCCGAGAACGTGAGATTTATACTCTCCTGCAGCAGTTCTTCCAAGATAATCGATCCTATCCAGTCTAGGTGTGCCGACTTTCGCTTTCGCCCGCTAGGTAAAAAGAGGATCGAGGGATGGATAAAGAAGATAGAGACCAATGAAGATTTTCAGATAGATGAAAACGCCGTCAACGTTCTGATCAGAGTCTCGAAAGGAGATATGAGAAGGCTGACGAACCTTCTTCAAGTAGCGTCTACCATCGATACCGTCATAACCGAAGAAGTGATAAAATCCGCTGTCAAGGAAACCAAGACCGCCGATGTGAAAGGGATGATATTGAAAGCCCAAAGAGGAAAATTCGGTGACGTGAGAGAAGAACTCTACGATCTTCTCATAGAAGAAGGTTATCCTGCGGAAGAAGTCCTGAGGATGATCAAGGAGGAGGTCTATAACCTACCTATGGACAGGAAGAAAAGAAAGGATGTAATTTCCAAAATAGGTGAGATCGATTTCGACCTGGCCCGTGGATCGAAACCACAGATCCACATCCAGAAGCTGTTGGCCTTCTTTTCCACTCTCAGAGATGAGGGATAAAGGCTCGATAAAGCAGGATGGAGGCAGAAAAATTATAAATAGGTAGTTCCTATGAAACTTTGATACTTGATACTATGCCACAAAAACCAGGCAGTATGTACAGAGAAGTGAAGGGTCAAGCCTATACCCGTAAAGAGTACATTGGGGGTGTGCCCCACATAAGAGTCGGACAGTTCACCATGGGGAACAGGCAGGCGGATTTCGAGTACGAGGTGACCCTAATAGCAGAAGAGAGGTGTCAGATCAAAGACGCCGCCTTAGAAGCTGCAAGAGTTACCCTCACCCGAGTTTTAACGAAAAATTTGGGAGAAGAAAATTTCAAAGCCAAGATTCTGGTTTACCCCCATCATATCTTGAGAGAGAACAAGCAGGCTACAGGAGCCGGTGCCGACAGATTATCGGAGGGGATGAGACGAGCCTTCGGTAAAAAAGTGGGCAACGCTGCTAGGGTGAACCCGAATCAGGATATCGTTAAGATATGGGTAGACGAAGACGGTGTCGAAGCGGCAAAAGAGGCTGCTAGAAAGGCCTCGATGAAGCTACCTACGCCCTGTAGAAAGAAGGCGAGTAAAGATTGATCCTTTCTTCACCTTCCGTTGACTACAGCGACCGTATTTTGAGTATTCTTTAGAACTCTTTCAGTGGTACTGCCCAAGAAAAGATGGGTGAACCCTGAAAGACCGTGAGTGCTTATGTAGATTATGTCGTTTTCTTCCGCCACACCGGTTATCTCCTTGTAGGGCGTTCCTTTAAGGAGCTTAGTCTCTAGGTCAACATCTTTTTCTTTCGCGACCTCTTTCACCCTCTCAAGAGCTTTCTTCCCCTTCTCTTTGAACCCCCCTTTAGCCGAGCTTTTGATACTTTCATGGTGAAGCCCTTCATACTCGGAGCTGTCTATCACGTAGATCGAGAGCACTTCTATATCGAGGGCGGCCGCCATCTCTAGACCCTCTTCCACACCTTTCATCGCACATTCAGACCCGTCCGTAGGTAGAATAACTCTATCATACATATTTTCAGAAAAAGTAGGGCACAAAGTCTATAAAAAATCTATGGGATGAAAAAAGAGCGACCAATATCTTTTTAAACCCTTCTTATTTTTATGTTCACCATGTCCAACGAGTCGAGCGAATCGGATTCTGAATCAGCATCGGAGTCAGATGAAGTAAGATCATATGATGATTACGACAGTCTTCTCAAGGAAGCCCGTGAAAATTTACCCGAAAACATATCACATCACGACAGGTTTCAAGTTCCGGATATAGATATCCTCCAGGAGGGTAACACCACGATCTTCAAGAATTTTAACGAGATAGCCGACCAGATCAACCGGTCGCCCGAAAAGATCTTGAAGTTCCTTTTAGGGGCGCTGGGAACCGCCGGCGAGAAAGAGAACGAGAGGGTAGTTTTTAAAGGTAAAATAAGTCCCGACAAGATCAAAGAAAAGATGGAGGATTATATAGAAAAATACGTTCTCTGTTCGGAATGTGGTAGACCGGACACTAGGCTTGTAAAGGAGAACCGTATAGATATAATCAAATGCGACGCCTGTGGCGCTCACAGACCGATCAAAGGCAAGCAAGTCAAAGCCGGAGCTTCGAAGGAGTCGGATGATTTGGAAGAAGGTGAGATATACGAACTCATGATACAGGATATCGGTAAAGAAGGTGACGGGGTAGCTAAGAAGGCCGGTTACACAATCTACGTCCCTGGAACTACGAAGGGGGACAAAGTTAAAGTCAGGATCAACAACAAAACAGGTAACTTGGCTTTCGGTAGCGTGGTCGGCAGCTGAATTCGGTCTGGTATGAAAAAGCCGTTTCAAGCAGATAGATAAGATGATAGAGATAAAGCAAGAACAACTTCCCGCCATAGCGATGATCTGCATGCTCGTGCTGGTCCACATGGTAGCGTTGAATGTGGTCCATACCTACCCGAATGAGTATCAGGCATTCGGTGAGGAAGGTGCGGAAGACCCCATAAATCCCTTGATCTATATCGGATTCATCTTACTGTTCACCGGGGGTATGCTGCTTCTGTTCAAATATCAAAAGGGTAATTTTCTCAAGTACCTGATATTCGGGGTGGTAGGCTTAACTCTATTCTATGTGTTTTACCCCGTTCTATTCACCGCTGGAGTGAACCTGGGTACGATCCCGCCCGACTGGGCCTTCTTCGCAGCTATTTCACTCGGGGTCGGGCTTACGTATCTGCTGTACAAGAAGCCGGAATGGTACGTGGTCAACGGCGTCGGTATGATAATGGGAGCCGGCATAGCCGGTATATTCGGCATGACTTTTGCGATCCTACCCGTTTTCATATTACTGATAGCTCTAGCCGTTTATGACTTCATCTCGGTTTACAAGACAAAACATATGCTCTCTTTAGCGTCCGGCGTCATGAATATGAAAACGCCAGTGATGATGGTCGTTCCTAAAAAAAGAGATTACTCCTACGCTGAAAAGAAAGACGTGGTGAAGGACGCTAAATCCAAAAAGGGAAAGAAAAGGGATGCCATGTTCGTCGGTTTGGGCGATATAATAATACCAGGTATACTCCCCGTCTCCGCCAGCCTTTACCTCGATCCGGTATGGGTCGGAGGGCATTACGGACCTCTTCTGGTCGCCGTGGGAAGCATCATAGGTGCGGTCTGCGGCATGGTGGTGCTGACACGCTTCGTCTTGAAAGGGAAAGCTCATGCCGGTCTTCCCCTTCTCAACTCGGGAGCCATACTCGGTTACATGTTCACCTATTTCTTGGTCTATCAGGACCTGACTTTCGGTATCACCATCCCCTGGTGATGGATGTTAGACCTACAGTTTAAATAACTCGCTTCCACTTTTGTCTTCTAGATGAGCAGTGATAAAGAGAAAGTCTCCGGAAGATATGATATCTGGACTCCTTTTTACGACGTGGTAGACAACTTTCCTTTGGTGTCCGGATTCCAGAAACGGTGGAAAAGACACGCCGTTGATCTTCTTGAAGCTACAAGTGGTGACAAAGTTTTGGATGTAGGGACTGGAACGGGTGAGATACTACCGTGGATCGCCGAAAAGATGGATGAGGGCCTCGTGGTGGGTTCAGACATAAGCGAGGGCATGATCAGGAAGGCGAGAGATCGAACCGATGACATAGAAAACGTTCCTGATGATCTCGAGCTGAAAGTCGTAAAGGACGATATAGAATCATCTGAATTTTCCGACGACTGCTTCGACAAGATAATCGCAACTTTCACCTTTACCACGGTACCCGACATGGAGAAAGCCGCTTCAGAATGCGCGAGGATATTGAAACCAGAAGGTAAGATGATAATTTTGGACACCGGAAAACCGGAAAGACGTTTTGGATACCCGCTCTTCTATCCTATGATGATCTCGGCGAAAGTGTTCGGGAGGACGCACATGGACAGAGACGTTGAAGAGGCCGTGTCAAAAGAATTCGAAGTCGCGAGAGTGGAGGAGAACATGATGGGAATGGTATATACTTTAAAATGCAGGATATGAAAAAAAGAAAAAGGTTTTTGTTTTTGTGTTTTTACTTTTGGACCTTATCTTTGAGTTCCTGCACGATCTCTGGGTTTCTCAGCGTAGAGGTATCTCCGGCGGATTCGCCTTTCTCCAGCTTCTTGAGGATTCTCCTCATGATCTTGCCGGATCGCGTTTTCGGTAGGTCTTCACTGAACCTGACCGCGTGAGGTTTACCAATCGGTCCTATGATCTCTCCGACATGGCCTCTCAATTCTTCTGCCAGTTCATCGGATGGTTTGTAGTTCGAATCGAGTATCACGTAGCCTACGGGGACCTGTCCTTTCATCTCGTCGGGTTTTCCAACTACTGCTGCTTCCGCTACCGCAGGATGATCGACAAGAGCGCTCTCCATCTCCATCGTGCTGAGCCTATGTCCGGCGACGTTCAAAACGTCGTCCAGTCGACCGACGACCCAGAAGTAATCGTCTTCATCTATCCTGGCGCCGTCTCCCGCGAAGTAGGTCTCTTTATCGTACTCGGACCAGTAGGTCTCCACGTATCTTTCGGGTTCCTGGTAAAGCGTTCTCAACATCGCTGGCCAAGGTCTCTGGACGACCAAGTAACCTCCTTCGTTTGTATCGACGCTGTTGCCTTCTTCGTCGAGCACGTCGGCTTTGAGTCCTGGGAACGGTTTGGTAGCGCTTCCCGGCTTCAGGTCGGTTATACCCGGTAGAGGCGTGATCAACATCATGCCCGTTTCGGTCTGCCACCAGGTGTCGACTATCGGACATTCGCCGCCTCCGATATGTTCATGGTACCATTTCCACGCCTTCGGATTGATCGGTTCACCGACGCTTCCGAGGACTTCTAGGGTGGAAAGGTCGCGTTTTTCTGGGTACTCTTCGCCCCACTTCATGAACATCCTTATCGCCGTGGGCGCGGTGTAGAACTTGCTGACCTCGTGCTTTTCCACTATCTGCCAGAAGCGATCTTTATCAGGATAATCGGGCGTACCTTCATACATCAGAGTAGTGCAGCCGTTAGCTAATGGACCATAAACTATGTAGCTGTGACCAGTGATCCATCCTATATCCGCGGTACACCAGTACACATCGTCATCTTTGATATCGAATACCCAGTTGTGCGTTGCGGACACCCCGGTCAAGTATCCTCCCGTGGTGTGCACAACCCCTTTCGGTTTGCCGGTCGTTCCGCTGGTATACATCAGGAATAGCATATCCTCGGCATCCATCTTTTCAGGTTCACACTCTGTCGGCTGGTCTTCTACCACGTCGTCATAGTAAACTTCATCATCACCGTCTAAGTTAATGTCGTCTCTGTTAAGTCTGTCTACACAGACGACTTTTTCTAAAGAAGGTGTGTCTTCTATCCCTTCTTCAGCTTTTTCCCACATCTCTATTTCGCCGCCTCTTCTGTAGTAGCCGTCGGCCGTCACTAGAAGCTTAGATTCAGCGTCATTGATCCTCTCGTTGAGAGCCGAGGGAGAAAAGCCGCCGAAAACCACGCTGTGAGGCGCACCTATTCTCGAACAGGCCAAGATCCCTATCGCTAACTCAGGGACCATAGGAAGGTAGAAAGTTACGATGTCTCCTTTCTCTACGCCCATTTCTTTCAAAGCGTTCGCGAACTTGGATACTTCTTCCTGCAGCTCTTTGAACGTGTACTCTTTGGTCTCTTCAAGTGGTTCACCTTCCCATATTATCGCCGTCTTGTCTCCCTTGCCGTTCTCGACGTGTCTATCTATACAGTTATAGCTGACGTTCAATTTACCGTTAACGAACCACTCGGCATGGGGTGGATCCCAGTTAAGGACCTCGTCCCATTTTTCGTACCAGTCCAATCTTTTCGCCTTGTCTGCCCAGAATTCCTCGTAGTTCTCTTCCGCGTACTTGTATATTCCGGGATCATTAACGTTCGCCTGCTTCTTGAATTCTTTGGGAGGGGGGTAGATATCCTCGCCTTCCAACCTAGATTCTATCTTAGCTTCTTCTTCGTCTGCCATAATTTAACCACCTTATGTCAATTCTCTATAATTCTACTTGGAGCAATAATGTCCCCTATATAGGTATTTTTTGGTTGAACCCGAAAATATCCTTAAAATTTTTCGTAGATCATCCCTCTCCTTTCATCTCCTTTTTCCTTTTTTGAAGACGTTCGTACTTCTCTTCGTACAGCTCTT
>JAZKSH010000040.1:0-15819 GCA_036626195.1 Thermoplasmatota archaeon | reverse complement strand
CTACGGTCAAGTGGCCGACCCTCCCGTAGCCTATCAGGACCGTATGATCCTTCAATTCTCTTTTTCTTCCGATTTCCGTCCTTTCTTTACCCTCGGGGAATACGCGATTCGCTATCTTCGATAACGATTCGAACTGCCTGAACCACTCGTACACTCTCCCGCTGTTCCTTATGGAGTACGGGGTGATTATGATGGTCACCAGCGCCGCGGTGATGGCCGACGAATATAGAGTAGGGGAGATCAATCCCGACCGATATCCGAGTTCCGCTATCACGAACGAAAACTCACCTATCTGGATCATACCCAGGCCGACCTTGAATCCAGTCTTCGTCGTGTAACCGAACATCTTGGTGGAGATCAAAAGAACGGTGAACTTCCCTCCGATCATGAGCAGGATGAAGATGACCACGAAGTACAGGTTGTTCCCCACCAAGAAAAGGTTGATGGACATACCTATGGAGACGAAAAAGATGATCATGAAGATATTTCTGAGGGGCCTGATCTTGTTCACTATCTCCTCACCGTACCTCGATTCGGCCATAACGAGGCCGGCCAAAAAAGAGCCCAGTGCCAGAGGTATGCCTAGAAGGTAAGCAACGGTCGCCGTCCCCGTGCTTATCACCAGCATGGTCAGTATGAACAGCTTTTTGTTCTCGTGGCGACTCACTGTCTCGACGATCTTGGGTAAGACCGTTTTACCCACCACCAGCATCGCGGCCACGAAGGCGAGGCTGAGAAGGACCTTGAAGAGAGTCGAGCCTAGACCGGCTCCCTGTGCTAAGAACAGATTGGAGAGCAGCGTCACTATAACGATGACCCCGGCATCTTCCACCATCAAGATACCGATCATTATCCTCCCGCCCAGCTCTCTCTCCTCCCCCAGATTCTGGAGGACGCTGATTATGATAACGGTGCTGCTTACAGAGATTATCGCTCCTATGAAAACGGACTGGGTAAACCCTAGATCGAACAGCATACCTACCCCGAAACCCAAAAGGAACATCGAGACCATCTCCAGTATGCCGCCGAAGACGGATATCTTCCATATCTTCTTCAACGTCCTTGGGGAGAACTCTAACCCCACAACGAAAAGGAGCAGTATGATCCCGAGTTGAGCTAGGGTATGGACCTCGGCGGGCTTTCCAATCAGGCCTAGGGCGAAAGGTCCTATCATTATACCGGCGATCAGGTATCCTAAGATCACGGGCTGTTTCAGCTTAGAAACGATATACCCGACTCCCAGGGCAGCGAACAGGATGAGTACTATATCCACCAGTAATCTGATGCTTTCAACGCCTTGGATCATCTACTGTGTTCAAAAACCAGCTAAATATTTAGATTTATGCCCTATAGCCAATGGTGGAGTGGTCTCCGACTTCTATCTCTCGGCAGCGCTCTCTCAGATACCGGATGTTAACCTGACAGTCTTTCCGAGAGGAAATTGCACCGGATTTTCAACTAAATCGTCGATGATTTTGAAGTACCTACATATACGATAAGGACCATTATAATAGGGTGGTCTTTGATGACCGACGCTTTGATCGCGGCGTTGATCTACTTTATCGTTGCACTGATCGTTTCGTCCATCATCATATGGGTGATAACGAAGCTGTTTGGAGAGATCGAAGGGATAGGAACAGCGGTGATGGCCGCTCTGACCGGCTCCCTGATATACACTTTAGTTTCATTTTTCTTCGGTCTTGGTTTGATCCCTACCCTACTGGCCGGTGTAGTCTGGATACTCGCCCTGGGAAGCCTTTATGACATGGATTGGCTGAAGACTATCTTCACCGCACTTGTGGTTTGGATCGTCGCTTACGTCGTCGGGATATTCCTGCCCACGCTCGTAGGACCCTTATGATCGCCGAACGGAGGTGAAATAGAAGGACATAACTACGGATTGGTCGAGAATATCTATACTCTCGGTGGTAGCGGTTGTGATGGGCTGGTGGGTCTAAGTTTCGAAAAGGCCAAAGATTTCGATCGCATCATCGATCTGCACACCTACGGAAAGAACAGCTGGTGCGTCCCGTACATGTTGACGGACCTGGAGAAGGACTACAACCGAAAATTTTGCGAGAAGACCGGTCTGAGAAACGCCGTCCAGACCGGAGGTAAAGAGGGGCAGTTGTTCATAGAAACATTGAAAATCGGTATACCTTCCATGATAATCGAGGCCGGAGGCGCTGAACGTTACAGAGATGAACTGGAAAAAGTCAAAGACGCTCTCCTAGATCTTCTGATAGAGGATTCTCCGAAAAGGCCGGAGGAAGAGACCATATTTTACAACCACTACGAAAGACTCTCGCCCGAGGAAGAAGGTTTCTTTGAACCGAAGAAAGAACCCGGAGACGAAATCGAGAAGGGTGGAACGATCGGGTTGTTGGACGGAAAGGAGGTCAAGACCGATCTTGCCGGCTTCATACTCGGTATCAAGACCTCGAGCCAGTACTCTCCCGACGAGGAAAGTATAGCGGCGATCTCCACACGATCATCATAATCCGATCGTCTCCGCACTTTTTCATTATTCCAGCAGAAGAAGGCCGTAATAGTTCTGAGAACAGTCACCGTTTTCTACTACTTCGACGGGGAAACCGGTTTCTCTAACGGTTTTGTAAACATCGATCCTACAGGCTTCCATGGCGGGCCTAGCCCTATGGGGATGTACACACCCCTCTTCGAGCTCACACTCGTCACAGAGATAACAGGGGCCAGCACCCAAACCTTTAAAGGAGGTCATAAAGAACCATCTTAAGGAAAAGTAGATCGAGGGGATACCGTTAGGCGAATAATGATCATCTTTTTCTCCTTCTGACAATCCTAACCCCAGCGATGAAAACTACGGCTCCGATCATCTGAAACTTACTGATTTCATATATCGGATCGAAAAGGATTCTACTGGCCTTCAAGGTCGTATACTTCCATCTTCCGTTTTATCTGTGCCAATTCCCTATCGGAGATGGTCCTCGGGTCTAACGTGACCATGAGGACAGAGTCCTCGACCTCGGCCACGTCCACGATGTTATTCAAAAATCCTACGAACCTTTCGAAGGAGTTGTTCCGGATCAGACATTCGATACCCTCCAAAAAGACCATCTCTCCACCTTCTTCGCAGTATGTGATTATCTTATCTGCTATTATCTCGAGGTCCACGGGATTCAGGTTTTTCTTACCGCTGATAGTTGTTAACCAATAGCAGTCGAAAAGGTTTTCATCCTGCCCGAAATTCCCTTTTATCTTATCGGGATTCAACCGGGAGATCACCAATCCTCTGCCTCTTTCCTCCATACACTGGAAAGAGAGTTCGAAGGATCTTTTGGGCTTGTTCTCTTTGAAGAGATAGGAAACACCATCCTCGATAGAGATGTCCATCTCACTAACTTCTTCCCCCTCCTCCTGTATCTTTTCCCTTTCCTTCAAGGCGTCGGCTACCATCTCTCTCATCTCCTCGCCCTCCCATGGTTTCTCGATATAGTTATACACCTGAGCCCTGTTGATGGCCTCCTTTGCGAGTTCCAGATCTGAGTGGCCGGTGATCATCATCCGCACGGTATCAGGATAGTTGTCTTTTACGAGTGATAAGAGTTCAACCCCGTCCATCTCCTCCATCCGATGATCGGATATTATCACATCGTAATCCGTCTCATCCATCTTATCTAGAGCGCTTTCGGCGTCTTCCGCCGTTGAGACTTCAGCATCGAACTGATCCGCCTTTTCCAGTGTGAGTTCGAGCACTTCCAAGATGCCCGTTTCATCATCGACTGCCAATATGCGATATGTCATCCTATTTCCCTTAATATGTAAGAGAATCATCATTATATTTTTTTTTGTGCGGGGTCGTTATCTTTCAGATATGAGAATACCGATCATACTGTACATTATGAAAGGCGGTAAAGCAACGGAACCGGAGATGGAAGATGAGGAAGAACTGGAAAGAAGGGTCTGAAGAGGAATAGGAACTGAAGAACTTAAAAAACCTTTTCTAATTTTTTTCATTTACAAGTGATTCTCTAAGATCTTCTCTATGAATTCAGTTTTACGTTCGGTGTAGGCCTCTATATTATCGTGCTTCCTGGCCAACCGCCTCTTCAGTTCTAGCTTGCAGTCGTTCTACTAGATCCTGCATCTCCCCCTCAAAAAGTCGTGATAATCTTTTTTGGTCACGTAATTGGATAGATAGGATTCATCATTTTCTCCGTCGTAATACACCCGGTCACGATGACCGATTTCACCCCCATCGAGGTGAAGGGAAAGATCTGTCAATCGATGGATATCTTTCTCCATAAAAGGCTGAGGCCAGAAATAGGAATCCTTTCTTCTCTTCAATATCTCAGGATCCAGATCACCACCGTGGGTTACCCTACATATATCTAACTTCAATCCTGAAGCTATCTCCTTGACTACCTCATCTTTCAGCATCATCAAACATCCGATGTGGCGCTAAAGAACATACATGTACCGGGATATACATCCTGTCCGTTCGCTGTGACCGAAGAGTTGTCTTTGAAAATCCTTTACCGGTTTTTGAAGGATCCGATTTTACTTCTACTATTTCCTTTCGATTTTTCCTTCACGATATATCTGATTCTCCCACCCCTGTAATCATCTACGCAGTAAATATCGGTCCGAACTTACAAATATGGTCCTTTTCATCTTTTAAAGAGGTAAAATCGGATGGACGATGACGAAGAAAAGATATACACGATGCAGAAGCATGACGCCTCCTCCCTGCATTACGATCTGCGGTTGGAAAAAGAGGGGGTTCTAAAGAGCTGGGCCATCCCGAAAGGACCTTCTGAAGAGCCTTCAGACAAGAGGTTAGCTATAGAGACAGAAGATCACTCGTTGGATTACGCTCACTTCGAAGGAGAGATAGAAGAGGGAGAGTACGGTGCTGGAGAAGTCGAACTGTGGGATGAGGGCACCTATGAGATAGTGGTGTGGGAGGAGAACAAGATAATAGTGGATATCGACGGTAACAGATTGGATGGAAAATACGTCTTGATCCGATTCAAACCCGAGGAAGAACCCGAAAACTGGCTGTTCTTTAAGAAGAAGGAAGATTGAGAGGAGGTGTATCCGATCTATGAGCAAGGTAGTTCTCTACCTTATCTTCTCCTCTAAAACCATCTGAACTTCCCGATTTCACTCCTTACCGAACATCATCTTCTAAAACAACATTCTCTTACTCATACTGCTCTGGTATGGAAACTTCGTCCCCAACGTTCACCTGGTTTTCCTGGAAGAAACCCTGGTTCACTTCTAAGGCGTACCGGTACGGCTCTTCAGGTCTATGGGTCTCAGTTGTCTCGGGTTCCATCTGCTGGATCTCCATTATCGTGCCGTTTTCGGAGATAAAAGCTATCGACAATGGTATCTGTGTGTCTTTCATCCAGAAGCCGTAATGGACGTCCTCTTCGTAGACGAACAGCATCCCGCAGTGTTCACACAGCGAGTCATGTTCCATGAGGCCCTGTCTCTGTTCCTCATCGGTATCCGCTATTTCAACGGACAATTCGATCTCTTCACCCGCTGAATTCGTCACAACTATCTTTTCTCCTTCGAAATCAGCCTCCTCGTTAGTGTTATAAAAAACCAACCAGATCACAAGGATCGATACTACTATTACCACTCCTATGTAAACCATCATGTCTTTCTTCCGGTGTTCCATTCCCACTTTTTCATCTCCGGCTAGAAAATCAAAGTCAGAATCCGATATATATGTTGTGATTATCCAAACCGATGATCGGTAGAGCGACCTTCTTTCAACTCAGTTCGTAATAGATCCGCTGCCTGTTCTTTCCTTTGTTTTCCAAGTCAGTTATCTTCACCCCGCCGATCTCTTCAGTGTTTCTAACGTGGTTGCCCGCACAGGGGCAGATATCATAACCGTCGATATCCACGACACGAAGGACGTCGATGGAATCCGGAAGGAGGTTCAGATTCACCCTGTCGCCTTCGATCTTTTCCTCGAGAACGTCTCTTTTCTCTTCGTAGATTCTGACCGGTCTGCCCTCTTCTATCCTCTTGTTGACCGTATCTTCTATCTTATCCAACTCCTCACCAGATATATCTAAAGGTTCGAAGTCGACTCTTGAGTACTCCGTGTAGATCTGATTTCCCACGGTAGAAGCTTGATAAAGGTCATAGACCGCGGCGGAGAACAGGTGCTGGGCCGTGTGAAGTTTCATGTGCTTGAACCTCATCGCCCAGTCGATCTCACCTTCGACTTCCGTACCTTCAGGAGGTACCTCTCCTTCTATCCTGTGTATCACCTCTCCCTTTTTCTGGACCTTGACAACTTCGGATTCTTCATCGTCCCATTTAAGCGAACCCGTATCGGATGGTTGTCCTCCACCTTTTGGGTAAAAAGCAGATCTGTCCAACACTACAAAATCTTCACCGGCTCTCTCAACTTCAGCTTCAAATTCCTTGATATAATTGCTTTCGATATCTTCCATGTAAAGCAGTTCTGTCATATATATCACTTTTAAAGCAGATAAGAAGAGGGATAATAAAGTTTGAGCCCATATCATACCAATTCAACACTCCGATCAACAACAAGTCCTGACTGATGTAGTTGCATGATCTCCAAGAAGAGCATAAAGGTAGAATTTTCCATTCATAGAGAGATCCCAGGTGTTTTTTTTGTAATAGATATACCCCTCCTTCAACTCTTATTTCACAGATTCCAAAAAAATTTATAAAACCGTATTTGTACGCCCACGCAAGAATGTTGGGCAGGATCAGGTCCTATCTAGGAAAACTCACCCTATTCAACAGGAACGCGAAGATGCTGCTCAGTTCTACCATAATCTATTCTTTCGGCTACGGTATCTACAGGGTCCTGTTCAACCTTTATATATTGGAGATCGGTTTTTCCGGCGCATTTTTGGGTAATCTTCTCGCGGTCAACTTCGCCGCCGCCGGTATAAGTTCCATCCCCGCGGGAAAGATCTGCGACGTCATCGGTAGAAAAAGAAGCATGGTGCTCTCCACCGGTATCATAACCATCTCGATGTTGGTCTTGATCAGTGTCGAACTCAAATCTATACTCTTGATCGCCAATGTGGTCAGAGGGTCGGCTAACGCGATGAGGAGGATCTCCAGGTACCCTTTCATGATGGAGCAGAGCGAGGAAGAGGAAAGGATGCATCTTTTCTCCACTTCGGCTTCACTGCGGATGTTCGCAGGTGTCGGTGGAAGAGTACTCGCGGGCATCTTACCCGCGCTCTTCCTCTACTACGGTGGTGTCGGAATCCCGGCGGTCCAGAACAGGCTGGCGATGCTCATCACGGTTTTATTTATCGCTGTTTCACTGATACCTCTGCTGAAGATCGTGGAGGAGAGGGAATACGTGGACAGGAAACACCTGACCTCTTTAAAAAATTGGATAAAGTTGAAAGACCCAACACTGGTGAAGAAATTGCTGGTGAACTCCGTTCTGATCGGTTTCGGAGCGGGACTGATAGTCCAGTACTTCAACGTTTTCTTCGACCAGTTCATCGGGATGAGCAGATTCCAGATAGGTGTTCTCATGGCTATCGGTAGATCGAGCATGGGTGTCTCGGTGTTCTTACTGCCCATCCTGGTGAGCAGGATCGGAAAGGTAAGATCCGTCATCGTGACTCAACTCCTCTCGGTTCCTTTCCTGGCTCTGATGACTATATTGAGGAGTCCCATAGGCGTAGGGACGGCCTATGTCATGAGGACTTCTTTAATGAATATGAATCATCCGGCTTTCAACAACTTCATGATGGAAGTAACGCCTGAATCGGAGAGAGGTACTGTCAGCGGCTGGAATTACTTCGCTAGAAGATTATCTAGAGGAGGCGGGGTACTTGGAGGAGGATACGCCATCGCGAGGAAGGCCTATATCTTCCCATTCTACATCACGATGGTCTGCTACGTCCTTGGATCTCTGTTGTACTATTACTTCTTCAGGAAGGCTAAGGAGGGCATGAAAAAGGCGAAATGGATCGACAGCTGAGGATGCATCAGCTTCGTAAAACCTATTTTCCCATTGAGAACTATGACTTTTGATCGATAGAAGACTTATACGAAAAGATATCTCGAGACGACGTCGTAACAGAGAAAAAGCTGATATACATTGAACCCTATAGCTGTATGAGCCTTATGAATCCACTCAGTTCCGAGTTATGGTCCCCTTATTTGGTGGGATTTGGGATCGGAGTGTTGGTATGGGTGGGATTCCTGCTTTCCAACAAGGCAATAGGATGTTCTACGGCGTACGCGCGCAGCTTCGGCATGTTAGAAAAGCTGGTCGGCGGAAAAGAGGTAGAAGATAAACCGTACTACAAGAAATTCGTGCCCAAGATAGACTGGGAATGGATGCTCGTCTTAGGTGTGGTGATAGGAGCGTTGATCTCGTCTATCCTATCAGGAAGCTTCAGGATCGAAGTGGTCCCGGCGGTCTGGGAGAGCACCTTCGGCTCAAGTCCGATCTTAAGGCTCGTGGGCGCTTTCATCGGCGGATTACTTCTCGGTTTCGGCGCGCGGATGGCCGGTGGATGCACCAGCGGTCACGGGATAAGCGGAACATCCCAATTATCTTTAGGTAGCTGGTTGGCCTTCTTGTTCTTCTTCGTCGGCGGAATACTGACAGCTCTGCTCATCTACGGGGGGATCTAGATGCTGGAGGAACTTTATAACGGAAAGAAAAAGCAGCTTCTTCTCGGTTTCCTGATAGGCATAGGTTTTGGTTTTCTCTTAGATAAAGGAGGAGCGACGGATTTCGATATAATCGTGAACCAGCTGTTACTGAAGGATTTCAGGGTTCTGAAGATAATATTCACGGCGATAATCACCGGCATGATCGGAGTCCATCTCATAGTAAGATACTTCTCTCCAAAACTTCAACCGAAGCCCTGCCAGTTGAAACCCATAATCATCGGCGGCCTTATATTCGGTGCCGGATTCGCGATTTTAGGTTTATGTCCGGGTACCGCTGCTGGTGCGATGGGCACCGGGGCGGTACACGCGATCTTTGGAGTCATAGGCATGCTGGTAGGAGCGGGCATATTCGCTTCAGTTTATCCTCACATCTCAGATTTCATGTCCGATAGTGACAAAGGACCTGTAACCATACCCGACCTGTTGGGCGTAAGTGCATGGTGGGTGATACTGGCTTTCTCGATCATCCTAGCAGCGGTGATGTATCTTCTAGAGACTTTCGGATTTTGAAGTGACGCGCGAAATTGGGACGGGTAATTACTTATATCTTAACCGTATTGTTTAAAGACGATAGGGTGAAAAGATGAGCTTGATAATAGATGTGAAAACGAGAGAAGAGTATTATATGAACCATATAGAGGGAGCTTTGAACATCCCCGTTTGGGACCTGGGATTTTACCTCGACTTCTTGAAGGACAAATCGATAAAGGTCTACTGTGGACCCAGAAGAAAGAGGACAGAGATGGCTATGGACTTTCTAGAGGATAAAGAGGTAGATGCCGAAGAGTTACCCGTGGATGAATTCGATGATCACGAGTGGGTCGGAAAACCGATGGTCAGCGCGCTGAACTACCTGTCAGTCAAACCGGGACATGAGGAAAAGGTGGAACAGATGATGGAAGATCTCTGTGAGTTCACCATGGACAAGGAAGGTTTCATAGGAACAAAAGTGGTGAAGGCGACAGACGTGGCGTACGGTGGATCGATGTTACGGGGAGAACGCGAAGAGATAGAGATCAACCCGACGAAATACATAATGATAACTTACTGGGACAGCAGGGAGAGCCACGAGAAGTTCCACGATATCGAAGAGATAAGGGAAGGCTTCAAAGAGATGATGCCACACCTATCGGTGATGCCCTTCGAGGAGCACGCTGAGATAATACACTAGACCCCTCTACACGATCCTTATCAAATACCCCGATAAAGGATCTCTCGAGATAAATCTCTTTAGTTTCATATCATCCCCTATCCTCTACCAGTTCTGTCGCCCTTTATGATCTCTCGCTATATTTAAATCAGTTTAAAATCATATGATCGTACTCAAAATAACCCTGAGAAGTCTCGTTCCTTTTACTCTATTACTTAAGCCGTTGCGATAAATGGATAATGGATATTGTCAGTCGAACTATAGCAATTTTTTGCGGTGATATATCGGATAAGAGACCTAAGGAAAACATACTTTTTTATATGGTTTGTTTCTTTGTTTTTATATCATGGCTCAAAGATCGGTGAAGCCCTTACTTTTGGGAGAGGAAGGCCGTGTAGAACAGAAATTCTACGACCGATATACAGCAACGATCGCGATGAATTTCAAAAAGAAAATATTCAGGAGCGTAGGGGCCATGAGTGTAAAACTGAGGAGAATGTTGAATATGGATTCAGAAGACAGAAAATCATCATCGGAGAGTGATATAGAATGACCGACCTCACGTCTTTGCCTAAAAAGATCATCCCCCACTTGAGGAGGAATATAGAGCAGATGGTTAGTAAAGACGAAGTAAATTTTGCTATCTATCATCTCGGGTTCAAATGGGGTAAAGAAACCTTAGAGATGAGTGGAGAAAAGAGCGATATCGACGAGTTGGAAGCTAAGACCGTTTTGTCAGCTATACCTTCAGGGATAACAGAGGTCGACGTGGATATCGACGATGCGATAAGGATAAGACCACAGGAGTCCAATATCGATGATGATCACTTTCTAGCAGGTTACGTAGCGGGGGTTGTATCGGGTCTTACGGACGAATATCCTATAGCTAGGATCAGAGAGGATCATTATGAAGTGGTCAAGTCTGAAAAAGAGATAGAAGGTGAACTTTTTGAAAGCCAGGAAAAAAAGGAAGGCGTTGAATTAGAAAACTTGGAACCAGGTAAATCATATCTTATACCTGATGATACAGGATATGCTCAGAAAGCTTTCGATATATTCCTCAATGCAGTAGAGGAAGGTATGCCCGGTTTATGCTTTACAAGAAGGTTCCCCTCAAAATTAAAAGAAAGATACCCTGACCTCAATTCTCCGGTACTGTGGCTGAGTACGGCGGATAGAACGGAGAAAGTGAAAACGATCAAACCTGAAAATCTCAGTGATGAGATGGTCGAGATCTCAAAAGCTTTTTTGGAGACGAAACAGGGTATAGTCATACTGCACGGCATAGAGTTTCTACTTTCCCATCTTGAATTTGATGACATCTTAGAGACGCTGCAGGATATCCAGGATTTGAACTCGGAGAAAAAGGGTATATTTCTTTTAGCTGTTGATCTAGGATATATCAGTAGAGACAATTCCAATAGATTGGAAACTGAATTTGAAATAAAAGGATCAGAAGGATCAAAAACGGTTTCCCAAGAAGGTGACTCGGAGCCGATATTAGATCTAAGCAGCTCTCCTGCGGGTGGAAGCGATCTTCAGGGAAAAGATGAGAGAGGAGCAAAAAAGATTGAGGGAGCTGTAGAGAAAAAAATGACCGGCATTTATAATTTGATATTCCGGGCAGAAGAATTGGAGATAGATACGAGGGAGAGCTATCAGCTGGTCAGCCAGGCTAGAGGTGAATTAAAAGTTGGTGATATCGAGGAGACTGAAAGGCTTCTAAATGATGCTATAGAAAATATCTTTGATTCGATAATAAATGCACTAGAAGGTGATATCCGCAGGGATAGTGAAGACTTTGAAAATCTTGACTTGGTAGAAAAGACACGGAGTTTGATCCATGATCTTGAAGAAGCTGAAGAGGTGGGGGAGGAGATGGATGACCTCATAGGAGAGATGGAAGAACTCGAAAGATCACTCTCCGAGGAGGAACCCGAAGCGAGAGAAGATAAAGATGTAGAAGAGGAGGTAGAAGAAGGAGAAGAAGAACCCAAAGATGTAGACGAACTTAAAGGGAAGATGGAAGAACTCGAAGAGCTGATAGAGGGAGAAAGAGAAGAGGATGCAGGAAAGCTATCTGAGCTCATGGATGATCTAGAGGACGTCCTTGAAAAAGGTAAAGAGAAAGGAATCGAACTTACAGATCTCGAAGAGGAGCTCGAAGAGATCGAAGAAGATATTTCGGAAAGGGATAAAGAAGAGAGTCTTGACAGGTTGAAGGACTTGAGGCAAAAAGAAAAAGCCTCGTTGAAATTTGTACCGATCGTTTCGGAGATCGAAAATAAGATCGAGGAAGAAGGTGACGATGAATTGGAAGAATACCGCGATAATCTAGAGGAATTGAAAGAAGAATTCGAGAGCGGGGATATGGAAGGCGCTATAAAGAAAGGTGAAAAACTGAAAGAAGATGTAGATAAGGTCATGGAGATGACAGAGGCTGGAGAGGAAGAGGTGGAAGAAGAGTCTGTCGGCTATGAATGTCCCAATTGTGGTGCTGAGGTGGGCGAGGATGACACCTCCTGCGATAACTGCGGCGTCGTATTTGAAGAGGAGGAAAAAGATATTGAGAAACTAGCGGAAGAGGCGTTGGATGAAGCCAAAGAGAGATTGGCGAATCTTCGAGGGAGCGAATTGGGTTTAGGCAACCTCAAAAGATTGGTCAAGAAATCTAATCAAGCAAAAAAGGAGGGCAATTATCAAGAGGCTAAGGATTTTGCGGAGGAGGCCATCAAAGCGGCTGACGACCTAGAAGAGATTCTTGACGTGTGTGATGAGGTAGAGAAAAAGCTCGCCGAATTGGCTGAGAAGAGACTTATAAAAGACGAAAAAAACTATGAAAATGAACTCGAAAGATATAGGAGAGCTACGAAGATAGGGATTTATGGGGCAGTGAAGAAAAATTTAGAAGGACTAATCAAAGAGTTGGAGGACCTTGAAAAGGAGGAAAAAGGAGATCGAAACAAGCCTAAGGAGATCAAAGGAAAGATAAAGGATATGAAAGAAATGCAGGCCCATGTTGAAAAGAGCGGTATAGAGATGCAGATAGACAAGCAGTATTTTAAAGAGGCGATCTCGAAGGTAAAATCTAAAGCCTACGAGGAGGCCTTCAAGACATTATCTGAAGGCAAGAAAGATCTCTTAGATAAATTGGATAGTGAATTGGAGGATGAAATAGGGTCGTTACAGGAGAGGATCGACAGTTCCGATATTGAGGTCGGCGAGGAAAGAGTTCGGAGGTTTATAGATGAGATAGAAGGGTTATGGCAGAGCGGAGAGTATAAAGCGGCATTGGAACTATTATTGAGGACTTCTGACCTCCTTCGATCGCTGAAAGAAAGCAGATCCGAAATAGAAAGACGAATTTTGACAGTTTCTCCGATCATAGAAGATATAGAAAGCTTTGACCTCGATTTAGAGAAAGAAAAAGGAATGCTGAGCGATGCCCGTGAGATGGAGGAAATCGACGAAGTGAAGGAAGAGATCGGAAAGATAAAAAAGAGTTTGTCGTGCAAGCTGGACGATAGGATCAGAGATGAAGTCGAAGAGGCTGAAGAAAGATTTAAGGATATTCCTCATGAAAAAGTTTCAACCATGTTAAATCACTTGACTAGGGCCGAGTCAGGGCGGAGAGAAGATAACCTGGGTAAGATGAGCTGGTACTGGAAAAAGTACAGGGAACTTTTCGAAGATTGAGTTTTTTTGAGATAGAAAGTTAATTGAGCGTTGATTAAACTATTCTATCTATCAAGAATACTGGTGTTATTATCCTGATGCTTATACTTCTCCAAGACTTTGTCTAACAATATTTCCCCTCTTTCTTCGCCTTCTTCGTCGTACCAGTCCATCAATGTATTGGCAAATTTTAACACGTTTTCCTCCTCTATACTGGAAATATTCTCTTCTAGGTCGAACTTGTTGATGCCGCTTTCCTCCAACAGGTCTTCTCGAATATCATACGGCATATCTCCAACATTTGAAGATATCGATAGTAGCGCATCTAAGACTTCTTTAGGATCACTCAGTTCCTTAGTTGATATGATATCCTCAATATCCTTCACCGATAGCTGGAGATTGTGAGATACGCTAGACGCTAATTCTTTGAAGAGATATTCCACATTCCTCCCGGTCTTAGCGGAAGTAAAGATTACATGTTCGAACATGGAGTAAACATCCTCTAGACGCTCCGCTGTTATCTTTTTCTCATCTAAATCAAACTTATTTACCGCTAACAATATAGGGTTGTCTTCATCAGATATCCTCTCATACTTGGGAACCCAGTCGTTCAGTAGGCTGTCTAGACTCTCAGGTCTAGTTATGTCAGCAACGGCGATAGCCCCTGTAGATCCTTTTAAGGCGCCCTCTTGTACGGACGTAAACTTGACCTCCCCCATAATGTCCTGAATTATCAATTTAACTTTACCTTCCTCAAAAGGGACAGACTTGGTATAGGTATTTGTACCAATGGTTTTGAGATATTCATCTCCGAAAACATTCTTCACATATCTGAGGATGAGTGAGGTTTTACCGACCTCTGGAGCACCTAAAAGGTTCACCTTCCTTTTCATTACATCGCCATTCATCTTGATACTGCATACTTTAAGGATTAATTATAATTTTCTCATCTTTCACACCATTAAATTTTTAGTGAACTCGCAACCCTCTTCCTAAAAACAACCAATCTTATATGGTAACCCGTGTTTAGAAATATATGTTGTTTGATTTATTTCTTAAAACCAAAAACATATAACATATATCTATCCAATATTATTCCTCACTAAAAATTTGACTCTTTTACACAACCCTAAAATATATATATATAGGAAACAATTTAACTTAAGAAGTAGGATATTAGGAGGTAAAGGATGAAAAAGGAATTGATAGGGGCGATAGTTTGTATAATGTTTATAAACGCAAGTTTTGTTGTTCTAGCTGGCACTGGAACGGCCGATTGGGAAGAAGGTGATGGTCATAAGATGCATTATCCCCAACTTCCAGATGAAAAGGGTAAAGATGTATACGCATCTATAAATACAACCAACACACCGAACGGTTATATAGCGGATGACTGGAAATGTAGCTCTACTGGTCCGGTCTCAGAGATCCATTTTTGGGGTGCCTGGCGTAACGACTCTGCTAGTTCGATCGATAATTTTGAGATAAAGATAGCTAAAGATACACCTGACAATCTTGTTTGGACCCGAACCTTTGAGCAAAGTGAATTCAATGTCACCGGGCCGTTCGTTGGTAACGCGAGTTGGCACAATCCATTTGCTCCACCAGGTGTGGGCCTAGAGGAACAGTATTTTCAATACAATATAGAGAATATCAACGATCCCTATATTCAGACGAGGGGGGAGAAATACTGGTTGATCATCGGGGCGAACGTATCCAGCCCTCAGCAGACCAACTGGGGATGGAGGACCACTTCAACCGATTATTTGTATGGGGATGGCGCTCATTATCGTCAAACCGATGGGTCTCGTTGGGGAGAAATGAACTATCATATGGCATTCGTCATCAACGGAAGTCAACAAAAGCCGTGTATAAACCTCACCAAGAAAGTATGGGATGGAAGTTCGTGGGTCAACTATCTCAGCGGTGTATCTCCCGGGACTGATGTGAGATACAACATTACAATCAACAACTGCGGCCCAGTGGACTTAGAGGATGTAAAAGTCGAAGACACATTGCACCCCGACCTTGAGTACAATGCCACCCTTTCTTATCACCCACCGGGAATTTGGGTCCCGCCAGATGTATCCGGTGATAATATCATCTGGGAGTTTGATAACGTTCTCAAATCCGGTGAGGACTGGTCGATCGAATTCAATGCGACTGTAAATGGAACTGGTTTACTCTGTAATAAGGCCTCAGTAGAAGCCGAATCGTTGTCCGGCGCCCCGGTTTATGACGGGGATTATAGCTGTATAGAAGTCCAGGAAGGCCAACCCTGTATAGACCTGACCAAGAAG
>JAZKSH010000039.1:0-16033 GCA_036626195.1 Thermoplasmatota archaeon | reverse complement strand
TTTTCTTCCTCCCCTTCTTCGACTGTTTCCTCAGGTTCTTCTTCGACCTCTTCGGTTTCTTCTTCGACTTCTTCTTCAACCTCTTCAGTTTCTTCTTCGACTTCCTCAGGTTCTTCTTCGACCTCTTCGGCTTCTTCCTCGACTTCCTCTTCGACTTCTTCAGTTTCACTTACCGTCTCGCTCGGCTCTTCAACGCTCTCTTCTGGAAGTTCCTTCCTTTCCGGCATATCTATATCTATCCTCGGTATGTCTATATCCTCTTCCACGAGTTGGTCATGCTTTTCCAGCATATCCCGGTGAGTTTCCATCAGTTGTCCTCTCTTCTCTGCCAATTCTTGGTCCAAGTTCAGCAAATCTCTCTCTTTTTTCACTACCGCCCTGCTGTCCTCTAAACTACTTTCCAGAGTGGACTGCAGTTCCGATAAAGTGTGTAGTGTCTCTTTTCTCCCCTCTAAAACTTTTTCTTCTTCCTCGACGATCTCATTCTCTCGTTTATCCAATTCATCCTCTTTTTCTAGGATCGATTCTTCTCTTTCAACGAGACTTTCCCGTTTTTCACTCAATTCTTTTTTCTTCCTTTCGACCTCATCCAATTCACTGGTGAGTTCTTCTTTGAGATCCTTCACTTCCTCTCTTTCGGAATCGATTTTTTCTCTCACCCCTTTGATCTTGCCCCTTTGCCTTTGTAATTTTTCTTTCATCTCTTCAATTTCACTAGTTTTTTGAGATAGTTCCTCCTCCTTTTCTTTGAGTTGTTCTTCTTTGTCTTCAAGCTCTTTTTCCCTCTCTTCTAGACCGTTCTCCCTCTCATCTAATTTTCCTTCTCTCTTTTTCAATTTTTCAACGTAACCTTCCATCTCAGATAATACGGAGTCGTCATCTTCATTTTCTGCCACTGTGATACCTCCTTAGGATTTCACTCGATATATAACACGGTAAGAGGATATTATATACTAATTTAAGTAACTTACGGCTAAATTTTATTCGAATAGAGGTCCTAGAACGTTGAGCCCGTTTTTCCCTACTTCTAAAGCGTGTTTTTCCATGCTATGATTACACGCTCTCATCTTCTCCACCTGGATATAGCGGGTGAGTTTTCCGCTTTTTCTGTCGATACCGAGGTTGATTACACCGTCGACTAAGAAACCTTCATCACCAAGTAGATTTGCTTCTCCACCGGGTGATCTTTCCATCACCACGAAACAGTACAAGTTGAGGTCTCGAAGGAGTTTGAAGAAGGAGAACATCCTTTTCCTTATGTTCTCCGTGTCCTCCATCAAAGAATAGAGCGCCCCTAGAGAATCTATGGCGAAGATGGTGAAATCGTCTCCTTTCTCGTTCCTGAAGTTTTTCAAAAGATCCTCTATGAACTCGACATAATCCGTATCTTCATCTTCTTCTATTATCTCATCGATCTCCCTCAGATCGGTAAGATCTGATATGTGTATGTTGTTCACTAGGTCAACACCAAGGTCTTCCATATTCTTGATCTGGCTTTTCTTTTCCTCTTCCAGGGTAAGATAAACGCCGAAATCGTTCCTCTCTGCTAGGAATTTTGTCATGATGTCATAACAGAAACTCGTTTTTAATGAACCGGGCGGGCCGGTGACCAGAACCACCTTGGGTGATTCAGTGTCCGTTTTGAAGATCCCATCTAGACCGGGTATCGTGTCCTTGAACATGTTATATCGTTTTATCCATATTCCTGCGCGGCATTTAATTTTATCGTTTGTTTATGGGTCTTTCGAGGACAAAGTTTCTAAAGTTATACCAAAACGTTATTTTTAACCACTCGATTAGGGTACATGATGGAACTGCCCTCTGAATTCCTTGGGTTGAGATTTGAACCGCCTTTGATCCTTGCTTCGGGTGTACTCGATCAAACCGCAGGGTCGATGGAGCGGCTCGTCCGTAAAGGCATGGGAGGCGTGGTCACTAAATCAGTAGGGATAGAACCTCGCGAGGGCCATCCCAATCCAACGGTGGTGGAACTGGAGACCGGCCTTTTGAACGCCATGGGACTTCCGAACCCCGGCATCGATTCTTATGCAGAGGAGTTGAAAGAACTGGATTCGCGGCTGAAGGACACGCCTGTGATAGGCAGCGTCTTTGCATCGAACACCGATGATTTTGTCACCCTAGCCGAAAAGATGACCCAGAACGGTGCCGACGCGGTCGAACTGAATCTCAGCTGTCCGCACGCTGAAGGATACGGCGCGTCGATAGCTTCCGATCAAGAACTGATGGCTGAAGTCATCAGGGAAGTCAAAAGTTCCATAAGCAGACCGCTTTTGGCAAAGTTACCGCCGTCGACAGAGATCGACGAGAGGGCGAAAGCTGTTGAAGACAGCGGAGCCGACGGCATCGTCTGTATAAACACAGTGAGAGCTATGGCCATAAACTTTGAAACTAGAAGTCCTATCTTGGGGAACCAGATCGGAGGTTACAGCGGTAAGGGAATAAAACCTATAGGATTGAGGTGCGTGTACGAGGTCTACGAGGCGGTGGACATACCGATAATCGGCTGTGGAGGAGTGACCGCCGGACGGGACGCTTTAGAGTACGTTCTTGCAGGAGCGTCGGCTATTCAGATGGGTTCCGCGCTGCATCATCGCGGGAAAGATGCTGTCGAGAAGATATCAGACGAGATGATCGACTTGATGAAAAAAGAAGATATAGGGAAAATAGAAAAGATAATAGGCGATGCCCACCAATCGACTTGGTGAATATTTATATAAGGTTAAAGAAGTGAACAAGGTTAAAAGGTGAACTAGATATATGAAAAAACACGATCCTGAAGAATTTGTAGACCAACAGGATATAGGGGAGTTCACCTCTATCGTAACTGACTTCTACCGAGGGGAAGTACAGCGGGCTTACACCTGGCGTACTAGATTGGACCGTACCACCAACTGGGCTATCTTGATCTTGTCTGCTCTGATAACTTGGACTTTTAGTGTTAGTTCAAGGCCTGATGAACTCCTGCTGTTTTCGCTCCTCTTTATCTCTATACTTTTGATAATCGAGGCTAGACGTTATAGGTTCTACAACGTATGGGCTAGTAGGATCAGAGTTCTCGAAGAGAATTTCATAGCTAAAGCATTGAATCCCGAAGAAGATGTATCTAGCCGAGAATGGATGAAAACTTTAGCGGAGGATCTGAAAGACCCTCATTTTAAAATTCAACTTTGGGTTGCCGTATCTCACAGGTTGAGGAGAGTGTATGTCTGGTTATACACGGTAGTGATAATCCTTTGGTCTGGAAAATTGGCGATGCACCCTTTTCCATCTTCTGATTTTGGAGTATTGCTACATAGGGCTGGACTCGGGTCCATCCCCGGGGTAGTAATAATGTTCTCTGTGTTCGGAGTTTATTCATTTGCCCTAATCCTTTCCCTGATTGGTCCGCGGATTGAAGAAAGAAAGAGCAAGATAAAAACCGACGAAAAAACAAGAAAAGAATGGGAAGAGAAGATGTAGATATTTTAAATCCTACTTCGATGGTTTTCAAGCGGATATAGTTTTTTATCTAAAAAGATCTTTATTTCGATAACACTATGCGAATCTCCGAAAGAATTAAGAAAGTCCTGTTGCATGAGGAACCATGACATTCCGAGGATTCATTTCGATAGATGTTGAGCCAACGGACAAGATCCATGAGTTCATGGATGAACTGGAGAGAACTCGGGCACCTCTTAATATGGTGAATCCCAACCACCTTCACATGACAGTAAAATTCCTAGGGGATACGGAAGAAGAGCAAACCGAAGATATAATCGAGAAGACGGAGTTCGCACTGGAAGATTTTGATCCTTTCAAGTTGGAAGTGAGCGGCACTGGAGCCTTTCCTCATCTTGGATTCATGAAAGTCGTTTGGATGGGTTCTGAAGCGGCTCCCGACGCCCCTCACGCAGGAGCTACGGAGGATGAGGATATACCATTTATGACAGACATGGCCCACAGGGTCGAAGAAGAGTTAGTGCCTCTAGGCTTCGAAAGAGACGACAGGGAGTTCTCCCCCCATATCACTGTGGCGAGAGTCAAAGGAGGAAAAAATAAAGAAAAATTGAGAGAAGTGATAGAGAAGTACGAGGACGAGCACTTCACGACCTTTGAGGTCAAAGGATTGACTCTCAAAAAGAGCATACTGAAAAAGAGTGGTCCAGAATATCATACTTTAGAAACCATCCCTCTCTGATTTTAGATAACGAATAAAGCTTATGGATCCTTTCACGATACTTGGACTTGTGAGTTTCATTCCCGCGGTGGTAATCCTCTATTTTGTTCTTGGGAAGTTCGAGGGATGCTTTAAAGACAATAAGGCCTTTTTCATGATCATAATCGGACTGGGTCTCGGGATGGTGTTGGGCTTTGTTTCCTTGTATTTCTCCCTCGCCGACTTTTTGATGGTGTTGATCGTCATAGCACAGATAGAAGTGGTGAAGTTCTTCATCCTGTTACAGAAACCCTTCAGGTTGAACCACGACAGTACCTTTTACGGGCTAGGTCTCGGAACGGGTATCGGGGCGATGGTGGTTTTCGTTTATTCATATGCTGCCGCCTTAGCATTTTTGGAAGAGGGAACTTTACTCGACTTTCAGACGGTTTTATTCGTATTTTTGATCTCTTACAACTACACACTTGTCAATGGTGGAACAGGAGCTATCATAGGTTATGGTAGTTATCAGGGTGATTTTTGGAATTATCTTGGCAAAGCCTTCATTGTCAGCGGAGTGCATGGACTGCTCATGACTTTAGTTTGGTCTTTCCGGTTCGGGCTGGAGGGCACCTTTGCCGTCCTGATTATCGGAGCTATATACTGTTCGGTGTTGATGTTCTATGTCTACAACGAGTTACTGCCGGCGAGTATACCGGAAGAATTGAGAAAACATCTTACGGTGGACTAAATCTTGCAATTTAGTCCCCAATTTAATATATATCGACTCGTGATGTAAGAATAGATGAAAAAGAAGTATAGGGACAAAGGCAAAAAAACCGGGAGCAGCTATCAAGTCAATAAGAAACCAACTTCTAAAAAAAGCAAAGGTGGGAAGAAAAGAAAATCATCAGGTCTTAGGACCGCGTTAGTATTGCTCCTTGTTTTTATACTAATAGTTGCGATCTTTTTTTCTCCTCTTTTGGACGGGTTATCCTTCCCCTGGGAAGGAGGAAGAGTCTACCCCGAAGAGGCTGAATACGTGCTCCGGCGTGATATAACTTTGACCACCCGTGATAGGATAAACTACACCATAGATCTACCCATACCGGAATCTATTGATAATGATGTGCAGGAGGTCCACGAAGTGGATGGAGACCCTACCCCGGAACATATAGAGAAGTACGGAAAGGACTGGATGAGATGGGATGACGAATTGGGCTCTACGTCTCGTGGGAGTCAAATAAGCGAAACTTTCTCCGTAACTTACAGCGTTTCTACAAGAACAATGAACTGGGGATACTCCTCGGAAAATTCTGGAAGAGTTGATGATATAGACGAAGATCTGAAAGAGAAGTATAATAAGAACCAATGGCAGCTCGAGACAGATAGGGACGGAGACGGTGAAAATGACTGGATGATACAGCCTGGCCATCCCGTCCTAGAGGAGAAGGCTGAAGAGATCGTAGAGGGGGAGAATAACCTCTATGACAAAGCAAGGGCTTTGTACGACTGGCTGAACCGTAACGTGAAGTACAGGCGAGACGTCATCCAGGGAGATAACAGGCCCAAACACGCCATCTGGACATATGAAGAGGGAGCGGGCGACTGTGACGAACAGTCTTTCCTCTACATATCAATGGCGAGAGCGGTGGGCATACCGGCATGGATAGAGCTCGGCATTCTATACGACAGGGTTAGAGATGATTGGGGCGGCCACGGCTGGATACGTTTGAATTTTGTTACTAACGACGGTGATACAGGCTGGGTGAACATAGATCCAGTCAATGATCAGTTCTTCGGCAGAGACGCCTTGAGAATTACCGCCTGGACAGACGATGGAGGGGTCACCGACGGAGAAAGTCACTTGAAGAATTTCTACATGTTCCTCACCTATTCTGAGGGAACACTCGATGAATGGGGGGAAGAATTCGAGACACTCGAGATGGATAAGAGTGGAAAGGTTATCCTCAGCGATAGCGATGGATTTGACTTTATCAGCGGTTTTCAATCATATCACCTGCTCGGCGCGGGTATGATAACCACGCTGATTTATTGGTCAAAGAAAAAGTCGAAGGAGAATGACCAGAGTAATCAGTAAAAAAGAAAGTCCCGACTGCGAGGAATTAAAAATTCCTCTGAGTCATAAATGTGAAATTTATTCCTCCCGGATTCCCGCAGAAAGCGGAGCTTTTGAGGGAATAGTGGAATCTATGATTCCGCGGAGGTAGGAGGGACTATGAATGAAATGAATAGTCCCGACTCCCGGATTTGAACCGGGGGCATGGTGATTTCCGCGGGTGATAGGACCCAAAAAGGGCCGAGTATAAATACCAACTACAGTCACCCGCTCTTGCCAAGCTGAGCTAAGTCGGGTCTGCGTCTTTCAGTGTTGTCTTAAAATGAATTGCTATTTATCGTTTTTGTTCATTTTCTCCTTTTTAGAATAAGTTTTAGTTCTCTCTATCCTCTTCTTTGGAGGAGGATGGCTGTAGAAGAATATCTCAACTATCCTTGATGGGTCGGTCTCCGCAAGGTCTATATCCGAGAGTCTTTTGAACGCTGAGATCGTCGCTTCCGGGTCATTTACGGTACTGTTAGCAAAATCGTCCGCACTTTTCTCCCGACGACGGCTGTAAGCGTTGGTCACGGGATCTATAACGGAATACAGTCCGTAAAGTATCAGCAGGAAGAGAGGCAGGTGATAGATGTTCTCGAAGCTAGCATAGTGAGTGAAGATAAGACTGGTCAAGTAAAATATAGGAAAGATCAACAGGGCGCTGATCGCCATGAATCTGATGGTATCCTTGTTCACATAGTGCCCCATCTCGTGAGCGACCACGCTCTCTATCTCATTCGGATGAAACTTTTCCAGGAGCGTATCGAAGAGCAGTAACCTCTTGGTTTTTCCCATGCCGGCGAATCCGGCGTTGGCTTTCTCAGTCTTTTCTCCGGCTTTGACCACGACCACCTTTTCCAGCTTAGCTACGCCGTGTTCTTCCGCCATCTCGACCAGCCTTTCCGTAAGCTCCTCGTCCTCCAATTCTTCAAGGTCGTAGAACAGCGGCAATATGACTAGGTGAGATATGTTTGAAAGTATCCCGGATATCGCGAAAAGCAGGATGCCGGCGTACAGCCACCAGACCTTCGGAAAAGTGTAACCTAAGAAGAATAGCCCTAGTATGATTGGGACCATGAAAATAAGCGAGATAGAGAACGACTTCACCTGGTCCTTAGCCCACTCCCCCAACGACTCGTTGCTCAGATCGTACCTGTGTTCCAGCACGAAACCGGAGTAGTAGGAAACGGGCAGCGAGATGATATAGAGCAGCGAGGAAAAGATGAGTACGAAAAGAGCTGATATGACCCACCGGTTCGCTAGAGCCGTACCTGAAGCGAGTCCTTCGATCCAGAATTCTAGATGATAGGAAAACTCAGTAAAGTAGATCAGAGATAGGAAGAGCAGGTATAGAACGACGCCTTGGAATATCCCTGTATAGAATTTTTGTTTAGAATAGAGTTCAGCCTTCTTTCTCTTATCTTCGTCGAATTCATAAGGGTATTGGACCTCGTTGTTTTCATCATCGTTCTCTGACATATTCAACCCTACAGTTCAGCTTTCTTGAAATCCTCGCTCTCCCAAGGTCTTGTAGCGTTCAATCCCCACTTCGCTGTTAAGTCGGGTGCGCTGGGATCTAGTGAACTTCCTTTCTCCTCTTTGAACACGTAGATGTCCTCATCAGGCTGAAAACGCGTCGCTACAGCCCATTCTATCTCTTTATCGTCGTAGATGTCGATGTCGCCGTCGACCACTGTCACTTTTTTCATCGAACCGTGAGCTTTGAAGGCATTTTCGATTATGTCCTCAACGTCCGATTTCTCCACTTCGCTTTCGACCGATATCACACCGTGGAGCCAGCTGCATCCCCCTTCGGTCAATCTCACATCTTTGACTTCTGCAACCTTATTCAATTCCCTCTTCAGGACCGATTCTCTCGGTAACCCCATCAGGAGGAAATGCTCGTTTCCACCGGGGAGAAGTCCATGAAAGACCGCGTCTTTTCTTCTACAAACTCTGTCTATCTCCACTATAGGTTGCTCTCTCATTCTGTCGTAGGTTCCGGTGATATCCACAAAAGGTCCTTCTTTGTCTTTCTGGGAGGTTATCCTTCCCTGCAGGGCGTATTCCGCCTCTGCTGGAACCAAAAGACCGTTATCTAATTCTGTGAGTTCCACTTTTTTTCCTAAAGTTTTTTCACGTAAAGAGTTCGCCACCCTCAACTCATCGATACCGTAATCGATAGAAGTCGAAGCCGCCAAGAGAACAGCGGGATTTACACCTATAACCACGGCGATCTCAAGATGATCTTTTTTCTTCAAGGCTCGATCGTACATCTTTTTGAGATGTCTAGGACATATCCTGATGGTGAATGTTTCCTCGTCTCTGAGCATCATCCGGTGATAGGAGAGGTTCCTGATACCGTCGCATTCGGCTATAACTATACCAGAGGTAATGTACCTCCCGCCGTCCTTTGGATAATATTTTGGTATCGGTAGTTTTTTCAGATCGACGTTTTCTTCGATCTCCTCTTCAAAGGCGCCTTTATCGACCTTCACCGGTTCCGAAGGATCGTCGACCGCGCTAGCAAGCACGTCTATGATCTCACCTTTTTCGATGTTGAAGTGATCTGCGAGCCTAGACCGGGACGCCCACAGGTTGGTCACGAGAGGTCCTTGCGGAAAATTGGGAAAATATATGGGAGTCTCAGGTTGCTTTTTACCTTCTTGAGTGACTCGGAATTCTGTATCTACCTTTTCTTCCACCACTTCAGAATCGGATGTTTTTATGATCTCTTTCAATGACAAGGCGATGCCTCCTGGAGGATCATGAGCGTTGATTTAGCTTCCAACTACCATATAAAATTTTACATAGGGTGGCAGAAAGAAGTGTAAATTATAATAGGGTCTAATCTAATCACCAGACATGTCAGGACTGACTTATAAGGACGCGGGCGTAGATATCGAGGAGGAAGAAGAGGCGATCTCTGCTTTGACCGATGCGGTTCTGTTCGCGAGAGAGGGTAAAGGCGCGCCCTTGAAGAGCAAGTTCACTGGCCTGGTCGATTTCGGTGAGTTCGCTCTCTCGCTCTGCACCGACGGCGTCGGAACCAAGCTGATCGTCGCCAACAAGATGGAAAAATGGGATACCGTAGGTATAGACTGCATCGCGATGAACGTCAACGATACTATATGTCAGGGAGCTGAACCTATAGCTTTCGTGGACTATTTAGCCGTAGAAGAACCGGATCCACAGCTTACCAAGGAACTGGGAAAGGGTCTTCAAAAGGGCGCTCAACTCTCCAATATGACTCTGATAGGAGGAGAGACCGCCACTCTTGGTGAAATAATCGACGGTTTCGATATCGCCGGTACCGCACTCGGCTGCGTGAAGAAGGAAGATATCATCGACGGCAGTGAAGTTGAGAGTGGAGATAAGATCATAGGACTGCCTAGCTCCGGCATCCACTCCAACGGCCTGACCCTTGCAAGGAAGATAGTGGATGAAAGCGATTTTAGCTATCACGACGAACTCGAATTCGGTGTCATCGGGGAAGAACTTTTGAAGCCCACTAAGATCTATACTAAGAGGGTGATGAACGCTTTAGAAAAGTACGAGATAAAGGGCATGGCTAACATAACCGGCGGAGGTCTACGCAACCTTCTAAGGATAAACGAAGACTACCGCTACGTCATCGATGATCCCCTCGAACCTCAGCCCATATTCGACTTTTTGAAGCGGGAAGGCGGCGTAGCTGACGAGGAGATGTATCGAACTTTCAACATGGGCATGGGATTCGTTATGATCGTTTCTCCCGAGATCGCTGAAGATGTGGCTAGAGAGGTGAATGGGAATATCGTCGGTGAAGTCAAGAAAGGCTCGGGTGTCATTCACAAAGAAAAAAACCTAGAATATTCCCTCTAAGACACACTACCAAGTAAAATCAATCACTCTTCATCCATTGCGGACCTAGCCTTTTTCAATATCGATTCCAGCTTACTCTCCAAGATGTTGACCTGAGACTTCAGCTCGGCGTTCTCTTCCTTCAACTCTTCAAAACGCTCTCTCAACTGCGATTTTTCATCTTTCTTCAAGTGCTGATTTTCCTCTAAAGCTCGATGAACTTCCCCGCTCTCGTAACCTTTGAGGTAATAGGCGGTTTTGATCTGTACCTCTACCATATTCTTCCGCTCTATGTCGTAATACACGCTTTTTCTGTCGATGTCTAGTAAATTTTCGTGCAGCTCCTTGTCTCTGGTGATCATCACGTCGTCTTTCTCCATCATATCGACTATCTTGAAGTCCAGCATCCCTTGGAACTCATCGTCGATGTCAATAAAGTCATCCGGTTCGTGGAACTCGATTATCTCTTCCTTCACTTCTGAAGGCAGATTTTCGTCCAATATTAGCCGCATCTTCATCCTGCATAGATACATGGGTTATTTTATCATTGTGTTATCTTCTCATTGATATTGCTAGATTTCAACCAAAGGAACAGCTCATACTTGCTCTATCGATCCGATAAGGATATCGATCGCCCAAAATATTTTATAGTTATTTGGATTTTTTCTACCAGGACCACATATGTCAGACGAAAAGGTCTTGAAAGTGAACGAGGCTACTCAGGAAGATATCGGCCGCAACAGGGCTAGACTAGGCGCTAAAGTGCGTATGGACTTGGATGTAGAGGTAGGGGACGTAGTGAAGATAATAGGTGAAAAGGAAACTGTTGCCAAAGTTTTCCGACTATCTTCGGAGGATGAAGGCGAGGAGATTATAAGGATAGATGGTCTGGTTAGAAAGAACGCCAAGGTCTCCATCGGTGACAAGGTAGAGGTGAAAAAAGTCTCGACACAGGAAGCTAAGAAGCTCGTTATAGCCCCGGTCATAGAGGAGGGTAACAGGTTGAAGTACGGGGAGGATATAGATTCCTACGTTAAAAAACGGCTTTTGAAACGGCCGGTTCTCTCTGGAGATGCTATCGTCGTTCCGGGCATAGCGTTGATGGGTGGTAGCGTCCCTTTCATGGTGATCTCCACGAATCCAATGGACGCGGTGATAATAACCAAAGATACCGAGGTGGTGGTCAAAGAGGAACCGGTGAGCGAAGGCGAAGTCATGGCGACAACCCGGGTCACTTACGAGGACGTAGGAGGCCTCGAAGAGGAACTCCAAAGGGTTAGAGAGATGATCGAGCTTCCGTTGAGGCACCCTAAATTGTTCGACAGACTGAGTATAGACCCACCAAAAGGAGTACTCCTACACGGGCCTCCCGGAACCGGAAAGACATGGATAGCCAAAGCCGTGGCTAACGAATCAGGGGCGAATTTCTTCTCAGTCCAGGGCCCGGAGATAATGTCAAAATATTATGGGCAGAGTGAGGAAAAACTCAGGGATATCTTCGAGGAGGCGAAGGATCAATCCCCTTCGATAATATTTGTTGACGAATTGGATTCTATCGCTCCGAAAAGGGACGATGTGAAAGGCGAGGTGGAAAGGAGAGTCGTGGCTCAACTATTGACCTTATTGGACGGCTTAACCCACCGCGGAGAGATCATAGTAATAGGTGCCACTAACAGAGTGGATGCAGTCGATCCGGCCTTGAGACGTCCCGGAAGATTCGATAGGGAGATCGAGATAGGCCTACCGGATCTATCAGGCAGGGAAGAAATCCTCCAGATACATACTAGAGGTATGCCGACGGCCGAAGACGTGGATCTTAAACATCTAGCCGAGCTGACCCATGGTTTCGCTGGAGCGGACCTTGAATCCCTCGTTAAAGAAGCGGCCATGCGTTCTCTAAGACGCTACATACCGGAGATAGAGTTAGATGAGCCTATACCCGGCGACGTTTTAGAGGAGATGGTGGTAGAAAAAAATGATTTTACGGAGGCCCTTCGTGAGATCGAACCCAGCAGTTTGAGAGAGATAATGGTTGAGATACCTCAAGTTTCATGGGAAGACGTAGGGGGGCTTGAAGAGATAAAAGAGAGACTCCGGGATTCCGTGGAGAGACCGATAGAGGATCCAGAATCGTTCATCAAGATGGGGGTCGACCCTTCTAAGGGAATACTGCTTTATGGTCCTCCAGGAACAGGGAAGACACTGTTGGCCAAAGCCATAGCTAACGAAAGTGAAGCCAACTTCATCTCCATCAAAGGGCCGGAATTGCTCTCTAAGTGGGTTGGTGAAAGTGAGAAAGCCATACGAGAGGTATTCAAAAAAGCCCGTCAGACAGCTCCTTCTATCGTATTTTTTGACGAGCTGGATGCGCTGGCACCTAAGAGAGGCGACGCTAGTACTGACGGTGCCATCGATAGGGTCGTAAATCAACTGCTTACCAGTCTTGACGGGATAGAGAGGACAACCGATGTGATCATCCTTGCAGCCACTAACAGACCCGACAAGATAGACGACGCCCTACTCAGAGCCGGTAGATTCGATCATCACCTGTCTATACCGGTCCCAGGGAGAGAAGCGAGAAGAAAGATATTCGAAGTGCATACCCGGAATATACCCCTTTCAGATAACGTCGATCTAGATCATCTTGTGGATAGTACGGAATCGTTCGTCGGCGCCGATATCGAGTCGGTATGCAGAGGAGCGGGTTTGAAGGCTATCAAGGACGGGTCCGTCGAAGTCCGGATGGAACACTTCATGGAAAGCTTGAGAGAGACTAACCCCTCGGTTGACGAAGAAGTGATCGAGATGTACGAGAAATGGGAAGAAGATATGGAAAAAAGCGTTAGAAAGAAGAAAGATTTTAATGGGGTCGACATATACCGATAATGATAAGTAAAATAAAATAATGTTGCATTAAAGAGTAAAAAGGAGGTAAAAAATGAGGATGTTCGTAACCGAACTGCGAGGCAAAACCGTGATGACCAACGATGGACAGATACTGGGAAAGATAGATAATTTTGTGATCAACACAGAGAGCGGGGACGTTAAGCACGTGTTGGTCACGCCCGACGAGCAGATAGAACCAGGTCTTTTCACCACCGATGCAGAGGATCGCCTGGTCTTACCCTATGAAGGGATGAAAGCGGTAAAAGATGTCGTTGTCATGGAAAATATAACCCTCGATTGATTCTATCGAGAAACTATCATATAGAGGGAGGCTTTTCAGCCTAACCCGGACGCTTTTGTCACAATGTGGCATAGGGTCCGATCAAGGAGACCGATTGAGGTCGCTAAGTTGTGAAAAAGGAAAGTTAGATTTGATCCTATTGTTGATCGTATTGGAATTGGGAGCGAGATTAGGATGACAGCCGATGTAACCGAGGAATTGAGAAGATTGGGGATGCGACCGGTCAAAAGTTTAGGTCAAAATTTTCTACAGGACGACGACATCGCTGAAAGGATAGTCGAAGCCGCCGGCCTCACCTCAAAAGATAAAGTTCTAGAGATCGGTCCCGGTTTAGGTACTCTCACCGATGAGATAATGAAAAAAGCAGGGAAAACGATAGCCATAGAAAAGGACGCTTCTCTAGTTGGTTATTTAGAGGGACGTTATTCTGATACACGGTTCGATGTCGAGATCATCCAGGGAGACGTGTTAGAGAGAGATCTGCCCGACTTCGGTAAGGTCATCTCGAATTTACCTTTCAGCATATCTTCTCCAATCACTTTCAGACTCTTGAAAGAAGATTTCAGTTTCGGCGTTCTCACCTATCAGAAAGAATACGCCGAGAGGATGGTCGCAGAGCCCGGCGAGGAAGATTATTCACGTCTATCTGTGATGGTCTCAACCTTGGCAGACTTAGAGATACTGTTCGACGTTCCCCGGAATGCATTTTATCCCCCTCCGAGTGTAGATGCAAGCGTGATCCGTATGGTCCCTTCTAGACCACCTTTCCCCCTCAAATATGAAGACGCCTTTTCCAAGGTGGTGAAAGAACTTTTCAACTACAGGAGGAAAAAGATAAAAAATGCGCTCAAAAACGGTCTCAGGACGAAGATAGGTGAAGTACCCTACGGAGACAGGAGAGTGGGAAACTTATCTCCAGTAGAAATTAACGACATAGTAAATCACCTAGTGGAAAAGGGTATTTTAGATGAAGATTCTTCGGAGAATTGAATATTTCTTTACGGTATTTCTCATCAGAGCTTAGCGCCGCATTTAGGACAAAATTCATCATGCTCATCGACTTCTTTTTCACAGTCGGGACAGGTCAGAGCCTTTTCCTGTAGTTCTGCTCCGCATTTACTGCAGAACTTGTCCCCTTTCTCTGCCTCGGCACCACATTCAGGACATCTGTTTTTTAGGACCAATTCCGTTCCACATTTGGGGCAGAAGTTCTCGTCTTCACTACCTTCGAAACCGCAGTCGGGACAGAATTTTTTTGGCATCGATTCCTCTTCTTCAGTCTCGGCCTTCTCTTCCGATGCATAGATTTCCGTCCCACCGACCTTCTCTGTCTCACTAGGAACTTCTTCACTCTCATCTGTTTTTTTCGTCTCGAGTTCCGGAATATTTTCCATAACCTCATCTGAAGGTTCTTTCTTTTCCTCGTTCTGGAAAGCTATAAGTTCTGGGTCTTCACCCCTTATAACTTTTCTACAACGAACGGTATATTTTAAAGCAGCAGTATAGTCTTCCTCCTCAAAACACCTTTCCGCCTCTTCATAATACTTTTCTGCCTCCTCGTCCTCTTCTTCATCGATCATCTCTTTGACTCTTTTCATCTCAAATTTAGATTCTAAGTAGTTTTCGGGCAGGCTCTCTAGTTTTTCCTTCTGTTTTTCTAGTTCTTCCCTCCTTTTCTTAGCCTCCTTGCTCTCTTCAAATTCTATCTCATCCAATTCATCTATTGTGTATCCCTCCTTCACTTTCCCGCCCCCTCCTTCTTCCTCCCCTCTACTGGAATCTTGGGATATCCTATTCTGTGCTTTAGCGGCCAATTTTTCTGCCCTAGAGTGATCTCCCTCTCCAAGAGCCTCCTCGGCTCTATCCACCAGTTGCGCTGCGCCCTCTGTTTCCCCTCCTTTGCGTTTTAGCATCTTCGTGACCCCTTTAGCCCTTTTAACCTTGTTGTAAGCTTCGTCCTCAGGGGAGATGGTTTTCTCTTTCCTTATCTCTCTCAGCCGGCGATCCTTAGTCTTCTCGAGGTAATAATAAACGGCGATAGCTAGGCCACCGAAAATCACTGCGATTATTAATAAGAGGGCTATAGTGCTCATATATATTTTAAACTGTTAGATGGAGATTTAATACTTTCGCTTGATAACATTTTTACTAACAGAAATACTAGTAGCCTATACCAAACTATTTTACATAGCCTCCTATCGAGGGTGGTGATGTCCTTAGTCGGTGTTGGAGGAGTCATCGCGGGATTTGCAGTCTTAGCATATCTTATCCATAAACGTGTAGATTTTGGTAAAGCTATCTTAGCTGCTACCACGGTTTTGTTACTTCTCACCGAACCTACGAGGGAAGGGGTGAGTTGGGTAATCACTATCTCAATGGAATACGAAACTCTAGAGGTTGTAGCGATCATAGTTCAGATAGTATTTCTAGGTTTTCTATACAAGGACTCGGAACAGGTGATGCGCCTTATAGATGAACTGAGAGCTTTGGTCCCTGATCGGCGTATGGTTGTAGCTTCCATCCCGGCAATATTCGGTCTGATGCCTATGCCGGGCGGTGCTTACGTTTCCGCGCCCATGATAGAAGACGAAGCTGACGCTCTAGAACTTGATGGAAGGGAAAAAACTTTCTTGAACTTGTGGTGGCGCCATATATGGTTCTGGATTTACCCTCTATCTATGGGTTTGATACTCGTATCTAGAATATCTGACATAAACCTATATTATAT
>JAZKSH010000038.1:0-16529 GCA_036626195.1 Thermoplasmatota archaeon | reverse complement strand
ATTTCTTATCTCATCATTCAGCATAAGTTCGTAATCTTTTTCACTCCCCTGGTAATGGAAATCTAGTTCAAGTGGACCGGTTCCGTTTATCTTTAAAACGGTCCCCCGGCTCGAGTGGATATGCTTGAACGTTGCGTCACCCTGCACATCTTCGTCTTTGAATACAGTACCCATCTTATCCTCTTTAGCGTTATATATAGTGGGGACGTAAAGGACGTACGAAGTTTCCTTGGAGATGTTTCCTAACGAGAGTTCATATTGATATGTTGTTTCCTTCTCAGGGACGCTAGCCGAAGAGCTAACGGAAGCTATAATAGCTACAAACAGGATCGCGGTCATGAGGATTGAAGTTATCTTCTTTTTCTTAGAATCATCCTGATCTTTGTATAGAATGTAGCATGTCAGTATGAATCCTCCGATGAGTAAGATGAACAACAAAGTGACCAGGGCATAGTAGTTGCTCTTGTAATGGTCTGGGAATTGGACTTCATACCAATACATGGATTTGAGGCGGGCTTGAGCTATCGAGAGCACTATCGCACTTGCGATCAAAGAAAAGGCGGAAACGAGAGAGATGGTTTTGGCCCGAATCTTTTCCTCGCGACTTACGAAAAAGATCCCGAGCACTATCAGGAGGATGCCTAAGATAACTGCAAAGATGATCTGATAGTACTGAAATGTGAAGGAGGGAGCTTCAATCGCAAGTGACGAAGCTACAATCATGCCTTTATATAATTATACTCTTCCTATAAAATATTTTTACCTAGTAAAGGCGGAAAATCCCGAAAATAAACCTTATATCCCATAAATCATTTAGTCCGGTTGATAACATGAAAGTACTCACCGTAGGCGGAGGAGCTAGAGAACATACTATAGTCAAAGCTTTAGCGGAAGACGGTGCTGAGATTTACGCAGCTATGGGCAACAAAAATCCCGGTATCGCTAGATCGTCAGAGGAGTATCTCCTTGAAAGCGGCTCCGAGATAGAGAAGATCGTAGACTGGGCCGAAGAGAAGGGAGTCGAGATGGCGGTCGTTGGGCCCGAAGCGCCTTTAGGCGAGGGCATCGTGGACGCCTTAGAAGAGAAGGGGATAAGATGTGCCAGTCCGAACCAGGCAGCGGCTAAGATCGAAACTTCAAAAGAGTTCATGAGAGATCTTCAATCTAGATATGGTCTTCCCGGCAGAGTCGAATACGAGTCGTTCGATGATATGGAGGAGATAGAAGATTTCCTCTCGCATTATGAAGGAGAACTCGCTGTAAAACCGGTCGGCCTGACAGGCGGTAAAGGAGTAAAGGTCATGGGTGAACATCTAGAGAATAAAAAAGAAGTGATCGATTACTGCGAAAAAGTTCTAGAAGAAGAGATCGGTGGAAAACCGAGACTGGTCCTCGAGGAGAGGTTAAAAGGTGAGGAATACACACTTCAAGTCTTCACCGACGGGGAGAACTTGATACCGATGCCCTTGGTTCAGGACCATAAGAGATTGTTCGAAGGAGACGAGGGGCCAAATACAGGCGGGATGGGCTCTTACTCTCAAGCCGACGGTCTACTTCCCTTCTTAGATCAGTCCGTTTACGATGAAAGCGTGGATATAATCAAGAAGACACTGGAGGCGTTAAAAAAGGATGGTCGGCCTTACAAAGGAGTCCTTTACGGGCAGTTTATGCTGACCGCTGAAGGACCGAAGATAGTGGAGTTCAACTGCCGCTGGGGCGATCCCGAGGCGATGAACGTCTTGCCTCTTCTAGAAACGAATTATGTTGACCTGTGTAAGAAGATCGCTGAAGGCGATATCTCCGATATCGACGTATCTTTCGAGAATAAATCGAGCGTGTGTAAGTACATAGTTCCAGAGGGATACGGAGTCGATCCAAACGGCGGTCACAAAGTGGAAGTGGACGAAAGATCCATCGAGGATGAAGGGGCCCAACTCTATTTTGCCTCCGTGGACGAGAAGGACGGAGAGATCTATACTACGACTTCCAGAGCCATGGCGGTCGTCGGCTACTCGGAAGAATTAGAGGATGCAGAGGCGACGAGTGAACGTGCTTTGGACTATGTTAAAGGGGACAAGATACAGATGAGACACGACATAGGCAAGCCGGAGAGTATCCAGCGGAAGGTAGATAATATGAAGAAGATAAGGGGAGAGAACTGATGACTGAGATAGAGGGCCTCGATCGGATAGTGGAAGATATCGACGACCAGATCGATGATAAGGATACCGTACGGGAGTTAGTGATGAAGTCATCGAGAGCCATAAGGAGGATCTCGAAGAACGTTATCCAGAACATACACAGAGGAAACGAGTGCCAGGAAGATTTACAGGAAGCTTTGGAAGAGATCTCTAAGATCAAAAGCCTGGTCGAAGATCATCCGGAGCTTTACCATGCCGGCTTTTTGAGGAACGGTTTTCAAGAGCTAGCGGAGGCGCATATCTTGTGGTCTATGACTAACGACGAGGAGCCCAAATCCCCGGAGGAACTGGATATAACCCCGAGTTCTTACGTGTTAGGTCTAGCGGACGTGGTTGGAGAGCTGAGAAGGATGGTGCTCGACGAACTCGCCGAGGGAAACTTGGAAAGAGCTAGAACCTTACATCGTAAGATGGAAGACATCAAGAACATGCTGATGGAGTTCGAGTATCCCAATGCGTTACTTCCTATAAGGAACAAGCAGGATATGGCTAGGAATCTGGTGGAAAAAACTAGAGGAGACATAGCCAGCTCGGTGAGAAACGAAAGGCTGATAGAGAAGATGGACGAAGTGATGGAAGATTTGGATTGATCCTTGGATTGGATCGTTAGTTGTCGCAGTTGAGAGGAGGAAGCATGTTATTCTAGCGGTTCGATAGATTATTGGTAAATATATTAACGAGTACAAAAAGCACAAGATCGGTTGGATAACTGTTACCATATATGAAGACAAGGACATAACTGCTCACTTCAAAGAGATAAATTACTACGACTTAACTATCACCGTTGAAGGAGAGGAGACAGTGGATATAGTTCCTGAGCAGGATGAATACGAAAGTGGTATGGAAGTGAATATCACTGCAGTCGCTGAAGAGGACTGGGAATTCGTGGGATGGACTGGCGTCGATGAAACAGATGAACAGATAACCATAACGATAAACGAGGATATGGATCTCACAGCTAGGATCGAAGAGGAAAAATAAAGAGAGGAGAAAGAAACTGAAGAGGAACTATAGGTGGCGGAAATACCAGCAAAATCAAACTAACAGGTAAAAAACACCTTTCTCTCATTTTCTTATTCTATTAAAGAGGGTTAGTTTTTGCTCGATATGAAAGAAAATAATACTGTATTCACAAAGAAATAAAGAATCCTAAACCGAACATATAAATATACTAAACGGAGATATAGTTAATATAACGAAGGGTTGTTTAGATGAATGATAAAAAAACAGTTACCCTGTTTGTGGTCCTCTTTTTGGTGATCTCTCTTTTTACGGTGGGGAGCTTAGCTCCTGCCGCCGAAAGTCAAGAGAAGAATAACCAGACCTATCGACTGAACCGTCGATTTGATTTTTCCGAGCCGCGAGTTCTTAGAAACGACGAAAGTTATGAAGTGAAAATGGACGGGGCCGAGTCAATGGTAAAGGATGGAGCTCCACCATTACCGGTAAGTTCTTCCCGAATACTGGTCCCTTATGGAAAGGAAGTGACCAACGTTGAGGCAGAATTCAAGGATAAGGAATTACTAGACAGAGAGATCGAACTGGAAAAAACGCAGGTAAAAGTACTCGGGAAAGAGGTAGAGGATAGTACAGACGATACTTTTGCAAAATCGATGTATCCTGAAACCAAGCTGGATTACGATGTAATGAAGATACGCGGTTATCGAGTTCTGACTCTCAGACTGAAACCGGTCGAATATTATCCTAAAAAGGGAGAGGTCTGGAGCTATGACTCTGCAGATGTTCAAATAGAGCTTCAGGAAGGGAAACGGGTCAATGAATTGTATCGTGGTTTAGAGAAAGACAGAAAGATGATAAATGATATGATAGATGAAACCGATCATCTATATACTTATCCCGATCCAGGATCAAAGGATACTATGGCAGAAGTTGAATACTTGATGGTAACCACTTCTTCGTTGGAATCTAGTTTTCAGACCCTGATAGATCAGAAGGAAGATAGAGGTATCAGCACAGCCGTAGAACTTGTATCCGACATAGAATCTTCTTACACTGGAGATGATACTCAAGAGAAGATCAGAAATTGCATTGAAGATTATTATAACAATAACGGTACGGTGTATGTCGCATTAGCGGGAGATACAACTGATGAATCAGGTAATGATATATTGCCTCATCGAGGTTTATATGCAGATTGTTCTGCTGCTGGGGGATGTGCCGATGAAGTACCGAGTGATTATTATTATGCTGGACTAGATGGAACATGGGATGATAATGGAAACGGTGTCTACGGCGAATGGGATGATAACCCGGACTGGGGCATGGAAGTATGGGTTGGAAGAATTCCGGCTCAGGATACTACAGAAGCGGATACCATGATCAATAAAATACTTAGCTGGGAAAACGGCAACCGTACCGAACAGCATTACAGTATTTGTCAGGATGATACAGGCAATATAGGGGACATGAAAAGGAACAAAATAGACAACACCCAGTACTCTGACGCAGTTCATGACCTGCTTCCTTCCGAGTGGTCGATCAACACAGATTTCGAGTCGAACACTGGAGGTAATACTGTGCAGATGTATCATGACGGTATCTCTGGAAGTTCAAGTGGAGGCACTCCCCCTATGTTTGTTAACCATGGAGGTCACGGGAGCCCTACGCTCTACAACATAGGCGGCACATATTACACAAGGGATCATGTCTCTTCCCTTTCAAATGACTGGTATCCCATTCATGCATCAATCGCATGTACGGCAGGAACCTTTGACGGAAGGGACAACGATGGTGGAAGCTATACTTCTGATAGAGATTGCTTAGCCGAAGAATTTCTCAAATATCAAAATGGTGGCTACGTAGCTACCTTCATGAACACCCGCTACGGATTAGGGACCACGGATGGAGGTACTGGGCTGTCTGGTGCCATAGATACTAGACTATACAAGGGAGTATTCTCAAATGAGTACAATAATTTAGGACATGCAGCGCAGTGGGCTAGGATGAGTTACATGCAGTCTCAGGGTGAGGACGAGTTTGCCAGATGGTCTACCCAGGCTATGAATCTTCTCGGCGATCCCGAGATGCCTGTTCTTGAGGAGGAACTTTCTGTGACGATAGATTCCCCGGCAGAGAACGATATCGTTCGAGAATCCAATGTTACGGTGGAATGGACCTCTAAGAACTTCGTCAGCAACGAGATCAGGATCGACCAAGAACCTTGGGTGGATGTCGGCACTTCTACCGCCTACACTTTTGTAGACGTTAAAGATGGAGACCATACTGTTCAAGTTAACACGATGGGCGCTCAAGGCGGGACCGTCACGGACATCGTGAACTTCACGGTCCAAACGGTCGGTGTTGAGATAACTTCACCTATTAATGGAGAAGAGTTCAGTGAGCCCGATGTTACGGTCGAATGGACTTCTGAGTATGCCGATTATCACGAGATAAGGCTGGATCATGGAGTATGGGAAAACGTAGGAGATAGTGTGTCTCATCCTTATACAGGGTTAGAAGAGGGCGAGCACACCGTGGAGGTCAGAGCTACAGACGTTGCGGGATATGAGACGGTAGATAGTATTTCCTTCTTTATAGATCATATACCCCCTGAGATCGAGATACACTCACCTTCTGAGGGACAAATAATAGAGAACAGCTCAGTGAACGTTGAGTGGACGGGTCACGATGAAACGAGCGGTATAGATTATTACGAAGTACGTTTGAAAGGCGGCAATTGGGAAGGAGTCGGAGAGAACACCAGCTACACTTTCGATCTTGAAGATGGAGAACACACCGTGGAGGTTGGAGTTTATGATAACTTGGGCAACAGTGAAACTACGAACGTATCATTCGTGGTGGATACCACTTCCCCCGATCTGCAGATCTTATCACCTGAAGATGGAGATACATTTGATAAGGAGCAAGTGACGGTAGAGTGGTCGGGTGACGATGAGACCAGCGGTATAGACTATTACGAAGTGCGTTTGGAAGGCAGTAACTGGCAAGAAGTCGGGGATAACACTAGCTCCACTTTTAACCTAGAAGAGGGAGAGTACACCGTAGATGTCAGAGCCATTGACAATGCGAGCAACAGTGAGACCACGACCGTTTCATTTATGGTGGATACCACTTCGCCTGATTTGCAGATCTTGTCTCCTGAAGATGGTGCTACAGTTGATGAGGAGCAAGTGACGGTAGAATGGTCGGGTAATGATGAGATCAGCGGTATATACTATTACGAGATACGGCTTGAAGATGGCGAGTGGGAAGAAGTTGGAGATAGCACAACCTATACTTTTAATCTTGAAGATGGTAGCTACACCCTGGAGATGAGAGCTACCGACAACGCAGGCAACAGTGAGATCGCGAGTGTCTCTTTTACGGTAGACGCAACTCTGCCTGAGCTAAAGGTGATTTCTCCTGATGAAGGGAGTATACTCAATGAAAGCGAAGTCAAGGTTGAGTGGAGAGGAGAAGATGATTATAGTGGTCTAGATTTTTACGAGATACGGTTTGAAGATGAAGTTTGGGAAGGAGTCGGCGAAAGCACAACCTATACTTTTAATCTTGAAGATGGTAGCTACACCGTGGAGGTGAGAGCTACCGACAACGCGGGCAACAACGACACTACAAAAGTGTCTTTCACGGTAGATACAACATCACCTGACCTGGAAATAACACATCCAAGTAAGAAGAGTATACTCAATGAAAGCGAGGTCGAGATTGAGTGGTTAGGCCAAGATGAAATCAGCGGAGTAAACCATTCCGAAGTGCGTTTGGAAGGAGGGTCTTGGGAAGGAGTCGGCGAAAGCACCAGCTACACCTTTGATCTAGAAGATGGAGAGCACACCTTGGAAGTTAAGGCAACGGACAACGCGGGTAACACTGAGACCACGAGCGTTTCTCTCACCATAGATACCGTTCCCCCTACTCTCGAAATCGAATCACCTGAAGCCGGTGTAGAATTCGAAGAAGATTCGGTCAGTGTGGGATGGAGTGGTGAACCTAGAGGGACAGAGATCGTGGCTTACGAGGTGAGGATAGATGATAAAGAATGGATAGAGCTCAACGAGTCCACTCAACATGTTTTCGAAGGCTTAGAGAATGGGGAGCATACCGTGGAGATCAGAGCTAAAGACCAGGCAGGCAATACAGCGGTAGAAAGCGTGGATTTCACCGTTGAAACCGGACAACTAGGTATAGGCGGAACAAGCGGCGGTATGTGGTATTTACTTCCTCTGATACTGATAATAGTGATAGTTCTTGTGCTCGTAGTTCTGATCGTTTCGAGGAGGAAGAAGGAAGAGCCCGACCCCCCTGCACCGGGAGCCGGGAGAAGACCTGGAGGTCCATATCCGCCGCCATCACAGCAAGACATGCGACAAGGAGAAACGGAGGATGGGGGTTGGAAGGAAGCACCTGGAGAAGCGCCGGAGCCATCTGGTGAACCACAGCAAAGACCTCCTAGAGGATCGGCCCCTCTAGAACCTTCTACATCCACAGAGCCTGTTCCTCCGGAGCCGGAAGAAACCCCTAGACCAGAAACATCTCCGACACCGCCGCCGCCACCAGCCCAGCAGTCGACCATGCAAGATAGAATTTGCCCCACATGTGGAAGCCAGTTAAAATGGATAGAGGAGAACGAGAGCTGGTACTGTGATAATTGCCAAGAGTACAAATGAAAATCTTTATCCTATCCCTTTTTTTTGACCTATTCAATCTCGTTTCTTCTTTTTGGTATGGCTGAATGAAAACCCCGTCAAGACTCCTCTCTGTGAGCTGTATTTTGCGAGCCGATAAAACATTTAAACATATCAATCTATATGATCGAAAATCAAAAAGAAGGATATGATATGCCCGACTGAAAATTTTTAATAGCTTTACTCCCTTAACCGCCCGGAAAGAGATGGGTAATAGATGGCATTCTGTACCTGTAGATGAGCTGTTTGAAAGTTTAGATACCTCGGAAGAGGGGCTCAGTCAGAAGGAAGCTCGTAGCCGCTTAAAAAAGCACGGGAAGAACGAGATCGAAGAGAAGAAAGCCGTCTCACCTATCAAGCTCTTTTTAGAGCAGTTCAAGGATTTCCTGATAGGGATAACGATCGCGGCGGCCGTGATCTCTTTGGTAGTGGGTCACCTTTTCGACGCTTATCTGATATTGACTATTATTTTAGCTAATGGAATTTTTGGGTTCATTCAGGATTGGAAAGCGGAGCAGTCTATCCAAGCTCTGAAGGACATGGCGTCTCCGAAAGCCGTAGTCTATAGAGGCGGTAAAAAGAGGGAGATCGATTCTATCGATATAGTTCCCGGCGACGTTATCTCTGTGAGTCAGGGGGATTCGATTCCTGCCGATGCCAGGCTCATAGAACAGCAGAATTTAGAAGTGGACGAATCGGCTCTAACCGGCGAGAGCGTTTCGGTCAGCAAGAGGGATCACGTCATAGAAGAAGACGTTGAATTGGCCGAGAGAGAGAACATGGTGTACAAACATACCATGGTCACGAAGGGAAAAGGAAAAGCTATCGTGGTCGGCACCGGCATGGATACTGAAATAGGGAGTATCGCTACTGAACTTCAAAAGATCGAACAAAAAGAGACCATGTTCCAGAAAGAAGTGAATACTCTTGGGAAAAAATTGGGTGCGCTGATCCTAGCTATCTGCGGCACCCTGGTTCCGATACTCCTCTTCAGGAACTATTCTATTTTTGAGTCATTCATCACCGCTATAGCCCTAGCTGTAGCGGCAGTACCCCAAGGACTACCAGCAGTGGTCACCTTAACCCTCGCCCTAGGCACCAGGAAGATGCTGAAAAAGAAAGCTCTCGTGAGAAGACTGCCGGTGATAGAATCGCTGGGCTCGGTAGATATAATCTGTACCGACAAAACCGGCACGTTGACAGAGAATAAGATGGTGGTCCAGAGGATATTCTTCGACGGAAGAGATATAGAAGTTTCCGGCGGATATTCTGAAGAGGGCGACTTCACCTACGAAGGTGAGGAGATAGATCCTCAAAGCCTCAAAGACATACTCAAAGCCGGGGCTCTCTGCAACGATTCCGAGATAACCGACGGTGAGATGATCGGCGATCCGACCGAAGCTGCACTCATCCAATCCGCTCAAAAGGCCGGTTTGAAGAAGGAAAAGTTGGAACAAAAATTCAGGAGGATAGACGAGATACCCTTCTCTTCGGACAGGAAGATGATGACCACGGTCCACGACGGACCTGGAGATAACGATAAGGTCTTTGTGAAAGGAGCGCCCGAGGTAGTGTTGGAGAAATGCGACAGGTACTATGAAGGGGGAAAAGTAAAGGAACTGGATGAAGAAAAGAAAGAGGAATTCATCCGGAAGAACGAAGAATTCGCTAACGAGGCGCTTCGGATACTCGGTTTCGCCTACAAGGACATAACATTGAAGGGCGAAAGCGACGAAGAGAAGAAAGAAATGATCGAGGGTGTGGAGGGAGAAAAGATAGAGAGTGATCTGATATTTTTGGGCCTTCAGGGCATGATCGATCCGCCGAGAAAGGAGGTGAAGGGCGCAATAAAAACATGCCGCAAGGCGGGTATCAGGACCGTGATGATAACCGGCGACAACGCTTCGACGGCGAAAGCTATAGGAGAGAACTTAGGATTCCACGGGGACGTTATAACGGGTAAAGAGCTGGAGGCTATGTCCGGTGAAGAATTGAGTGAAAGGGTCAAGAAAGCTGATATATTCGCGAGAGCTTCCCCTTCACACAAGGTTAAGATACTGAGAGCTCTGCAGAGCCATGGACACATCGTGGCGATGACGGGAGACGGCGTCAACGACGCTCCAGCTCTCAAAGAATCCGATGTCGGTACCGCCATGGGAGAAAGAGGTACCGACGTGGCTCAGCAGGCTTCCGACATAATCCTTCTAGACGATAATTTCACCACTATAAAAGACGCTGTCGAAGAAGGCCGGGGAATATTCGACAACATCAGAAAATTCGTCAATCTCCTACTATCAGGTAATATGGGTGAGGTTCTGATAGTTCTCATAGCCACTCTCGTCGGGCTGGGATTGCCTTTGACCGCGGTTATGCTTTTATGGGTCAACCTCTTGACCGACGGTCTTCCCGCTTTAGCTATGGGTGTCGATCCGACTTCTGACGACATAATGAAAAGAAAACCGAGAGGACGGGAGGAGAATATAATAGACAAAACTTTGATGTTCTCAATAGGATGGATAGGTATCTGGGTCACGGCTATATGCCTTTTTGTCTACAACTATGGTCTAGGCGAAAGTACGCCTTTGGCCAGGACGCTGGTCTTCACGATGTTGGTGGTTCTCGAACTCATCGAAGTCTTTCCCATACGACAGAGGTACGGTACTCCGTTATGGTCCAACAAGTGGCTCGGTTCCGCCGTAGCGATCTCCTTCATCATGCATATATTGATACTGTACACTCCTTTGAACGGCTATTTCAAAGTCGTTCCTCTCGGCATCGACTCATGGATGATGGTATTGGCTGGAGCATCGGTATTTTTCGGTGCCATGCTGGTGATGAGGCTCATCGAGGATAGATTTTTCTTAGGTGAGAGAGATATCTGAAGAACGAGGTAAAAGGTTCTATCTCAGCTCTAATTTTTAGTTTCTTGGTATGCAGTGACTTGAGATATGAATTTGCTAATATCTTCTAGGTCCTCTTCTATGATAGAGTCGAGTTCTTCCACATCTATCCTATGGTATTGATGGGTGATTAGATTTCTAAACTGGGCCATTTCGACTAAACTTTTAGATAAATCTTCAGTGATGATGTTTTTCTCATTAAGGAGATCGAAGTATTCTGCGTATGTTTCCGGTCTTTTAAATCCGTTCACGGCGATAATTCTGCTTGCGATATCGATGACGGCTTCAACGATTTTCCTGAGTAGGTTCTCTTTTGCTTCTCGGGTTATATCTTCTCTTACTTTTGATCCATGTATATCATTTAAAAGATGCATCCATTCCTGTATCGAATCGATCCGACTCTCTATTCGCTCATCCACTTTCGATCACCCTTTTTCTCCTCTCAGCCCAATGTTCCTCCATATGGGGTTTAAGATCGTGATATCTCCAATCTATCTCCACTTCTATATCAGCTCTTTCTTCAGGACTAGACTCGTACAATACCTTTGCCTGTTGGATCACCCTGAACTGAAATAATGGAGAGGCGTTGTTTAAAGCTCGGACATCAATATGACGAGGTATATCTGTTTTTTCTTGAATCCTTCTACCTACTTCTAGTACCTTTTTGAGAGAATAATTTCTAAAATAAATCGCAATATCTATATCGCTGTCCGATCTTTGTTCTCCCCGTGCGAATGAACCGTAGAGGTAAGCCGCGATGATATCATAATCTCGACAAATCTGTTGAATTTTTGAACTTAGTACTTCAAAGGTGTCTTCTTCTGAGTCTCTATCGTTTCTATTAACACCATCAGCCATCCTAACTACATTTGATCGGCGAGTATTAAAATATTCGGTGAATTATGGATGGGTCGGATATTCATCCAATTTGGAGGAGGGTTCATGTATATCACCCTATTCACTTTTCAGGTTCCCTTTCCCTTTCAAAGATCACTTCACCCTCATATTCTATCTTGAATACTCGGTGATACGGGATATGACTTTCCTCACACTTGATAAACGACCTACCCAAATCCTCCACTTCTGAACCTTTCATCGTTCTGAAGTCGTCTGGGGCTCCCCGATGAACATAGTATATCTTCGCTTCCTCTAGGCTTTCCTCGTGTCTCCATTTCAGTTCGTTGAGAACGTCGCGCGGAGTTTCCGAGGTCATCGAAGTATGAATAACGAGGCGAGATAAAAAAGTAACTTTTTTGAAGGTGATAAAATGGATCAGTGATCCTAGGTAAAATGTTAAATACTCTTATAAGGTGGTTGTAGGTGGTAAATATAGAGCATCAATCCGGTCAACAAATCTGAAGAGGCAATCACCATGGAGATACTGGAAAAAAGAGGCGACGAAAACATAGCCACGGCTTACCTTGCCGATCTGGGCAGTGAAAAGTATGTGGAGTTCGTTGAATCGTTGGGCGGGGCCCAGGAGAGAAGCGACAAATGGGTCGTCATCCTGTCTAGTCTTTCAGGCTGCCCTCTCAACTGCAGGTTCTGCGACGCTAACCGATTTTATAAAAGTTCTCTCAGCAAAGAAGAGATGATGGTCCAGGTGGATTACCTTATAGAAAATCACGGTTCCGAAGATGCGCTGAACTCGGATAAGTTCAAGGTCCAATTTGCCAGGATAGGTGATCCGGCTCTTAATCCCGCGGTGATAGATACGATCGAAGCAGTTCGTGATAAGTACGACCCTAAGAATTACATGCCCTGTATCTCCACCATAGCTCCCGAAGGCACGGATGATTGGTTCGAAGAGCTGAAAAGATTGAACCACGAAGTTTACAGAGGTGACTTCCAGCTCCAGTTCTCCATACACTCTACCGACGACGAGAAGAGAGATAACCTAATGCCGGACGAAAAGTGGAGTTTGGATAAGATAGCTGAATATGGGGAGGATTTCTACATAGGAGGTAGAAAAGTAACTCTGAATTTTGCTTTGTCCGAGAACGATCAGATCGATCCCGAAAAGTTGGAGGATATCTTCGATCCAGAGGTTTTCGCTATAAAGATAACGCCATTGAATCCTACATCAAACGCTCGTGAAAACGAGCTGATCAATGTTTTCACGGAAGAAGAGAGCCGAGAGTTCAGAGTGATCAAAGAACTCCAGAACGGCCCCTTCGACGTACACGTGAGCATCGGAGAATTGGAGGAAAACGAGATAAAGAGCAACTGCGGCCAGATACTGCTTTCACACTTCGAAGATGATTATTTGAAGTTCAAAAACGAGGAGAGAGCATAAGACATGTCTTATCAGGAGATGGATCGGGCTGAATTAAAGAGAAAAAGTGAGAGCTGGATTGAAGAACTGCCTTTCAGAAAAAGATGGCCTGTCGATTTGGATCTTGACAAAACGGCGCTTTTGATCATAGATATGCAGAACTACTTTCTTTCTCCCGACTCTCACGCTTATCTACCCGCAGGAGAGAGTATCATAGAGAATCTGAACGAGCTCATCGACTTTTTCAAAGAAAATGGAGCTCCCATAATCTACACTAGAACGGTCCAGGAAGAAGGCGACGAGGGCGTCATGGGAGAATGGTGGAGCGATATAATACGGGAGGGGCCTCTTGCAGAATTGGACTCGCGTATTAGCGTGAAAGGTGACGTGATCACGAAGCCGAGATATTCTTCTTTTCACAGGACCGCCCTTGAAGAAAAACTCGAGGGTGTAAAGAACGTCGTGATCGGCGGCGTGATGACCGATATGTGCTGTAGCACTACTGCGAGAGACGCATTTGTTAGAGATCATAGGGTTTTATTCCTCGCTGACGGAACTGCGACAGCTGCCGAGACAACCCACGTTTCAACTCTAAAATCTCTCTGTCACGGTATAGCGGAGATATTAACATGTCAAGAGGCGAAAGAAAGGTTACGGTAGTCGGTGCGGGCCCCGCTGGGATCGGAGCCGCTCAGCAGTGTGTTCGAGAAGGTATAGACGATGTTCTAGTACTTGAAAAAGAAAGTGTCGGCGGTCTGATACTCCAAGCTAACAGGATAGAAAATTTACCCGGTTTTGTGGGTGAGGACGGAAGAAAGATGGTGAAAGAGCTTGAAAAGATCGTCTTAGAGTATGATATAGAGGTAGAATATAGTAAGGTTGTGAAGATAGAGAGAACAGAAAAGGGTTTTAGATTGAAGACCGAGAAAGGATCGAAAGAAACAAAATATCTAGTCCTCGCTACTGGAACTACACCAAGATCTTGGAACTTCGAAGGAGAGAAACATCATCCCGGATGGCGCGATTATTCCGGAGAGAAGGTCGTCATTGTAGGCGGCGGAGACGCTGCATACGATTACTCTCTACGGGTGAACAGGCTGGGAGGAGAAGTCACCATCTTGAGGAGAAGCGAGCCAAAGGCGCTGCCGGTACTCGTTGAGGAGGCAAGGGAAAAAGGGATAAAAGAGGTAGAAGCGGAAGTTACAGGAGTGGAAAAATGTGAAAACGGGTTTTCCATCGGCTTTGAAGACAAGGCCATCGAAGCTGACGAGTTGATCACCGCTATCGGCAGAGATCCGAATTTGCCTGATTTCTCTTTTGAACTAGAAATTGAAGACGTTACCTTTCCTACTGGAGAAACAGACCACGATAACCTATTTGTTATAGGAAGCACGGTATTGGGCACTTACAGACAGACCTCTCTGTGCTGGGGTATGGGTATCGCCGCGGGCATGAAACTTGGAAGAACGATTCCCCTTTGCGAAAAAAGTAAAAGTGTGAACTAGATACTGCCCCATGGAAGAAAAGATCAAATGGGGCGAGATGAATCGCTGGCAGCTAGAACAGAGAGCTGAGCTAATCGATACCGCGATCCTCCCTCTAGGCAGCTTGGAGCAGCACGGTCCTCACCTTCCTCTCGATACCGACCGTTTTGACGCGGAGTATATAGTGGAAGAAGCGGTGGAACGTTTGGATTCTCCAAGACCGTTGATCTTGCCGACGATACCCTACGGCGTCAGCGATCACCACATGGGATTTCCCGGAACCGTTACAGTCGACTCTGAAACTCTTCAAGATCTCATCGTGAACATCGGTCGCTCGGTGATACAGCACGGTTTTAGAAAACTGTTCGTCCTTACGGGTCACGGCGGCAACGAGGCGGCGGTGAAGACCACGGCGAGAAAGTTGAAGAAAGAGACAGGCTTGGACGTGTATATAGATTCTTTTGATCTTATGGACCCTGAAAAGGATGAGCTGGTCGAGAGTGAAAACGATGTTCACGCCGGGGAGTTCGAGACCTCGTTGGTTCTCGCAGTTAGAGAAGATCTCGTAGACGAGAGGACGATCCCTGAAAAAGAGATGGATTTTCCGGATCCGAAACTCGAATTCGAACATGAGCCTGAATTTCCATTCGCCTGGAACACCCACGACTTGACGCGAACCGGTGTTCTCGGGGACGCCGAAAAAGCCAGCAAAGAGAAAGGCGAGGAATTGTGGGAAGCCGGTATCGAAAGGTTGAAGGAAAGGATAGAAGCGGTACTAGATATCGACTGAGATCAGAAGAGGCATACCATCATGCTCGAAGCGATATTGATAGTGATTATCTCCTTCATACCCGCCATGATCGCCAATTCATTAGCGGTCATCTTCGGAGGCGGTCCTCCTATCGATGGAGGTAAAAAGCTGAAAGGTGAAAGGGTACTGGGCGATGGAAAGACCTGGAGAGGCCTATTTGGAGGAGGCATCTCCGCCGGTATAGTAGGTCTCGTGCTTTATTTCGTCTTCCAACCACTCTTTTCTCTTTACCCTTCTTTTCCCGACGGACTGATCCCGTTATTTTCTCTCTCTTTTGGGGCGTTATTGGGCGATATAGGCGCGAGTTTCATAAAGAGAAGGAAAGGTAAGGCTAGAGGAGCAAAAGCCCCGATGATCGACATGTACGATTTCCTCATCGGTGCCTTCCTTCTGACTTCAATAACGAGTTATAGATGGTTCGTCTCTACCTACTTTTATTTTCCCGGTTTATGGGGGACCACCATGATCGTCTTTGTTTTACCTCTCCTGCACCGTGGAGTTAATATAATCGGATACAAACTTGGAGTTAAGAAAGAACCTTGGTGAAAAAATGCTGCAGGATATGTTGGAAGAATGTGGAGCGATAAAGTACGGTGAGTTCACCCTGACTTCGGGCAAAAAGAGCAGTTACTACGTAGATATCAAGTTGGCCAGCACCGAGCCCGAGATATTGAAGAAGATAGCGTCGGAGATGGTCCCTTTCGTGGAAGGAGAAAAGATAGCGGGGATGGAATTGGGTGCTGTCCCTCTCGCTTCCGCTCTTTCGTTAGAAACCGGTCTACCTTTCCTGATGGTCCGGAAAAAAAGCAAAGGTCACGGTACCGGAGGAAGGATCGAAGGTAAGCTTGAAGAGGGCGAAACGGTCACAGTGGTAGAAGACGTGACAACGACGGGCGGCTCCGCCGTGGAGACCGTTAAAGTGCTGAGAGACGCCAGGGCGAAAGTCGATAAAGTCTAGGTCGTGGTCGATAGAAAGGAGGGCGCGGAAAAAAAGTTAGAAGATGTAGACGTCGAATTGGTTCCGCTGATAACCGCCGATGAGCTGGTAGATGAAGAGTGATCTCCGATTTAGGGAAATTCTTTCTTCCTGAAGAGGATGATGCCGGTGATCAGAAGGATAGCGGTAAGGATTAACAAAGTTTGTAGAGACGCCCCGATGCCGGAAGCATCCCCGTAAATTGATATCGATCCGTAA
>JAZKSH010000037.1:0-16566 GCA_036626195.1 Thermoplasmatota archaeon | reverse complement strand
CACGGATCTACAGAGGAAGAAATAACTATCACTATGGACATTAATAAAGACATCACAGCTCACTTTGAACAAGTAATAGAGGAGATGTATGAACTCACAGTAGCCACGGAAGGTGAAGGAGAAATAGAGATCAATCCGAATCAGACTGAATATGATGCGGGTACAGAAGTTACCCTCACAGCGATGCCGGCCGAGGGCTATGAATTTGCGATGTGGACAGGAGATCACGGATCTACAGAGGAAGAAATAACCATCACTATGGACGAAGATAAGCAGTTAACAGCCCACTTCGAAATGATAGAAGAGACGTACACGTTAGACTTGAACTTCGACGAAGGAGCAGGTACAGTAGAGACCGATCCGAATCAGACTGAATATGATGCGGGTACGGAAGTTACCCTCACAGCGATGCCGGCCGAGGGCTATGAATTTGCGATGTGGACAGGAGATCACGGATCTACAGAGGAAGAAATAACCATCACTATGGACGAAGATAAGCAGTTAACAGCCCACTTCGAAATGATAGAAGAGACGTACACGTTAGACTTGAACTTCGACGAAGGAGCAGGTACAGTAGAGACCGATCCGAATCAGACTGAATATGATGCGGGTACGGAAGTGACCCTCACAGCATCACCGGAAGAAGGCTATGAATTTGCGATGTGGACGGGAGATTACGGATCTACAGAGGAAGAAATAACCATAATGATGAACGATGACATGACGATAACTGCGCACTTTGAAGAGATCATGTATCAGCTGACGATAGAAACAGAAGGACATGGTGATGTGGATATCAACCCAGATCAGATGGAATTCAGTGAAGGAGAAGAAGTGACTCTCTCCGCATCATCCGGGGACAACTGGAAGTTCGTAGAATGGACAGGAGATCACGAAGGTGAAGGAGGAGAAACAACCATCACGATGGACGGTGACATGACAATAACTGCGCACTTCGAAGAGGAGGAAGAAGAAGGTGTTATTGCCGGTACTGGAGCGATGTCTTACTTGTGGATACTGGTAATCATATTGCTGATACTAGTGATAATTTTGGCAGTGATGTTAATGAGGAAAGGTAAAGAAGAAGAACCGGAAGAAGAGATGGAAGAAGAGCCAGAGGAACTCTTTGAAGAGGAAGAAGATACAGGGGAAGAAGACGAACTCTTCGGAGAGGAAACAGAAGAAACAGGGGAAACACAACCATCAGAAGAACCCTTTGAAGAAGAAGAAGGTGCAGGAGAAGAAGACGAACTCTTTGGAGAAGAAACAGGGGAAACAGAGGAATCAGAAGAACCCTTTGAAGAAGAAGATACAGGAGAAGAAGACGACCTCTTCGAAGGAGAAGATGATGAAGATCTGTTCGGAGAATCAGATGAAATGGACGAGGACGACAAGCTCTTCGACTGATAAAAACCCTATAGAACCTTAAACCCCTTTTCTTTTTATTGATTTATTAACACATCATATTTTCTAGAAGATCGATAGCTAGTACTCTATTCAGCGGCTCGTTATCGTTGCCGCAGTTTGAGGAGAACGTGCAGGCGGGACATCCCTTTACTCCGCCGCAGGAACAGTTTTCGAACCTCTCTTTTGCCTTTTCTGCCAGTTCCTCAAATCTTCCATAGGCGTCGTGCACGAACCCTACACCGCCCTCTACTCCGTCATACAAGAATATAGCGCTGCCATCTTCTGAAACTTCGTGATGATGTTTCGTTGACATTCCGCCTACATCTCTCTCATCTATGAGCATCAAGACCGGCAGCATGTTGATAAGACCGTGTTCAGCAGCATGAAGAGCTCCTTCATAAGCGGTTTTAGAACTCGATTCGTCATCATTCCATCTTGATTTGACCCTCTTCTCCACGATCCCGGGTACCTCGACCCAAATTAAATGCGTGTTCAGAGTTATGGGCTCTAAACCGGTATATTCAGTACCGAGAACGTTATCGTTGGATAACTTTTTCTTCTTGTAACTGAAGTAGTGGATCGAGACAGTTCCCCTACCCTTGTGGAGTTTTACGTCGCCTATCTCCTTCACATCTTCGCTCTCTATATCGTATATATCAGTTTTGCGCAGTGTCACGGTATAGTGATCAGTATCCACGGGTTCCAGCACAACGGAGGATTGAATTCCCTTGTTGAATTCCACCACCTTGTAATACTTGCCTCTATGGAGGTATATGGCACCTAGATGGAAGTCGCGGTAGGCCCTATTTTTCTCTATTTCAGGAAGAGATTCTACTTCTTCGTTTTCCTCTCTCAGATACACTTCAAAAGTATCTTCGCCGGCCGAATAAAGGTCTATATACTGCTGGGGAAAATCGTTCCGGGCGTATCTACAACCTGTCTTGAGATCGCCGTAAAGGCTTCCTTCGTCTTTCCACATCTCCGCCGCCTTCCGAAGTTTAGGAGGGAATATACCGATGTCTTCCTCTCTTAGGGGCAGCTCTGCGGCGGCAGCCAAAAGATGCTTTGAAAACACTTTGTTGTTCGAGAGATCGATCACCGCGTCCTCTATACTCTTCTCCAGCAGATGATCGGGATTTTCTACGACGTACTGGTCAAGAGAGCTGTTGAAAGGGACGAGTACTGAGACGACATTTTCTCCTTCACTGCCGGAACCTCTTCCCGCGCGGCCCACCTGCTGCCAGAAATCTATCCTGCTTCCCGGATAACCCGACAAGATAGTCGCGTCTATGCTGCCAATATTTATACCGAGTTGCAAAGCCGTAGTAGATACTACTCCATCCACTTCCCTTCTCTTCAATTTTTCCTCCGTCTCTCTCCTTTTTTCCTTCGTATGTCCCGCATGATAGGGGACCACCTTTCCCTCTACATCTCCATACCTTTCTTCTAGTCTCTCTCTTGCCCACATGCAGTCGAGTTCTGCCATCTTACGAGATGGTGCGAACATCAACGTCTGCAGCCGCTGGTTCACGAGGTGAGCCAAAAGATCGCTGCTCTCCCGGTGTGTACTCTTTTTCTCCATCAACTCGTCTTCTAACTCGGGAGGATCCCAGAAGATCAATTCTCTGCTGCCGCTTCCACTTCCGTCTTCTTCAACGACAGAAAAATCTTTTCCAACCAGGTTTTTCGAATGTTCTTCGGGGTTTCCTAGAGTCGCGCTAGACAGGATGAATTTAGGCTTCCTTGCATAATATCCCGCCACACGTCTCAGACGTCTCACTATCCAGGCTACGTGCATCCCGAAGAGACCCGTGTAGTGATGAGCTTCATCGATAACGATGCCTTTCAATCTCTCATAAAATGAACCCCAGAGATCGTGATGGTTAAGGTAAAGGTTCAGCCCGGTAAAATTGGTGAGTATCATGTCCGCCTTCTCTCTCACCTCTTTTTTCTGTTCTGAGTTGACATCGCCGTCGTATATGCCGAGCTGCACGTCTAAATCTAAAAGTGAGAAGATCTCCTCGAGTTCCACTTTCTGATCGCGTGTCAGCGCCTTGGTCGGGAAGAGAGCCAAAAAAGTCGATCGGTCATCTACATAAAAAGAATGCGCGGCACAAAGAGCGTATGCCAGTGTTTTCCCGCTGGCAGTACCGGTAGTGAGGCAAACGTTCTCTCCGTCTAAGAACTCGTCTATCGTTCTGGCTTGATGCGAGTAGAGTTCGATATCTCTCCTAGAGAGCTTTTCTCGAAGGTCTTGGTGAAGCATCTCACTTTCTTCGTGATCGGCTTCATCACCGGGCAAAAAAGTGGAAAAGGCGACCTGTCCCCGATAATCTTGAAAATCTGATATCAACCAGTCAAAGCTTGAGCTCATCATCTAGTTAAAAATGTGAGCGGGATAAGGACTTTATGGTTTCACGACTTTAATCAGTGTTTGTCTTACCTATCTCAGTTGAAGAAGAAACAGAGGTGTGCACCATCTTCATAAAAGGGAGAAAAATTAATTTACATCACCCTTATGAAAAAAGGAAGATAGATGCCGGATCTCGATGATCTCTTCGGAAGTCAAGATCGAATACGATCGACCGCCCGCATAGTCATACCTCTCGGTATCATCTCCGTTTCTTTCGCCGCGATATTCATCAGACTATCAGATTCCCATCCTATTGCAGTAGCGTTTTACAGGATGTTCTTTTCGGCTGCGCTCCTTCTGATCTTCATGCCGCCTTACATCGGATCGTTAAAGAAGGTCTCTAAAAGAGAATGGATAACCTTGATAACAACCGGATTGCTTCTAGCAGTACACTTCGCCTCCTGGATAGCTTCTCTTGATTACACTTCTGTGGCGTCTTCCGCTATCCTGGTGAGTACTCATCCCTTACTGGTGGCGTGGATATCCTCTTGGTATCTGAAAGAGAGGACTTCTTTGAAAGCCTATGCGGGTATAGGTATAGCTCTGGTCGGAGTCGCTGTCATGACGTTTTCGAACTACAGGATGAGCGGTAGAGCGTTCTTCGGGGATCTATTAGCGATAATCGGTATGTTTGCTTTGGCAGGGTATATCTTAAGGGGCAGGAAGATAAGGCAGAACATGTCTGTGATCCCGTATGCATTTGTGGTATACCTTTTCAGTTCTATATTCCTAGCTCTCTTTTCTATCCCCTTTTCCACCACTTTTGCCATCTATCCGGGCAGAGAGTACCTCCTCTTTTTCGCTCTAGCGCTGATCCCTACCGTCGCGGGCCACACCCTGTTCAACTGGGGGCTCAAACACGTCAAGGCGAGGATCATCTCTGTGAGCTTTCTAGGAGAGCCCATGGGTGCTTCGATACTCGCGTTTTTGATATTGAAAGAAGTGCCTCCTAGATTGACTATTTTTGGAGGGATGATAGCTTTGACGGGGATCTACGTGTGCACCAGATTCGAATGAAAGATCTATCTGAAGAAGATGAAGTGCTAGGTCACCGAGGTAGGTGCTCAGCTCACCGATGAGTGACTCCGGATCCATCCTCGACCCCGCTATCCCTCGAGCATCGGCAGTCCAGGTATCGGCTGCTCCCTTCCGGGCCTGGCCTGGTTAACCTGGCTAAGACAAGAGGGACGACCCTCCGGTCGTCCCCCGAGTCACCTCCGATCCCGAAGGACGAGGTCTCATCGTCTGGAACCGGCTCATCGGTGGGCTGATTACACCGCCCCCGGCGGTCACCCCCGCGTATCGACGCTTTCGGTGTATAAGGGCACGCCGACCGCCCCGGTTAGACCTAGCGTCCATACGTTAGAACGATGTTGTATATAAGTTTTTAATACAGAATGTCCGTGGATGGGTAAGGTTTTAATAGTGGACCGCTCTTGGAACAGAACCACTATGAAGAAACCACGTAAGATAAAGGATTACTGTCCCAACTGTGACACGCATACTGAGATGGAGATAACCAAGGGCAAGAACAGACCAGGCAGCGAACTGCGAAAAGGGCAGCGAAGGTTCAGACGGGTAACTTCAGGCTATGGAGGATTTCCATGGTCTAAACCGTCCGGTCCTGGAAAGCCAGTGAAAAGAGTTTATCTCAAGTATACCTGTACGGAGTGCGGAAAGACCTGGCAGAAAAAATGTCAGCGTGCCTCCCGTTTCGAATTCGTTGAATAGACTAGAGGATTGATAAGATGTCAGAAAAAAAATTTCTCAGGATCAAGTGCGCCGACTGCGAGAACGAGCAGATAACTTTCAAGCGCCTCTCTTCAGAGGTCGACTGCATGGTCTGTGGTGCTAAGCTAGCTGAGCCCACTGGTGGAAGAGCTGAGTTCAAAGGAGAGATAATAGAGGAGCTTGGCGTTCAAGAAGAGGCCGGATGATGAATTCTGCGGAGGAATATGAATGGCCCGGCGAGGGCGAACTCGTTATATGTAATGTCAAGACCGTAAAGGACTTTGGAGCATTTCTAACCTTGGATGAATACGATCATAAGGAGGGCTTCGTTCACATATCTGAGATATCTTCGGGCTGGGTGAAAAGGATAAAAGATCACATACAGGAAGGGGAGAAAAGGGTCTGTAAAGTTCTTAGAGTGGATAAAAACAAGGGGCATATCGATCTTTCGTTGAAACAGGTGAACGAACATCAGAAAAGAGAAAAATTGCAGGCATGGAAGAACCAGAAAAAAGCGGATAACCTTCTGAACATCGTAGCCGACCGTCTAGGCAAAGATCCTGAAGAATGTTATGAAGAATTCGCTTTCGAATTGAGCGATAATTATGGGAGCCTCTACAAGGCTTTTGAGAAATGTTCCCTTCATCCCGAGGTATTAGAACAGGACGGCTTTGAAGGTGGATGGATAGAACATTTTATAGATGTGGCCCAGGAGAATATATCTCCCCCCTATGTCAGTATTACCGGTTTCGTAGAGCTATCTTCTACGAATCCGAACGGCATAGAAGATATAAACTATTCTCTATCGACTTTTGAAGATACTGGAGAATCCAAAGTAGAGGTCAGTTACGTAGCGGCGCCGAAATATCGAGTCGAGGTACAGTCAGAGGATTATAAGACGGCTGAAGAGGTCTTCGAGGATCAGTCAAAAGAGGCCGTCGAAAAGATAGAAGAGCGCGGTGGAGAAGGCCGGTATTATAGAGAAGAGTGAGGTAAGATCATTCTAGCAACTTTTTATGATATCTTTCTTTTTCGCTGAAGATGCATCCACAGTAGCCCTGCTTGTAAAGTCCCATCTCATCAGCCAGCCTGTGATGTTCTTCGAATCCGTCCCTCATGTCCTCATAAAAGAACTCGATATCTCTCTTAGAAGCGACCTCTAAGCCTATCCTTTTCAAACGGTCGTGGTCTTGGTAAGGTGAAAGGACCAGCGTGGTAGAAAAGATGTCGTAACCACGCTCTACGGCTTCTTCAGCTGTCTTTTCGAGCCTCCACTTCAAACAGAAATCACATCTCGTATCGGTTTTTAAAGCTCCCTCCAAGAAGTCCTCTAGGGAATATCTATCGATGTATATAACTTCCATATCGCTCTTCTTCTCGTACTTCCTAAGCGCTTGAAATCTTTCTTGGTATTCTTTAAAAGGATGTATATTAGGGTTGAACCATAACGCCGTGACCTTTTCAAATAGTTTTTTGAATTGCTTCCCTGTATATGTTAGGCAGGGGGCACAGCAAGTATGTAAAAGTAAACTTTTCTCCCTTGTCTCTACCCTATCCCCATGTCCAATCTTCTTTTTTTTCTTTCCTCTTTCTTCTCCTCCTTCTTCTTTTCTTTCACTTCCAGTTCCCTGCTGCATATCGGACATTTTTCTTTTTCCTCCACACAACGATGATGAAAGGTAGCTCCACAGCTTTTGCAGGAGAGCATCTTATCCCTTCTTTCTATCTTCTCATCACAATGATCACAGATTTCTTCTTTCTGGCCTTCGCTGGTTTTTTCGACTCCGACCTTCAATTTACATTCACCATTTATCTCCTTATTATCGAAGACCCGGACCGCTTTTCCGACGATCTCTGCCTCTACTTTCCATGGTTTGATCTTTGCTTGAAATTCGATCTCTTCATCTGCTCTCAACTTATCCCTCCCTTCGAATCCGTTAAGTTCTCCTCCCTTGATCTCCACATCGATATCTTCGGCGAATCCATTTCCAACGTTTTTCAATACCACATCCACAGAGTTCCATTCATCAAGAATTAGTTCTTCTGAAACCTCGACTTCCAGCTGCGGGCTGTACGGTTCCAAGGCTTCTTCCACCTTTTCTAGAGCTTCTTCGGCCTTTTCCAAAGCCTCGTCGATCTTTCCGTCCTCTTCAAGAGCTTCAGCCTCTTCTATCTCATCCTCCACGGTCTCCACTGAAGCCCCGAATTTTCTTGCCTTCTCGACCAGGTTTTTCACTTCTTCTACGGTATCCTTATACTTCTCTATCCTGTTTAGGCCTGAAACCTCCTTAGCGTTGTTTATCAATTTGATGACCTTCAAGGGTCGACCGATATCCAAAACCGGACGGGCCCTTTCCAATATTTTCGCAGTCTCTCCATCTTCACCCTTATCTTCTATTTGTGTTTCGATATGAGAGATCATCTCGTTCAGATATTGTCTATTTTCATCCAAGATCTCTTCTGCCTCTTTGATATGGGAATGTGCCTTCACATAGTCTCCATTCTGAAAATCATTTTCGACTTCTTCCTTAGCACTCTTCAATCCGTCAACGTCTACACCTTCTGGTTCCAACCCGTTGATCGCTACGTCTATATTATCCAAGAAGTCATTTGTTTCCTGATAGGCTTTTAAGGCGTCGTTCACTTCCTTTCCAGCTTTCAAAGCTTCATCGAAGGACTTGACGTAAAAACCACTCTGGTAGGAATTTTTTGCCTCCTGGAGTTCATCTTTAGCGTTGTCTACAAAGAGCCCCTTCTCCTCGGCTTCTTTTAACTTCTCCTGTGCTGTAGATATACTCTTGCGCGAGATAGACTGCTGCAGGTCTATCTTTTCGAGCTCCCCCTCACTCTGCATCGAGTAATTTATTGCTTCTTTGTAATCTCCTCTTTCCTTAGCTTTCTCGGCTTTATGGATAAGATTATCGGCTAGAGCGGTATCGAGTTCCTCGCTTCTCAAGGACCTGACCTTGTTCCTGAACTTTTCCAAGATCTTTTCTACACGTTCTCTTTGGGCCTCTTCCAGCTTTTTCTCCGCCTCTTCAGCCCGTTCGATCGTTTCATCATATCTGTCTTTTTCAAACGCTTCCTCCGCCTTTTCTAGGACGGTCTTGCCTTCTTCTACTTCGGCTTTTATATTCTCAGCATCCTGAAGTTTATCTCTAGTGTTTTCGAGTATGTTTTTTGCTTCTTCGTATCTCCTCTGCAGACCCCGTATTTTGTTCTGGCAATCTTTCAATATCCCCAAGCTCTTCCAATAGTCGCCTTTATCTTTCAGATCTTCAGCACTCTTTATGTCCCTTCTTAATTTCTTCGTATTCATACCCAGCTTTTCGGCGGATTCTATAGAACTCTTTGTATCCTCGAAAAGGTTTTCAAGTGTATTCTCCATCTCAGTATCCAATTCTTCCTCGATATCCTCTAATCTTTCTACTCCTCGGGTATAACCATCCTCCTCTTCTTCAGCCGTCTCCGAGATATCTTCAATATCGTCTTTCAGCGCGTCGACCCCCTCGAAACCCGCTTCAAATCCTTGAACCCTTTCGATTTTCTCTTCAACCTCTTCTTTCTTCTTTTCGAATGCTTCTTTACTTTCGAGTCCCTCTATCATAGAACTTGCTCTTTCGGCGATCTCTTCCGCTTCGGTGTAATTCCTGTCTCTGAACTCTTCCTTTGCCTCTACTAACTGATCTTTGATTTCGCTTATATTTTCGATCTTCCCCTCCTTCTTCGATCTGCTGACCTTAGAAGCGGTGTCTGAAATATTCTCATAGGCTTTTTTCCTCTCTTCACGGGTGTTTATCGCTTCTTCCTTTACATTGACTGCTATCCGCAGCGCCTCTAGATGATTGCCCTGTTTCATCTTCTTCTTGCATTCTATCAATCGTTCTCTCAGATCCTCTATCATTACACCGGTCTTCCTAGCTTGAACTGTCTCTTTTTTGGCAACCCCAAATACCTGTTCGGTCCTTTCTTCTAACTTCTCGTTGAGTTCCTCCATCAATCCGTCTATACTTTCGACGGCCTGATAGGGCTCTTCTTCAAGGATATCCTCTGCCTCTTTTATACCTCCCCTATATCTGGGGATTTCCAATTCTTCCTTGTCTATATCCATCTCCTCGAGAGAATCTACGACATCGAGCGCATTTTGGAGGTGTTTTTCGGCGCTCCCTATCTGGGCGAGATCGAGTTCTTCCTCCGCCTCGCTGATGAGTCGACTCGCTTCCTTGTACCTTTCGGATGCTAATTTATTATTTGCTTTTCCCAGTATGTCTTGGATCTTTTCTTTTGCATCCTCTTCTACCTTATCGAGCCTTTTTAGGCTCTCTCTTATATCTTGGGCCGTTTTTTCCAATTCATCTTCTAGCCTATCTTTTGCAGTATTTTCGACTTCTTCAACGATCTCTGCCCCCTTGATGTAATCAGAAGATTTTGTCCTTTCTGCACTTTCTTCCAATTTTTCGGAAAGATCCTCCATATCTATATCAATCTCGTCTCCGACCATGGTCAGTTTTTCTACCTCGTCTATATTCTCCATGATCAGTTCGGAGGCATCTTTATCAAAGGCCTCGTCGAAATCATCAACTAAAGAGAGAGCTTTATCGTATTCCTTGCTCATCAACTTCGTTTCAGCTTTTGATAGAATATCCTCGGGCTCGGAGAGATCTAACTCGATGATTTCAGTCAATTTTTCCATCTTTTCCTTTCTCTCTTCGATCTCACTTTTAGCTTCCTCGAAATCTTTCACCATATCTTCTACTTTTTCTCTACCGTTGCTCGCCCAGTTCAAAGCCTCTTTGTAGTTATTCTCTTCCAAAGAACTCTTAGCTTTGTTCAACATCTCCATCGGTTCATCTATGTCGGCGCCGATGTTTTTTGCCTTGATGAAATAATCTCGGGATTCGGCTATGGTGTTGAGTACCTGGTTGAACTTGGCCTCTCTTATCTCTTCAAATGCTTTGTCCAGAAGACCGCTCGCCTTATCATGTTTCTCATCCTCTATGAGATCTTCTATCTCGGTCAACATCTCCTCGACATCCTCTGTCGGGGCATCTATCTCTTTCGCTTCCTCGATCTCCTGCTTTAACTCTTCTATGTTTTCTTTCAGCATCTCGACAAAAAGTTCATCTAGTTTTTCGTGTCCTTCCTGGATACACTTGAGCGCTTCGCTGAATTCCTCATCTTCTTCACACTCCTTCGCCTCTTCGAAGATATTTTCTGCCTCGGAAACGTCCATGCCCTGTTTATTGAACTTCTTTATACGGGCTTGCAAAGTTTTCAACATCTCGTCTAATTCCCCCTCGAGTTTTTCTTCCAAATCCTCTCTGCTCTCGCTCAAAAGTGATACGGCTCTCTCGTATTCATCCGCTTCGTAAGCATAATTAGCCTTGGAAACTGTCTTTTTGATCTGGTCGAAATCTTTACCCGATCTACTTGCCGTCTTCAGGAGAGATTTTATCTCTTTTAGCTCTTTACTCACTTCATTATCGATGATATCTTCGCTTTCGTCTTTGATCTCGTTCGCTTTCTCAAAACCTTTCTTTATCTCACCCTCTTCGATGAGCTCCTTCGTTTCCTCGATCCTCTCTCTTAAAGCACCGTGTTCGCTCCCTTTTCCAGCCGTGTCTAGAAATTCTTTAACTGGAGAAAGTAACTTTTCCAGCTTGGCAAAATTTGACTTCTGTATCTCCTCGATTACTTCATCGAACTCTTCTTCAGCCTCTTCAAAATCTTTATCCTCTATCTTCTCTTTGCCTTTTTCTATCTTCTCCTCCAACTCATCTTCATCTATCTCTACATCCACCTCTATATCGATTTCACTCGATGCCTCTAGAAGTTCCTCTACCTTCTCTTTCTTCTTTTTGGTCTCTTCTTTAAGCTGGGCGGTCTCTTCGGCCTTTTTTTCCATCTCTCTTGCGAGTTTTCTAGCTTTCAGATATTTTCCGGACAATTTTTCATCTCCTCTGCACAGGGTACCGGAGCTATTACAAACTGTATTCTCTTGCTTCTCTCTTCTGAGTTCTGTTCCTTTATTCCCGTTCCTATTATTTGTTTTTTCTCATTTAGGATGATTCATTATCCCTATTTACATGGTGATTTTTGCTAAAGTTATCATATTGTTGTTTTCCGTAATTGAGTGGTTCAAGTCGACGAAGTTATAATCCATCTTCGCCCTATACTTTATAGGTCCCGACTGTTTTATTATTAAGATATTATTATTAAATAGATTTTGCGGGCATGTGTAAGTGGAAGAGGGAGAAGAACCCGCAAAACTGGTGACTTCACCGCCTATGGGACTTGACGGGGAGATACTCGGCAGCGTGAAGGAGAAAAGTCCGACCTGCGATGTCGTTAGAGCGCCACCTTTCACGCACATGCCTATCATCTTGGACTCGTTGGGCCAAGAGCGGGATTGCGATATGTTGACGCTGACAGCGAGAATTCGATGCCTCCAACAATTCTTTCAGTGGTATAGATCTCAAGTGATAAAATACTTTCGGGAGAGGCTACTCTATGTAAGCTAAGGGTAGTGGACCTTTCCGCAGAGTGAATCCGATGAGTTTTGCGGAGATTTTATGGTAGGTGGATGGATCTGAGCTTTAGTAGAGTGTAGCGGGGAAAATACATCACTGGCTAAAGATTGATCCGATGAAGATTGCGGAAAGGATAAAAAGGAGGTAGAAATCGTCACGCCACGAACGTTATTGCGATATGCTCACGCTGACGGCCAGCATCGAAATTAGACTCTCACTTCATTAGTTCTAGAAATAGAAACTTTTATCTCGCATAGTTAGGGATAAATCTTTATAGTCATATGACTATGTAGTTATAAGGTGAAAAAATGAGCAAATACAAAACCATCTCTGTTCCCGAAGATGTAAAAAGGGAGCTTGAAAGAGCAAAAAATGGCAGAGAGTGGGGAGATTTTCTTAAAGACCTTTATGAGGAGGCTAAAGAAAAAAAGTCTAAAAGAGCTTTCGAGGAACTTGTAGAAGGGCTCTCCAAAGAAGAACTCGATAAAATACTCGAATCGAGCGATGAATTCAGACGGGGGTTCGAGCTGAGATGAGGGAACTCCAATATCTATTCGATACAAGTGCGATAATAGATATGATGAGAGAGAAAAAATTTGAAAGGGGAGCTATCTCAGTTATCACTGTTATAGAAGTACTGAGAGGCGTGAAAGAAGGAAAGAGACAAAATGTCAAACGGCTACTTGAAGAGAGCTTCGACGTGATAGGGCTGGAGACTAAAGTAATCCTGACTTACTGTGACCTTTACAGTAACCTAAAGAGCGATGGGAATATACTACCAGACACAGACTTATTGGTGGCCTCTAGCGCTCTAGCCCATGATCTTACCCTAAAATCGGGAGACAAAGACTTCGAAAGACTAGAAGACTATGGCCTCATATTCGAGAAGATTTAATGATTCCGCCGACTTCTAAACATGTCAACTTGACTCTCTATGAGGGGAAGAGGAAGGGAGTTTTGCAGTGAGTTCGGGGTTGAGTAGCCGGCAGCGTGAAAGAGAAAAGCCCGCCGCTCAAGGATGTCGTAGGAGCGCCGCCTTTCACGCACATGCCAAGCGTCTTCGACTCGTCACGCCACGAACGTGATTGCGATATACTCACGCTGACGGCTAACATTCGATGCCCCCGATCCTGCGGCTAAATACGAGTCAAGTAATAAAATATTTTCGGGGGAAGAATAAGATCGTATCAGTCCAAATCCAGATTCTTATTGCACTCCTAAATCTCCCAAGAACTCGTTTTGCCAATCTTTGAATTCTTTGAAACCCATATTGAGATACTTGGACTCGTCAGCATCGAATTTTTTTACAACTCTGACAAGGTCCTGCTCAAGATCGAGTCCATGTTCTTCCAGTCTCTCCTTATATTTATCCATGTCGAAGTCACAATAGATCAACATAGAGAGGATATCGACGGCATCTTTTTTGCCTTTTACACTGCCTTTTCTATCGATCTCCGCATTCTGTTTTAAGATAACTAAGTCCTCCAATACCGGGACTGTGAACCCCTCTATCTCGGTAACTTCTAATTCTTCTAGAGGAAAGCCAAGTTCGGAATAATATTTAACGTATATATCAACATCGAATTTATCCTGCTGGATCTCGTACTTTTTTAACCGGTCGTTTTTCGATACGTCATAATTCTGCCTTAGCCTGCCTAAAGTATCGAAATCGATCACTATATCTATATCCTTAGATTTTTGATTATCGGTCCACAGGTAAACGGCCCATCCACCTATTAGAATAAAATCGTATCTTTTAGAAAAATCCTGTAAACTCCTCCAGCTGGCTTTCGTCAATGATTCATTCCAAAATTCTGTCATGCATCTCCCTCGTAAATTCCTTAGCATACCATTCTTTCATATTCCATAAATCAGCGAAAATCAAGGCTTCGTTGACTGTCGTCTCCTTTTTCAACACGAATAGGTTTGGAGGACCCTTCCTTTCAGGAAAACGTTTTTTGATCTCTTCGAGCCCCGAATTTTCAGCGTAGACATAAACTTCGGAGTAATCTGCTGGAACTTCTCCATATCTGAATTTGTATGCCGTATATGCGGTGAATTCGACACCACTAGGCATAGATCTCTCTATCTCTCTAACTTTTTCGTTAACTCTTGTTTCATACACTATATCTTTCTCCGTATTTCTTATACTGGCCATGAACATCAGTATCTTCTCTTTATCTCTAGTCTTAAGACTCCTACTCGCTATCTCGACGGCACCCATCTTCTCCAGCTTCTTCGCCGTCCTGTTCACCGTACTCAAAGACATATCTAATTGCCTAGATATCTCTGCCTGGCTGGTCTTATCATGGTCCATCAGCCAACCACAAACGATCACTGATTTTTGCATCTTTCGATCCATAGGACTTGATCATTATAAATCTTTCGAAAAAACAGAAATATATTTAAAAGAATGAGCACGTCGATCGAAATATTGTTCTTCCAGTCAGCCTGACTCGTCACGCCACGAGCGGGATTGTCCGATGCTACCGCTGACGGCTAACATCTAGTGCCTCCTGTTTATTCAATACTTTGTTTGTTCCTTTCTATTTTTATAGTTATTATTTCTCTAATCATCTTATCCCATAATCTTCTCATTATACACGATCTTATCTCTCCATTCCTCGTTTAAATCTGTTAGCTCTTGTATATGCTCCTTTTTGAGATATATTTGTATTATCTTGTCTCTTTTTGCGTTATATATATTATACTTAAAATGATCTGAAAATTTTCGAGTAACATAGACAGGTTCTAATGATTCAATATTTCTCAAATAATGAACTTCTTTTTTTCTATTCTCTTTTTGTATCTCCAATCTATCTGAGTAAAAATGGATTTCTTTCTGACTAGACTTATAAAATCTCCAAAAACCAACTCCAATTATTGGTAAAAAAAAGAGAACGATATATTCTAGATATGTAGTAAAAAAATAACTTAAAATGTTATTAGGATATATGTATATATTTGCATATATTAATGCAGCAAAAAAAATTGAAATTGCTATTAGACTGTGAAGTTCTTCAATTACTAACAACCAAGGTTTTTTTGTTATTACTTTATTTCTAATTTAAGCCACCCCTGATTTACGAAAAGCTATTGCCCCTAAAATGAGTTGTATCCATGCGGCTCCGTAAATTACAAGTAGAATCTCTGGTGCCTCTGATAGACTAACAAGATGCGGGTGCATTAATATTAGGGAGGTCCCCGTAAAAACAAAAAATATGCTTTGCATTAAAAAGCTATAAAGTCCTCCCATGTAATTTACAAAAAATATCGAAACTACACTAATCCCTTCGAGGCCATAATAAATACCCAATGCTGCCGGGTTGGGTTTTCCAAATAGCCATGCCCCCCAGGTGGCAAATGCTGCTATGAAAACCGCCGTGAAAATACCAGCAAAGTTTAGAAAATCAGTAGTATTAATCTGCCTGTCAATACTTTCTAAAAAACCAAACAAAATTGGCCCTGTAGAAAAGATGTCTTGCTCTTCCAAGAAGTTGATTATCCCATCGATTGTTGGCAGAGTGAGATCATGCTCAGGAATCGGTTTATTGTTTATTCCTAGTAAGGAGGATAAACTGTTCTCATCACTTATAATAAGACCAAACAAATGACCAAGGGTACTCCCTGTAGCCTCCTTTATCCTCAGGAAAGCGGCACCAACCTCCGGAACTTCTTCTCCCATCGTTTTTAATATCGGGCCTAAAACTCCTAGCGGCCCAAAATATTCTCTAAATGGTCTGCTAAATCTCATTATCCTCTCAAGGGTCTGTGTTAATTTATCTGCTCTATCTTGAGCTTCAACTAAAGATGCCATGAAGGCCGTTCCCTTTTTAATTGTTTCATTAACGCTTTCATCACCATCGATAGTATTCCATTTCGCTAATTCTTCTAAAAACTCAAACAGCGATCTCCGGACTCCTATCATCCACTTCTCTAGGCCCCTTGTAATCGATCTTAACACCCCTCTAAACATTTCTGCTATTTTGCTCTTTACCATCTGTTCGATCGCAAAATCTCCTATCTCCTTCCCGATCCTCTCCATCGCCCCTATCACGGCCTCGACGAAGTCCTCCGCTACGCTGTCTACGTGCGCCTCGCCCTCGGCACCGTTCTGCGCATAATCGTGCGCTTCTATCTTCAGGTCGTAGCCGGAACCGGCCCACTCGTCTATCCTCCAGTTGTCAACGTCCCAGTCCACCTTCACGTTCACGTCGGTCTCTCCCTTATCGAAGTGTTTATCCTTCCAGCCGTAGCCCTCCAGCTTTATCTTTATCTTCTCTACGCCGGCGTTGTCCTTCACATATGCCTCTGCAACCACGTAGATGTCCAGCCCTAATTTGCCTCTGCCTTCCTTCCAACCGCCGATCTCAACCACTTCCGGTTCCTCGGCCTCCATCTGCCAGTGCTGGCCCGGCTTCTCGTCCTTGTCAAGGATACCGTCTCCGTCCGTGTCTTCCTCTGTCGGGTCGGAGCTGTTCATGA
>JAZKSH010000036.1:0-16719 GCA_036626195.1 Thermoplasmatota archaeon | reverse complement strand
GAAGAATTTGAAGAAGAAGAATTTGAAGAAGAAGAATTTGAGGGGGAAGAATTCGAGGATGAGTTTGAAGAGGATTTTGGAAAGATCGAGGAAGAGGGGGAAACTTTTGGAGAATCAGAAGAGAGGGAAGATACTTTTGAAGAACCCGAAGAATCTGAAGAAGTTGAAGAGAAAGAAGACGAAGGTCCATGGTGAGATGATTGTCTTCAGTATTAAGATTGGGACACAGGCCGGGCCGTGACAAGAGGATGACCACTCACGTCGGCTTGACCGCCCGGGCTTTCGGTATGGAAAAGATGTTTCTCCCTGAGATGGACAGCAAGGTAAAAAACACGCTCGACGACGTAACGGAAAGGTTCGGCGCCGATTTCAGCGTCAAAGAAGAGAAGGACTGGAGAGGACTGATAAAAGAGTGGGACGGCGACGTGATCCATCTGACGATGTACGGTTCAGATATAGATGATTTTTTTTCTGAACAAGAGATCAAAAACCCTCTGATCGTTGTCGGATCCCAGAAGGTGCCTAGAGATGTCTATGACCTGTCGGATTTCAACGTTTCCGTGGGAAATCAACCGCATTCTGAAGTGGCTGCATTAGCGGTCTTCATGGACAGGTTCCATAACAGGTCGATCCCCGAAACGACGGCTGGAGAGATGAGCGTCTTGCCGTCTGACAGTGACAAAAGAGTTGTCGATTATTCCGAAGTTCCGTCGGCGAAAGAATGTTTCGAGTTCGCACGGGAAAGAGGTATGGACGATGATTTGATAGCTCACACCATGTCGGTGTTGGAAAGGGCACTACATCTCCAGAACGAACACGGCGGAGATCTCAGGCTCATCATCGCGGGAGCGCTTTTACACGACATCGGTCGTACGGTCACACATGGAGTCGATCACGGTGTCGAAGGTTCAAAGATAATAGAAGAAAAAGGTTGGTCGGAGGAACTGCAGAAGATCGTGGAGAGACACATCGGAGGCGGCATAACCAAGAAAGAAGCCGAGGAAGCGGGTCTTCCAGCCCGGAGTTACGTGCCGGAGACTCTAGAAGGAAAGATCATTTGTCATGCGGACAACACCGCTGGAGACCGGGAAAGATTTGAATATCAGATACAGAGAGCGGAAGAAGCGGGTCATCACGAGAGCGCTAAAAGGATGAAAAAGTTAGCGAGAGAGTTCGAAGAGGATTTATAGCGCCTTTTCAATATGGGCGTGGTGAGGAAAGTGTCTACAGAGGACGAAGGATCGAAAGATGATCATCACCTTCAAAAAGATGACGAGTTCATAGTAGAACAAAAATTTTTCTCTCTTGGAAAAAAATACTTCATAAAGGACGACGAGAGGAATCAGGTGGGCTACTGCGAAAGAGAGTCCCTGTTCAAAGAAGGTCTAGCGGTGTATAAAGATAGGAGCAAGGAGGAAGAACTGTTCAGGATCAAGCAGAAGAGCCTGACCAAGTTCACCGGGCTCTTCGAAGTTTTAGGTCCGGATAAGGAGACCATCGGCTATCTGAAGAGAAATGGGTTCAAGTCTATAGTCAGAGACGAATGGACGATTCTCGACTCAGAAAAAAACAATATAGGTTCTGCAAAAAGCGATTACCTCCTGAAGGATCTGATCCGGATGAGGTACCTGAAGTTTATACCCTATAGGTACCAGCTCTATCAAGGAGAAAAGAAGATAGGCATATACAAACAGCGCTTGACACTGCTGAAGAATTCGTACAAATTGCAGATAAAATATAATCTGGACCAAAAACTAGATAAAAGACTGCTGATCTCGCTGGCTATCTGTTTAGATGCGGTGGAAGAAAAATATAGGAAATTTAAATATAGAAAGGTGTTTTAAGCCTTCACTTTAGCACTTCGCCTGCACTTATGTCCATCATCATGAATCCAGAGTTCGCCTTTGGGTAAAAGTCGGTGGATTTCTGAGGCATCCTTTCGCCGTTCTTAGCCACGTTCAAGACTTCTTGAGGTTTCGTCGCGTTGACCAAGAAAGCGACTTCCGCTTCATCTTTTTCTACCTTTTCCATCGAATCTTCGGCCCACCGTTCGTATGAGATGTCCTCGTCGATATGGAGTCCTTCCAGTCCCATGATCCCTTCGAAGATAACGTCTCTCAGAACGACGACGTCCAGGTTCTTGTAATCCTCCGAATAATCCTCGGAGAGGAATTTATCTATCTTTTTCGTGCTTTTAAGTCTCAGTCCTAAAGTTCTTTTCCGGTCGTAAAGCACGAACGAGGACGTATCGTCGTTTTCACTCAGGAATTCTTCTTCCTCTCCGTCAGCAATTTCTTTCACCTCAAAATATTTCTCCAGTTCTTCGAGATGTTCCTGTTCAACTTTTTCCTCCAGAAGCAACCTATGTCCCGGTAGTACGTTCAGACCGGGATCTTCTACAGGTACCATATAGGTCATCCTCCAGTTAAACGCTTCGCGTTCCTGGTAATCCGGGTTCTTTTCCCTCATCTCGTCTCTGTAGTTGACCGCGGTCTCGTATCGGTGGTGGCCGTCGGCGATGACCACCTGTTCATCTTTTAGGACCTCCTGCACTTTCTTGATCTTCTGTTCATCTTCTATCTTCCAAACTCTGCTGTGTACTCCTAGATCGTCGGTCCCTTCGTACAGCGGCTCCTTTTCGGTTATCTCGTCGAAGAGTTCTATCGTGGTTTTTTCCTCGTCACTGTACAACATGAAGCCGGCTTCTAGGTTTTTCTCCGTCGCTCTCAGCATCTTCAGCCTGTCTATCTTCGGCCCTTCGTGGGTCTCTTCGTGAGGCAGAACGACCTCTTTATCGAAGGGATAAAGCTTTACGGCGGAGACGAAACCTTTTCTGGTGTACTTTTCTCCGAGTACTTCGTAATCCTGGTAATAAACATAGATGCCCGCATCTTCTTCCTTCTGTAAAACGTTCTCTTCCATCCACTCGTTGAGCCTCTGAGCCGCGATCTCGTATCTGTTCTCCTCTTTAGGGAGTATCAGCTTGCAGTAGTTGTATTCGCTCTCTTCGTAATACTTCTCCTGCATCTCGTCGGATATCTTGTCGTACGGCTGGGTTATCACCTTGTCCATATCATCTATCTTTTCTTTGTCGTATTGTATGCCCTTGAACGGTCTTAGTTCTACCATGTTTGTGCACCCTTTTATCTTCCCTATTGGAGCTCGTCTATTATCTTCTCGGCGGCTTGGGTTCCTGCTCTAATCTGACCTTCTTCCGTTTGGGCACCTATATGCGGCGTAGCGTGGAAGTTGTCCAGTTCCAAGAGTGGATTGCCTTCCGGTGGTTCTTCCGCGAAAACGTCTTTGCTCCCGAACCTGATAGAGTCGTTCTTCAACGCCTCGTAAAGAGCATCCTCGTCAACTACATCCCCTCTTGAGCAGTCGACTAGTACCGCATTTTCTTTCATTTTCTCCAGCTCTTCAGTGCTTATAAGGTGATGGGTCGCGTCATTATGAGGCACGTGTATCGTGATCACGTCGCTCTTTTTCAGCAACGTATCCATGTCCACCATGCTCGCGGGTTCCGGTTCTTCTATGTCTAAAACGTCGAACGCTATGATGTCCATGCCGAAGGCGTCTGCTCTCTCGGCCACGGCCTGACCTATGTTGCCGTAACCCACGATGCCCAATGTTTTACCGTGTATCTCGTTGCTGGCCAACTCACTCTTGATCCATTCGTCGTTTCTCAAACTGTTCGTTCCAGCAACGATATCTCTGTAGCTTGCCAGTATATGGGTCATGGTTAGTTCCGCCACCGAGATGGTCGTAGCTGTCGGGGTGTTGTGTACCGCGACGCCCTTTTCCTCGGCATAATCGACGTCTATGTTGTCTAAACCGATTCCCGGTCTTCCTATCACCTGCAAGTTTTCGGCCGCATCCAATGTAGGTTTTCTCACTTTTGTGGAACTCCTTACAACTAGCGCATGATACGGCGGTACTTTCTCCGTCAATTCTTCCTTCGACATGCCGAACTCTTTATCGACTTCTAGTCCCGCATCTTCTAACATCTCTACTCCTTCTTCGGCTATCGGGTTACAGACCAAAACTTTCTTTGCCATGGTTATCACAGCTCCGCAACGTCTTCTATCGCATCGGTCAACTCCTTTATATCTTCTACGGTATGATCTCCCATGTGTCCGATCCTGAACGTCTTCTCTGACAGCTGGGAACCGTAGCCGTTCGCGAAAGCCAAGTCATACTTTTTGTTCACCTTCTTTATGGTTTCAGCAACGTCGATACCCTGAGTGTTTTCGATCGTGCTGACGGTCTGAGACATGTAACCTTTTTCCGGGAACATATCGAAATGCTCGTAGGCCCAATCTCTGGTATACTCGGCCATCTTTTTGTGCCGTTTATCTCTCTCCTCATGAGTCTCTTCAAGCATGTGTTTCATCTGTTTCCGGTAAGCGAGCATCAGTGGGATCGCGGGAGTGGAATGCGTCTGCCCCTTCCTCTTGTAGTAATCTATACTCCGCTGGAAACCGCCGTACCATGAGGCTGAATCTTTTTCCTTCTCGTGCTGATAGGCGTCATCGTCCACCACGCAGACCGCCAGACCGGGAGGCATCGCGAAGGCTTTCTGAACAGATGTGAATATCACGTCGATGTTGCTACCCTCGATGTCAATATAATCTCCTCCCAATGCGGAGATGGCATCGACTATGAAGAAAGTGTCTGGATAATCTTCCATGACCTCGCCTATCTCCTTCAAGGGATTCCTGATCCCTGTTGAGGTCTCGTTCATCACGCAAGTGAAAGCGTCATAATCGTCTTTCTCTAGAGCTTCTCTCACGTCTTCTGGTTTTACCGCTTTTCCCCACTCGTATTCGAGTTTGGTGACGTCTTTTCCCAGCCTTTCCGCCACATTAGCCTGTCTTTCGCTGAAACTCCCACAGGTAGAACATAAAACTTTTTCATCCACTAGATTCAAGATGGAGGACTCCATGAACTCGGTTCCGGAGGCCGTAAGTATTATCACGTGTTTATCAGTATCCAAAAACTCCTTCGTATCTTCCACGATGGTAGTATAAAGATCGGTCATCCTGTCCATCCGATGGCCGAACATCGGCTTATCCATCGCTTTTATGACTTCGTCTCTCACCTGTGTAGGCCCGGGGAGATATAATTTTTTATCTTTCATATAATCCACCTCACTGCCGCATGGTAGATAGGATATATAATGGTTGCGATGGGACTTCATATATGCTCCTCAAACAGATGCGTACCAAAGAAACAACATGTTTTTATAGGGATTAGCACTCATAATTAATTTGGTGACCCGACATTAGCGAGATCTCGAAGACCATATCCGATACGGCCTACCAGGCCTACGAGAAGAAATTGATAAAGGAGATAAAGGAGAAGGGGAATATCCCGACTCATCTGGCCGTCATAATGGACGGTAACCGTAGATTTGCCAGGCAGCTCGGACTCGAGGAAGAATCGGGGCATATGAAGGGGAGGGAAAAATTAGAGGAGATGCTAGACTGGTGCACCGAATTGGGTGTCGAGATCCTAACGGTCTATGCTTTCTCGACCGAAAACTTCAGAAGAGATTCTAAAGAAGTCAGGAATCTGATGAAGCTGTTCAAGAAGAATTTTAGAAAGGCGGCGGAAGATGAAAGAGTACACGATAAGGAGGTAAAGATCCAGGCGATAGGCAATATAGAAGAACTGCCCTCTGATGTTAAGGAATCGATCTCTTACGCAGAGGAGAAGACGAAGGATTATGACAACTACTTCTTCAATATAGCGGTGGGCTACGGAGGACGTCAGGAGATAGTTCAGGCGATACAGAAAGTGGCAGAGGAAGTGAAGAGAGGGGAATTGGAGGTTGAAGATATAAACGAAAAGGTTTTCGCCAACAGGCTCTATACCTCAGACTTCCCCGACCCCGATCTGATATTGAGGACCAGCGGTGAGGAAAGGATATCTAACTTCTTACTATGGCAGTCGGCTTACTCCGAACTTTACTTCACGGACGTTTACTGGCCCGGGTTCCGTAAGATAGATTTTTTACGAGCGGTACGCTCCTATCAGAACAGGAAAAGAAGGAAAGGTGAGTGAGGTCCGGCTTTTATATCTGGTTCTCCGTTAGCGAAAGAACAGTGAAGACCGAAAAGAATATGATACCCTAGTGATTAACAAAATCGCTAGCAGGATGATAATATGGTAAGATTTGAAGAGATCTTCTCGGAAAGGGCCTCGAAAATGAAGAGGTCCGAGATAAGGGAGCTGTTGAAGCTGATCCAGCAGCCGGATATAATATCTTTTGCCGGCGGACTGCCGAATCCAGAGGCCTTCCCTATCGAGGCCACTAGAAAGATAATAAACGATAATTTAGACGAGATGGGGGAGAAAGTCCTTCAGTACGGCTCTACAGAGGGAGTGAATCCACTGAGAAAAGAGCTGGCGAAGCTGATGAAGGAAAGAGGTATGGACGTGGATCATGAAAATATTTTGGTCACTCATGGATCTCAACAGGCTCTAGACCTTTTGAGCAAGGTCCTGCTAGATCCCGACGATACCATCGTCGTGGGATCACCGACTTACCTAGGGGCTACGGGTGCTTTCAGGGCATTCGAAGCGAACATGGAAACCGTCGACGTTGGAGAAGACGGGATGGACATGAACCTTCTAGCTAAAAAAATGAGGCAGCTGAAAGCCAAAGGTGACCTCCCCAAATTCATCTACGTGGTATTGACTTTCCAGAATCCGTCGGGAGCTACGATGACCGCCGAGAAAAGGCAGAAGCTTCTCGATATCGCATCCAAGTATGATGTTTTGATAGTCGAGGACTCTCCTTACTCGCACCTGAGGTACGAAGGAGAAGAGATGCCGCACCTCATGTCCTTGGATACCGAAGATAGGGTGGTAAGGTTAGAGACTTTCTCAAAGATATTGGCCCCTGGTTTCAGGATAGCCTGGACTACGGGTCCTGAAGAATTGATCGAGAAGATGGTCATTGCCAAGCAGGCTACCGATCTGTGTACGAACCCGTTCGGACAATACGTCGCCTACAAATACCTCTCCGAAGGTATAATGGACGAGCATATAGAGAAGATCAAAGAGATCTACAACAAGAAAAGGTTGACGATGCTGGAAGCCATGGAAGAACATTTTCCAGAAGAGGTGAAATGGGACAGGCCCGAGGGAGGTATGTTCATATGGGCGGAGCTCCCGAGCGAAATAAACACGAGGGAGATGTTCGATAAGGCTGTAGACGAGAAAGTGGCTTACGTGGTCGGTGATGCCTTTTTCGTGGACGACGGCGGCTACAACACGATGAGGATAAACTATACACACTCTTCGGAAGAAGAGATCAAAGAAGGAATAGAAGCACTGGGCGAGGTCATCAAAAAGGAGATAGAGGAACTAGAAAAGAAGGAAGAAAGTCCCATCTCACCTTGATTTACGCGGTATTGCGAAACAGTTAAAAACTGTTGATTGCATAGTATTGATTGGATGAACGTAGACCTAGCCGACGAGGAGCACTTCGTTCAAAGTAAAAAGATATGCGCCCAGTGCAGGGGTTCTAAAAACCTCTGTGGTAGAGAGCGCTGCCCAGTAATGGTAAAATATTATCACCGGATGGACTCGAAGTCTCTGGTAGACGACACCGATATCTCCGGTTCGTCTCCCCCGGGTGTTTTTGTGGGCAGGTACGGTTATCCTAAAGTGGATATCGGGCCTCTTGTGCCTCCCTTTCACGGCGATACCAGCGAACTAGATATGCCCGAACTATGGGTGGGTAAAGATATAGACGACATCGTCGAAAACAGAACGAAACTGGTGAGAGGAAAGTATCCCGTACGCGTGGACAAATCCGACGATAGAGACAAGGTGGTGGACTTCACACAACAGATGGCACTTTCAAAGGATCCGGCGGAAGTCGAGGCCTTCTTTAAAAAGAAGCCGGGAGGAAAGATACAGGTCTCCGATTCCGTACAGCCCTATGGGCCCTCGGGTCCTTTAAAGGAACTGGATTTGGGGACGATCAAATTCGATAAGAGGTTAGATAAGGCGTATTTCGACAGCGACCTGAAAGCGGTCGACGCGGTTCTGAATCTTTACGAGAAAGATGTTTACCTTTCCAAGATACAGAGAGCTTTCAGCGTCGGTTCTTTCGGCCTAGAGGAGAACAGGAGGTTCGTCCCCACCAGGTGGAGTATAACAGCGGTGGACGACACCATCGGGAAGAACCTCCGGGATGAAGTGAAAGATTATCGACCTATAGACGAGTACAGGGTTTACGAGGCTTGGGAATTGGATAACAGGTGGGAAATCTTGATGCTTCCGCGGACTTGGATTTATGAATTGGTAGAAGCGTGGTACCCGGAAACGGCCTGGAATCCCCACGGCAAGGATATCGCCATGATATCGAGCCACGAAAGGTACGAGGGTCGCTCGGACTACGCTGAGATAGGCGGCTGCTTTTACGCCGCCAGGTTAGCCGTGGCCGAAAAGTTGTCGAGAGAAAAAAGACAGGCCGGCGCGGTGATACTGAGAGAGACTCACCCGGGGTATATAATGCCCGTTGGTGTGTGGAATGTGAGGGAGCATGTGAGAGAAGCTTTGAAAAAAGAACCTAACACTTTCGATACCCTGAAAGAGGCGCTTTTCTACATCTCTACCAGATTGGACATAAAAGTGGACATATGGAAAAAACACAGTGAAGTTTTAAGAGACTCGCTCTACCAGACAAGGTTGACCGATTTTGATTCCTTGGAGGATGGTGACGAGGAAGAAAAAGATTTCGTCTTTGAGGAGGATAGACATTGGAATTAGAATACGGAAAACCGGAAATCGAAGGATTAGATATCGAAGAAGTCAGCTGTAAAAAGGCGTTGTCCGAGTCTATGTTGGAAGCGGATTACTCGTTGAATCCATACAGGGGTTGTTCCCACGGATGCCTGTACTGTTATGCGCCCTTCGTGATAAAGGAGGAACGTCCCTGGGGCGAATTTCTAGATGTCAAGAGGAACATCCCTAAGGTGGTCTCCGAAGAGGCTAAAGGAAAAGAAAAAGGTCTAGTGAGAGTAGGCAGCGTTACAGATCCGTACCAGGAAGCTGAAAGAGAATACAAGCTCACAAGGAGATGTTTGAAGCAGCTCTCCCAAAACGGTTTTCCCGTTCTGATACAGACGAAGTCAGACCTGGTAAAAAGAGATATCGATATATTGGAGGAGATGGAGTCCGACGTTGGTTTCACCATCACTTCTTTGGACGATGAATTTAGGGGAAAATTCGAGCCTCATGCACCTCCCGTAGCGGATAGACTTTCCGCTGTAAAGGAGTTGAAAGAAGCAGGTATAGACGTGTGGGTTTTCGTAGGACCGCTGCTCCCCTATGAGAACGACAGCGATGAAGAACTGGGTAGGTTGAAAGAAACGCTGACGTCTTTAGGAGTGGAAGAGATATATCTAGATAAGTTGAACATGAGAGACGGGATATGGTCCAAGTTACAACCTCTGCTTGAAGAGGAACAGGAAGAAAGATATAAAGAGATCTATTTCAGCGATACCGACTATTTCAAAAGAAAGAAACCTTCCTATAGAAAGATAGGAAAACCAGTTTTTTGAAACTGCGGCATTTTGTTACAACCTTGGACTTGATATAGGGCACAGACTCTAATTCTCATAAAACATTTATATGCTTTCGAGGATTACCCATTAGAGGGCCTACATGTTCAAAGAAAAAGAACTTAAAGAAAAGTTGGAGTCATACCAGGAGAGGGTTGAGAAACTCAGAGAGAAGGTCAAAACTCAAAGGAAGAAAAACGAGGAGTTAAAGAACGAGAAGAAAAAGTTACAGGACGAGAAAAGAAGGGTTTTGAAGGAAAAAAAGCAGATATTGGAAAAACACGGTGATCAACTTCAAAATTTGATAACTAAGATGACAGGGGAGGAAGCCGAAAGTCTTTCCAGGAATGCCGAGCAGTTGATCGAAAGGTTGGAGAGCGAAATATTCGATCTGAAAGAAGAGATAAAAGAGTTAAACGAAGAGAACGATGAATTGATGGAGGAATTGAAGGAACGGAAGAGCGTTGGCCAATATGCGATGAAGAGCGGTGATAGGACGGTCATTCCGAGTGGGACTGAGGTTAACGGAGGGGTCAGCTGTGAATCCGAATTGGAGATAAAAGATTCGAGCGTGATCCATGGGTCAGTTGAGGGGGACGGCGAGATAAAGGCAGGGGGTAAAGTAAGGGTCGAGGGATCGGTGATCTCGACCACGGGTAAGGTCCTCATTGGAGACGATTCTGAAGTCCAGGGGCTTGTCAAAGGAGCCGGTATAGATATGGGTAAAAGCACCTCGGCTGAAGATATCGAAAGTACAGAAAACGTCTTACTGGGTGAGAACGCTGAAGTTGCGGACATCCTCGCCGTGGGAGACGTCAAGATAAGCGAAGGCGGGAAAGTAAAAGGTAAACTGGAATATGGGGGAGACTTTGACGGCGCATCAGGGATAACGATAGAAGATTCAGTAATGCCTCTAGCAAGAGAAGAGATCGAGGAAGATTTGAGGGAGAAAAAGTTGGAAAGGCAGAAGAAAGAAAAAGGTTGAATGAGTACTCAAAAGAAGTCACTCATCTTATCTCTTCTGAATACGTTGATCTCACTGGCAGTGGTGCTGTTTTTTTGATTCAGTGCAAAAAAGACCGCTTCTGCGATCTCTTCAGGATCGATCACTTCTTCCGGGTCGAACTTTTTCTTGTACTTCTTTCCCTCCTTGTCTTTTATATCAGTTCTGACTTCCGAGGGATTCACTAGGGTGACCGCAACGCCTTCTTTCCCCACGATGCTTTCGATGCTGTGGGCAAAACCTTTCGTCCACCATTTTGTAGCGGCGTAGATAGGATTGAATGATCGTGGGTGATTCGCGTCGAAACTTCCGATGTAGACCAGATTTCCACCGTTTTTCTTAACGTGTGGAAGAGCCGCTCTGGTCGTGTAGAACATCCCGTCGCAGTTGGTCTCCATCATAGTTTTATAATCTTCTGTGGAGAAGTCCTCCACATCCCCGTACCTTATGACACCGGCGTTGTTCACCAGGATATCCAATCTTCCATATTTGTCCACCGTCTTCTCCACCATCTTGTTAACCTCCTCTTCCACGGTCACGTCGGTTGGCATGACTAGAGTTTGGACATCATGTTTCTCACTGAGTTCGTTTGCTACAGCCTCCAGTTTATTTTCCCTTCTTGCGGCTAGTCCTAAGTCTATTCCTCCCTTGGCCAATCTTTCACATATGGCTTTTCCGATTCCGGAACTCGCTCCAGTTACTAGGGCCACATTATCTTTTAGACTCTTCTCATCTTTCAAATTATCACCTCTCTTTTCGTCTTATATTAACTTTGACTTCACTCGATGAGATAGGAAGAGGCCTTTAAAGATTCTTGGACATTTTTGCTACTCCGATAAATTTTCTATGACTCAGTAATGTGATTTTTCCACTAAATATTTTTAAAGGAGGGGTTTTCACTATCATGCAAATAACTCAGCGGGAATAATATATGGGATCTCCAGCTAAAATCTTAAGAGATGTGTACTTTCGCATCAAGAAAATATTCGTAAAGAGCAAAGAGGATAGGAGAGAGGAGATACTAGACGGTTCTATAATAAGAACACTTTTGGTGCTTGCTATACCGGTAATGGTGTCTAGTGCTCTACATACTGCGTTCAATATTGTCGATACTTTTTGGTTGGGTAAACTCGGATCAGCGGAAGTCGGAGCTCCTACCGCGGCTTGGCCTATAATATTTACTTTCCTCGCGATCGGGATGGGGTTTTCAACTGCCGGAGTCTCTTTGGTCTCTCAGCATACGGGAGCTGGAGGTGGAGAAAAGGCCAACGAAGCGGCTGGTCAGGTGTTCACATTCATAATGATTATAGGAGTGGTCTCGGCTGTGGTAGGGTTTATACTAGCTCCGTGGATTTTGACATTAGTAGGAACGCCGACCAACGTATTTCCCCTAGCCACTTCTTACCTTAGGATCGTTCTTTTGAGTATGCCTTTCATATTTGCCTACATATCTTTCCGATTTCTGTTGAGAGGGATCGGGGATATGGTCACTCCGATGTTGATCAGGGCGGTACTGGTGGGACTCAATATGGTATTAGATCCCATACTGATATTTGGTGTGGGTCCTATTCCTGCCATGGGAGTCACTGGAGCGGCTATAGCGACAGCATCAGCGCGAACAATAGCCGCCCTAGTGGGTATGTATCTTCTTTTCAATGATAGAGTTCAAATAAAATTATCTCTGCGAAATCTAGGACTTAAATTGAGATGGGTAAAGCAGATATTCAAGATTGGCGCTCCAGCAACTCTAGCTAGAGCGGGAAGTGCAGTGGGATTTATTTTCCTGTTTGCCATAGTAGCGGTCTTCGGAGAGAAACCGGTAGCTGCCTACGGGATAGGAAGAAGAGTCGTTCACGTGATAACCTTCGCCACCTGGGGATTTGCTGCCGCTTCCATGACGATGGTCGGACAGAATGTCGGTGCTGAACAAACTAAAAGAGCGGAAAATATTGTAAAAAAAGCGATAATCGTTGGTTTCTTGATAATGTTCACGATGGCTTCGATCATGGTGGCCTTCAGAACCTGGATTATCAGTGCATTTATCAACGATCCCGCTGTCATCGAGGAGGGGGCAAGATATCTTTTGATATTCGCTCTTACAATACCGTTCTTTGGAATTTACAGGATATTCGATTCCACATTTAGAGGTACCGGTCATACTGTTCCCGCTATGGGTTTATCGCTCTTTAGAATATGGGGTCTGCGTATATTTCTATCAGCTACATTGGCTTTATCGACTGTATCCTTGGGATACATCACGCTCAACTTCGGTTTCGATCTAGGAGTAGTGGGAGTCTGGTACGGCATGGCCGTGAGCAATCTCCTCATAGCCGGACTCTCTTACGTCTATTTCTTGTCCGGCAGATGGAAGGAGAAAACGATAAAGACATGATCCATCATCCAGGATGCTGTAAGTTATAGACGGATAATCATGTAAATCCTAAAAACATATTTATACTTCAAAAGGATTCATTTAGTGTAGGATGAAGATGTCGATCGTCTCCCGAGGTAACCTAGTGAGACTCTTCGTAGTCCTCTTGTTACTAGGTGCTAGTTTGGGAGGCGCTCTAACAGGAGACAGCAGTGGTGAGAATGATTACGAGATACTTGAGGCGGTCGAAAAGGACTTTTCTGAGGTCGAAGGAAACTCGGCCTATAATAACCTAAATTGGTATAATTCGAATTGGAGTTTTCGTCGGGAAGTTACGGTCTCCACCGTTGATCCGCTCCAGTCGGATTATCAAGTCGTCGTGACTCTGACCACTTCAAAGATGGGATCACCGTATGAACACGTGAACGCCAACGGTTCGGACCTCCGTTTTACTGATACTGACGGCGCTGCAGAATTGAGTTATTGGATCCAGTCTTGGGATAACACTGGTGAGAGCACTATATGGGTTAAGTTGGCCGGTCCTGTCAATGGCTCCAGCTCGAAGACCATCTACATGTATTATGGGAACTCTGACGCCTCTCCTGCGAGCGATCCAACCGCTACCTTTCACATCTATGACGATTTCAGCGACGGGAACGTCAACGGATGGACCAACGAGGGCGGAGGAAACCCTTATCACGATTCTGGGAGGCTTGCATGGTACTCCGACGGCTACCCACAAGTGTGTTATTATTCCGGGGCTCAGATGGATAGGAACCAAAGATTGGAAGCGTTGATAAATCCTGCCGAGATATACGTTGGACAGGGCTTTTTGATCCAGGACCAGAACAATCATTACAACTCGAGAGGCACCGGTAATTGGCGCCTTAATAAGATAGAAGGTGGGAGCTTTTCTACGTTATCTACAGGTACCGAGATGACTAATAGTAATTACAGGTACGATGCATGGTTTAGTGGCAACACCATCTATGCGAGTATCAACGAGGATACGGTCGCCGGAAGCGACGGTACCTGGAGCAGTGGCTACGTAGGCTTATCGTCTTGGAGTAGTAACAGCGGCACTCATTACATGGACTGGGTCCGAGTTCGGGAGTATACAGCAAACGAGCCCACGACGTCAGTGAGTGATCAAGTGGAGCCCACACTGACGGTCAAGATACCGACGGCCGTGAGAGGAGAAGTCGCGGTTTCCTGGAACGGGGAACAAGAAACCGTAACGGATGAGCGGACTTTCGTGATCGGAGAGGGTACCCAGGTGGATTTGGAAGCGCTGCCGGCGGACCTTCACGAGTTCAGCCACTGGGCCGGCGATCATTCCGGGACGAACAAAAATACTACTGTGGCCATTGACGGAAACAAGGAGATAAGTGCAAATTTTGATACGGTCCCTATAGAAGATTGGTATGAACTCGATAAAGTTAGGGGCTTTTTGGAATCTGATGCCTATTTTTCCCTAGGTGCCGATCTGGACGAAGATACCGCAGGTTATAATGAGTTAGTCGACAATGAGCAGGGCTGGGAGCCCATAGGAAATGAAACTGATCCATTCTCAGGTGCTTTTGACGGAAATGGACATGAGATACGGGACCTCTGGATAGATCGCTCGGGAGAAGATAATGTGGGGCTGTTCGGATACCTCGATAGTGGAGCCCAGATAACCAAGGTGGGGGTTTCCAATGCAAACGTGAGCGGAGGAGATAATGTAGGACTTCTTGTAGGATACACCTATCAGGGCCTAGTGAATAACTCGTATGCTACCGGAAACGTGAGTGGAGGAATTCGAATAGGTGGACTCGTTGGGTATACCCACAATGACGCTTCGGTGAATAACTCGTATGCGATTACCAACGTGACTGGAAACGAGAGGATAGGCGGGCTCTTAGGACAGAACTATGGGACGGTAGAAAACTCGTATGCGGCGGGTCCCGTGAGTGGAAGCGGTGACGTGGGCGGGCTCGTTGGATTTACCTGGGTCGGGACGGTCGAGAACTCTTTCTGGGATACCGAGACTTCCGGGGTAGATACAAGCGACGGCGGAACGGGTAAAAACACAAGCGAGATGAAGGACGTCGCAACGTATACAGATACAGCAACCGAAGGATTACAAGAGCCCTGGGACTTCGTAGGCGATCCATACGATGATACTAGTAACGAGGATACATGGGATATAGACGAGTTCGAAGTGATGAACGACGGCTATCCATTTTTGAGCTGGCAGGAATTTCTAGGAGTGGCTGTAGAGGCGCCGGCTGATAGTAGTGAAAGCAGCTCAGGGATCTACAATTACTCTTTTGGAGTGAATAATACCGGCAATATAGCCGATACGTACGATCTCGGAGTGGAGACATCCGATCCCGATTGGACAGCCGATGTAACGGCCGACGTCACCGTTAGCGGGGGCGATATGGAGGGGGTGGATGTGAATGTAACCATACCTGGTGACGCAGGTGGAAAAAGCTGTGAAGTGACATTGACCGCGGAGAGTCAGAGCGATCCCGCTGTCACTTATTCAGACTCTATGATCGTGAGTTTAGAAGAGAATTTAGGAGTGGTCGTACAAGCACCGGCTGATCGATCTGAGAGCAGTTCGGGAACCTACACTTACTCTTATAGTGTGGAGAACACCGGAAATACGGAAGATACCTACAATATCGGGGCGGAAGCTGACCAGAACGGCTGGTCGGCCGAATCAGTTCAGGATGAGATAACGGTGGGGGTCGGAGAAACTCTGAGCGTAGATGTGGAAGTGGTTATACCAGGAGATGGGGGAGGTGAGACCAGCACGGTGACTTTAACGGCAGAGAGCCAAAGCGATAACAGTATCAGTGATTCGGACTACATGCAAGTTACGTTAGAATTGGATATAGGAGTGTCCGTTACTGCCCCCAAAGATCACTCAGAAAACAGTACCAGCACTCACACCTACACTTATGAAGTGGAAAATACTGGGAATACGGAAGAAACCTACGATTTGAGCGGTAGTGCAGACCAAACGGGATGGTCAGCCTCTTCTCAGTCTTCCGTGACCGTATTACCCGGAGATCTGGAAGAGGTAAACGTGGACGTTGAGATTCCTGAGAACGCTGACGATGGAGAGAACAGTGAAATCATCTTGACCGCGGAGAGCCAGACTAATCCTGGTGTTTCCGATTCCGATTCGATGATAGTGAATTATAACGAAGACGAGATTAGAAAGGTGGTAGTGAATTCGCCTTCCGATGTTATGGAAAATGAAAGTGGTACTTCCACGCACTCATTTGAAGTCCATAATACGGGTAATGTGAATGATACTTACGATATATCAGTTTATGAAACAGGATGGGAGACGGACGCACCAAACGAAATATCGGTGAATGAGGGTGATACAGAATTGGTGGATGTTGATGTGACCATCCCGGAAAGTGCGGAAGATGGAGACAGTATAGAGGTGATCTTGACCGCGGAGAGTCAGGAAGATAATGAAGTTTCCGATTCCGATCCGATGAACATAACTTTCAGTCCAGAGATGGTGGCATATGAACTTACTATCGATGCGGGGGAAGGTGGAACCACCGAGCCTTCGGCAGGTACTCACACGTACCAAGAAGGTACTGAAGTAATAGTGGAGGCCATCCCAGATGAAGGGTGGTACTTCGATGGGTGGTCAGGTGATCGGGAGAGCAGAGACAAAGAGATCAGTATAACGATGGATAGTGATAAAGAGCTCATCGCTCATTTTGAAGAGATAGAGGAAAACGAACGGG
>JAZKSH010000035.1:0-17128 GCA_036626195.1 Thermoplasmatota archaeon | reverse complement strand
GAAGAACAGGAGACTCTTCTCTCGCTCGTAGATCCGGCGGGAAAGGACATAATCGATATAGCCACCGGGACCGGCAGGTTTGCCGAGTTGCTCTCCAAGAACGGGGCCGACGTCGTAGGTTTAGATGCAAGCAGGGAGATGCTGAAGCAGAGCAGTGTAGATTGTGTGCAGGCGGATGCTTTAAAACTCCCTTTCAAAGATAACAGCTCCGACGTATCGGTGAGCATGAGATTTCTCCACCTGTTAGACCCTTCTCAGATCACCGATTTCATCTCGGAGGTCGGTAGAGTCACGAAGGAAAAATTCGTCTTCGAGAGCCTCCATCCTTTGAGCCTGAGGATGCTCTATCAGTGGGCACTTCCCCAGGGCAGCAGACTGTACTCGAATTCTTTTCTGAGAAAAAAATTCGACCAGGTCTCAAAAGTCAAAGAAGTACGATCTCACGAGAAGTTCATCATCCCTTACGGCATATATCAGTCAATGCCTCTAGACCTTGCAGAAGGTGTGATAGAACTCGACGAAGAAATAACCGAAAAAGGAGAGCTTTTGGCCTCCACGGTTTACTGGGAAGTTTTCTTTGAATGAAACAACTTATCTCTCTAGAAGAGGGTCTTGTTCCTCTAACAATTTTTTCAATATCTCTCTTCTTCCGGTAGAGCCGATGCGTCCACGCCGGTATGCAGCGTGTGCCTGGGTCTCACACGACTCATCTTCAGCTTCCTCGTTTTATCGTCGAGTATCATGGCGAGTCCCCTTTTGAACTCCATCTTACCGACCATCTCGTCCAGACCCTTTTTCATGTAGGACTGCTTGGCCAGTTTTAACGCGTCCAGGTCGTCCTTAGAAGTCATATTGTGAGCTATGATCATATCGGACTGTCTTATCGCGCTGGTGTGGAGAGCGGAAGGTTCCTGAGTGGCGAGGATCAGCGAAAGGCCCGGGTGCCTACCCAGTTTTATCCAGTCGATCAGCGCTTTGGAGGAGATGGAATCTCCGTCGGAAGGTAGAAACAGGTGAGCTTCATCTATCAGCATGTAGATTATCGGGTACTCCTCGGTGACGTTTTTGGCACTATCCGATTCGATAAGGTCCGCCTGCGACTGCATCTCCACGGTGGTGTACAAGGTCCGTTTAGACATCTGTTCCCTAGCAAATATGGAAACGATCAGATTCCTCAGTTCATACTTTCCAAGTCGGCCTAGATAGGATATATCGAGAACAGTGATCTTGCCGCCTTCGGCCATCTTCACGTCCATGCCGTCCTTAGAGAAGATCTTCAGGTCTTCGATCATGCTGAACAGGTTTTTCAAAGTCTCTTTTCTGTCCTTTTCTACATCGGCCTCGTCTATCTTCCGGTACAGGTCTTGGAAAGAAAAGTTGGTATCACGGTCTTTCAAGTCCGAGATTACTTGGCTCAGTAACGTACCCACGGGTTCGGTGACTTCAAGATCGAACAGGTCCAGCCACTCGTGGACTTCGACCTTAGAAAGCGGCAGTTCCAGGACTTCGTCTCGATGTATATCTTTACCGCCGCTTTCGGCCTCGTCGATAGCGGCTTGAGGAACTAAGATCCTGACCACGTCATCCCAGCTTTTCGGTTCGACTCCGAACCTGTCCATCGCTTCTATCTCTTGTTCGTTGGTATTTTCTTTCTTAAGGCTGTGAAAAACGCTCATGGTGTCGATCAGTATCAACGAGACCCTGTCGGAATACTCTTCTTTCAACTTGGCGAATTCTTCCGCTATGACCCCGAGAGTGTAAGATTTACCTGTCCCTCTCTTCCCCACGACGAGCATGCAGTGAGGAGAAACGATATCGAGGTAAGTTTTACCCATCTCCTCGTACTCGCCTCCGGGGTAAGAGACGTTCCTGCCTAGGTAGCAGCAGCCTTTTGTCCCTAGCTTCTCTGCTTTAGATTCTGACCGTCCGAGGATCTCGTGGGTCTCTAGCAGGGTATCTTCTCCCTCAAAAATCTTTCTTTTCTCATCAAGTCACTACAATTTGATCCGTTTCTGTACGATCTTCGTATTTTACGGTAACATCAATATAGTCTATATTGTCATCGCCCAAATCAGGGTTTATATTAGAAAAGCTTGCTTCCCCATTTGAATCAGTTGTTTCCGATTCAACTACTCCACAACCTTCTAAAGTTACTGTTGCGTCTTCTAAAGGTTCATTATCTTGATCGTAGGCCGTAATGGTCACTCCATTATTAGTTCCTGCTGTAAATTCTTTGTCATCTATCTCAATATGATCTAGCTCCGTGCTCTGCGCACTCATCATCCATCCTGCGATTATAGCCGTACCGACTCCAGCTATTACAACTAGGATGATCAGATAGAGGGGCAGTCCTTCCAAAGCTCCTTTCTCATCTTCCCTTTTCAATCTTCTTGTCATATTATCCTCTTTTGGGGATTGAGCGTGATTATTTATATTTTATGCAGCATACAATCTAGATCGATTTTTAAAAGTAGGTTAAAAAACGAGCGGTATCAAACTATATCCACTTCGTATATCTTCTCGCCGTCTCTGTAAAAGCGTATGGTCCTCTCCGCCGAGACAACCATAGCTAGGGCCTTGGTCTTATCAGTTATGTAAGACGCGGCTAAATGCCTTCCACCCAGTCCTTCTTCAACTTGAACATCCGAGTCATGTCTGAACATGACGTACCTTCCCGCCGCGACCGGATTGCCGAATCTATCGAGTATCAAGGCGCCGTCGAGCATCGCGAATTCCTTGAGAGTGTTCCAATTATCTTTTTCCTTGATATTGTTCTGTTGATCGGCCTGGCCCTCGAGGGGGTTCTGTACGGATTCCGTAGTCTTGTTCAAGACCCTGTTCATGTCTCCGATTATGAATAAGGCGCCGGCGGGAAAACCTTCCTTACCTTCTCTCGCTATCTTGGTACCCAGCTTGAATACCGCCTCAAGGAGTTCTATATCTATCCTGCCTTCGATCTCTTTCCTCAAATTCACCACGCCGAGCTCTCCCATATCGAAGCACAGGATGGTCTGGACGTCGGCCGATACCACGAGCATGACGTGATCTTCATCATCTAACAAACCCTCGGCCACGCAGGAAAGAACAAGTTCTTTGGCCTGGCCTAGAACATCTAGGCCCACGGCCGGGGAATCTTTGACCCTCTGTAGGTCCACGTTCTGCTTGCTGAGAAAAGACGACAGCGAGGGCTTTTGAGTGAAGACGGTTATCGGAACGTTATCGATACGATCGGACAACTGCTCCATCAACTCTTTAGAGTCAGTGAGCAGGAGTATGTTGTCGGGTCTCATCTCCTGCTTCGCCTTCAGAATAGTCTCTATAAATTCTGTCATGTATTCAATTTCCGATTAAACCTACATCCTTTTATCCTTTTCGGACGTTTCCTTTAATAGCTAGAAGTTAGAAGGTGTGTGTCAGACGTATCATATCTCGTACTCTGACAGATCCGGAGGGACTTCGCTGTTCTCAAATATATCTTTAGCCTGTTTCTTCAGCTTTCCTGTACTCCTGTACCTCGGGCTGATATGGGTGATGAACAGCCTTTCGACTTCCGCCTTCCTCGCCACCTCGGCAGCCATCTCTACCGAGGAATGGTCGTGGTTTAGAGCGATATCGCCCATGGAGGCGTCGAGCGTACCGTCATGTATCAACGCGTCCGCCCGGAAAGCTCCCTCGATGGTCTCTGCACAGGGTTTTGTATCACCGGAGTAGAACACTTTTCTTCCTCTACGAGGAGGGCCCACTACCTGTTCCGGGCGTATTATCTCGTCACCGACCTCTACAGTTTCGCCGCGGTGTATCTTGCTGAAGAGAGGCCCCTCGGGTACGCCCAAATCCAAAGCTTTCTCTCTATCGAACCTTCCTTTTTTATCCTTTTGCTCGAAAGAATAAGCTAACGTAGGAACGTTGTGGTCCGCCCGGAAAGTTTTGACGGAAAAATCGTCGAAATCTAACCGCGCAGAGGGATTCAGTTCGGTTATACTTACGGGAAAACCGGGTCTAAAATAACCTTTGAACAGTATATCCTTGAGAACTCTCGCCGTATCTTTCGGGCCGAATATCTCTATACCTTTTTCCCTATCGTTCATGTTCATGCTCTGCAAAAGCCCTGGAAGCCCCAGGATGTGGTCTCCGTGAAGGTGCGAGAGAAATATCTTGTCGACCTGCATGAAAGAGACCGAGGAAGACATCAGCTGTCTCTGAGTTCCCTCTCCGCAATCGAAGAGCAGCACTTCTCCATCTACTTTAAGTGCCAGTGAAGAAACGTTTCTTTCTGGGATAGGGTAACTACCCCCAGTACCCAGAAAAACGAGTTTTACCGATGCTCCTGAACTCATGATTTCTTCTCCGTCTCTCTCGACCGGTCCGTTATCAAAACGGAGTGATATAAAGGTTGAGATTTGAGATACGGTCCTAAATTTCCTCGATCGAGGATATAACTTAAATAGTTCAAGGCGTTTGAAACCTACTGTAGGTGGTATACTGGCGGAAAAGAGCGACGAGAAAGACCTTGAAAACTTCGACCTAGACCTTGGCGAGGAGATCGACGATGAACTAAAAGAGAAATTGATCTCCAGGCTTAAAGAGGGGAAGCGGATGGAAGCTTATGCTGAACATAGGACCAAGGATATGAATTACTGTGAATTCTGCGAAACCATCAGTTACAAGAAGACGCCGGGCAAAGAGATAGGTGAGAAGTGGATATGTATCGATTGTCTCCGCCGTTTAAAAGAGATCCTAGATAATCTGGACAAGTGGGAGGAAGAACTAGCCCTGGGAGGAGAGATGGAGGAACAGATAGATAAGGAGATGGGGCTCTGAGCTACCAAAAAATCGGTCTCTCACGGCCTACTTTATATTGAACATGTCTGGAGAGCTGCTGAACAAAGACGCTATCGAAGAGCGTGAATATCAGGTAAATATAGCCGAGGTAGCCGAAAGACTTTCTACCTTGGTGGTGCTTCCGACCGGCCTGGGTAAGACGATAATAGCCCTGATGGTGATGGCTGAAAAGTTGGAACAGCACCCTGAAAAGAAGATCCTTTTCTTGGCTCCTACAAAACCGCTTGTGAGTCAGCATTCCAAGGACATCTCGAAGTTGATAAAAGGTGCGGAGCCGGAAGTGTTCACGGGAGAGGTGCGCCCCGAAAAAAGGGAGGAACTGTGGAAGGAGAACAGGATCATAGTCTCTACACCCCAGGTGATAAGGAACGATCTGATGGCCAAAAGGATCGACCTGAAAGATACTTCTTTGACAATTTTCGACGAAGCTCATAGAACCGGAGGCGATTACGCCTACGTCTTCATCGGCGAAGCTCAAAGAGAATTAGATAACCTCACTCTTGGGCTTACCGCATCCCCGGGAAGCGAGATAGAAGAGATACTGTCCGTCTGCGAAACTTTAGGTCTGGAACATGTCGAGATTAGGACGAAATACGATCCAGACGTGGTGAAGTATACCAACTACCTTGAGAAAGATTGGATCGACGTCAAGCTTCCCGAAGAGCAGAAAAAGATAGTGAAGAAGCTGAAGAAGATAAAGAAAAAGGAGATAAAGGAGATACAAAAGTTCGGATTCCTCGAAGATAAAAAACCGGACCGAATTTCAAGAAAAGACCTTATCAAAACGAGAGACGAGATACAGAACGAACTTCACTCCTCCAATAAATCCTCTCTTTACAGAGCCGCGAGCCTGATAGCTTCCTCAATAAAGATCGATCACGCCATAGACCAGGCAGAAACTCAGGGACCTGACGGGCTGAGAGACTTTCTAGAGAAGATAAAAAGTGAAGCGGACAGCAGAGGAGGGTCGAAAGCTTCCAAGCGGCTGATGGAAAGGCCGGAGATGAAGGACGTTTTGGCAAAACTGAACACTTTGAACCAGGGACATCCAAAGGTGGATAAGGTCAAAGATATAGTGAGTGAGCAGTTGGAAAAGGAACCCGATTCTAGGATAATAGTCTTCACGAATTATAGGAAAACCGCCACCAAAGTCACCGATTTACTTGATAATGTAGAGGGGACAAGGCCGGTCAGATTCATAGGACAGACGGACAAAGAGGGAGATAAAGGCCTTAAACAAAACGAGCAGGTCCAGGCCATCGAAGATTTCGAATCCGGCGAATTCAACGTTCTAGTGGCTACGAGCGTAGGGGAGGAAGGGCTCGATATACCCGCAACGGACCTAGTGGTGTTCTACGAACCGGTTCCCTCTGAGATCAGGACCATCCAAAGGAGGGGCAGAACCGCTAGAAAAAGAGAGGGTAAGGTTGTGATACTGATAACAAAAAATACAAGAGATGAAGCCTATTATTGGTCCAGTAAAAGCAAGGAAAAGAAGATGCATAAAAATCTGATGAGGTTGAGAGACGATCTCGAGAGCGAGATAAGCGTGGGTGATCCCATGGATGTAGATAAAAAAGGGTATAAAGTAGTGGAAAAGAAAAGCAAAAAAGATTTGAAGAAAAGCGAAGAAAAAGAGGAGATTCAAGAGGACGAAAATCAGAGGTCATTGATGGATTTTGAAAGGGAGGAGGAAGAGGACACCGATACTCAAGAGGAGGAAGAGAGCGATGCAGAGATCACGGTAGACACTAGAGAGCAGAACAGCATGGTCGTGCAAACGCTCGCGAAGAAAAACATAAAGATCAATACGTCTCAATTATCGGTGGGAGATTACATAATATCTGAAGATACTGCAGTGGAAAGAAAAGAGGTGTCCGACTTTTTAGAATCGATAACCGACGGCAGGCTCTTCAGTCAGGCGAAAAGCCTCTCAGAAAATTATCAGCATCCGATAGTCATACTAGAGGGGGAAGGACTCTACGAGAAGAGGAATATCAGAGATAACGCTATCTACGGTGCTCTAGCCTCTTTAGCCGCCGACTTCAGGATACCGGTCCTGTTCACGAAAGGAGGGGAAGAGACCGCGTCTCTCGTGGCGACCATGGTGAAACGGGATTCTAAACGGGATAAGAAAGGATCGTCTTCCTTGAGGAAGGGAAAGAAGAGCATGTCTATCTATGACAATAGAAAGTACATACTGGAAGGCCTACCTTCGGTCTCGGGCAAGCTCGCAGAGAGACTGCTGGAACACTTCGGCTCGGTGAGAGATATCTTCAACGCGGACGAAAAAGAACTTCAGGAGGTCAAGGGCATAGGACCCTCCACCGCGGACAAGATCATCTCCGTGATATCCGAGGACGGATGATCCACTACGGCTCAAATACAAAGATATATAACCCAAGATTCACAATTGGAAAGCGATAAACATGGGCAGGAACTGGAACGGACCTTTGAAGAAAAGTAGCGACTATGTCTACACGATACCGAAAAGCTACAAGAGAGGTATGAACGTGCCGGGGTGGATCTTCGCCGATGACGAACTGATCAAATCTATTAGACAGGATAACGCGCCTGAACAGGTAGCGAACGTGGCCACTCTTCCCGGGATAATAGGCGCTTCCAAGGCCATGCCAGACATCCACTGGGGTTACGGCTTTCCTATCGGGGGCGTGGCAGCTATGGACATGGAAGACGGGGTCATCTCGCCCGGGGGAGTCGGTTATGACATCAACTGCGGTGTCAGACTTGTAAGGACTAACCTGGAAGAAGATAGAATCAGAGACAATATCAAGTCGCTGGTGAACACTATATTCGATAACGTACCTGCGGGAGTGGGTAGAAAGAGCCGTCTCAGATTGGATAAAGGCGAGCTGGAAGAAGCGCTGGACTACGGGGTAGAATGGGCCGTGGACAATGGCTACGGCTGGGAACAGGACCTCAAGCGGATCGAGGACAACGGTAGGATGGAGAACGCCGATTCCGATAAAGTGAGCAAAAAGGCGAAAGACCGGGGTTCTCCTCAGCTCGGTACCCTGGGCGGTGGCAACCATTTCATAGAAGTTCAAAAGGTAGAGAAGATATTCGATAAAGAAATGGCCGACGCCATGGATCTTGAAGAAGGTATGATCACTACGATGATACATACCGGTTCCAGAGGCTGTGGCCATCAGATAGCTACAGATTACATCGACAAGATGGAGAAGGCGATACGCAAATACAATATCGATCTTCCGGACAAGCAGTTAGCCTGTGCGCCTTTCGATTCTCCCGAAGGACGGGATTACTTCTCTGCTATGAGCTGCGGAGCCAACTACGCCTGGACAAACAGGCAGTTGATCCTACACTGGGTGAGAGAGAGTTTTGAAGATGTATTCGACGAGAGTGCGGAAGACATGGATATGGAGATGATCTACGACGTCTGCCATAACGTCGCAAAGAAGGAAGAACACGAGGTCGACGATAAAAGAAAAGACGTCGTGGTACATCGAAAAGGAGCTACTAGGGCTTTCGCTCCCGGAAGGAAAGAGGTGCCCAAAAAGTATAGAGATGTGGGCCAACCGGTGATAATACCCGGAGATATGGGTACCGCGAGCTACGTCATGGCGGGTACGGAACACTCCATGGAAAGGACCTGGGGTTCCACCTGTCACGGAGCGGGAAGAGTGATGTCTAGAACCGGTGCGAGAAAGAAGTTCCGGGCGAACCAGATAAAAAGAGATCTTTCCGAAGACGGCATCTACGTCAAAGCCGCGAGCGACAAAGTGCTGAAAGAGGAAAGTCCCGGCGCCTACAAGGACGTCAACAACGTGGTCGAAGTGACGCACAACGCGGGTCTTTCAAAGATCGTGGCAAAATTGACACCGATAGGCGTGATGAAAGGCTGAACCAAAAATCTCTTTTCTACTTTTTAAAATCTAGATCTATGAGAACCTGCTAGAGACGAAAAAAATCCATCCTGATAATCGTCCTTGGTTATCTTGTGTGAGAGCTTCTTAGACTCTTTTTTGCTCAATTTTTTTATATCTTCGGGGATGCCTTTAACGAGTGGACCTATATCGTTTTTATTTTGGACCATGAAAGTATACAGGCGGACATCCTCGCCCTCCTCAAACATCTCTATCTCCTTCCAAACCACGTAAGTAAAAACGCCGGATACAGCCATGGCGACGAGTCCGTCGGACTTCTTCACTTTTGATTTCAAATCGTGTTTAAGACCAAAATCGGAGGGATTGATTAGTTCATCGGGTTCTATATGTTCCTTAATGATGCTTATACATTTTTTCTCCGTCTTCGTTTTAAAGGTGAACGTAGGGTGACTGAAATATAATCGCATATCTCACTCACCCCTCACTTCCTTCCTCATCATCCTCGTCAGGGACGCCCATGAAATTGATGTGCTCGGCATCTCCTTTCTTCTCCATAGATTCTTCCATGGAATCTTCACCTGAATAGATCACTTCTTCTTCTATCTCCTCTTCTGTAAGGTTTTTGCGCTTATCTTTTTCGGATTCCTTCTTTCTCTCCTCGCGTTTCTTCCTAGCCTCTTCCTCTATCTGCTTTTGTTTAATCTCTCCAAGTATGATTCCTTTTCCTTTGAAGGCAAAGACCATCCCGACCAAAGTGAAAATAATTGCGGGAATAGAGAGCAGGCTGTAGGGTCGACTTTCATGTTTAAGGGTGTAGGTATAATTTAAACTTATATTTTCGAAATATATCCAGGTAGGATCGCGAGGTAAATCTTTTTCAGTAATCTCCCAACTCCTACTTTCATTGGATGTGATATTTTCCTGGTACAAAGTGTTGAAGTCATAGTCTAAAAGACTAACTCTGCTGGTAGCAGTATGATCTTCTACTATCGAACTGATATTCAACTCTAGAGTGGCATTTCTCACGCGGTAGCCCGGATAATATATTTTTTCATGCTCGGGCTCGCCATCGGTCGTATTTACCCTCCCTGTTTCGACTTCCTCCTCAGGAACAGGAAGGATTGCTGAAAAAGCAAGTATGAGAGCTATAGAAAAAAAAGCAATCCCTTTCTGTATATCTTCATTGGCCAATATCCTTATCAGGATTCCTCTTTCCTCATCGGATTCATCATTCATCTTGATAGCCCTCTTATATTTAAGCACCCACCATTTTACCAAGATAAAGGAATGGAGTAATAGAAGGGATTTTGTTAACGATGTTCACTTTGCGACATCCAGGTCAAAGTCTATTTCACCGGCGAAATGGCATTTGGCGGTGTGTTCCTTCTCTATCTCAACCTCTTCAGGTTCCTCCTCAGCACATATATCCTTTGCATGCGGACATCTCGGATGGAATCTACAACCGCTGGGTACGTTGGTTCCCGACGGTATCTCACCCTTTATAGGTAGTTTCTTGACTCCTCGCACCCGCTCTGGATCCGGTTCAGGGACCGCGACCAGCAAAGCCTGTGTGTATGGGTGTGCCGGATTGTCAAGTACGTCGCCCACTTTTCCTTTTTCGACCAGGTCGCCGAGATACATGACACCGATGTAATCGGTGAAGAATCTTGTAGTGGAGATGTCGTGGGTGATGTAGAAATAGGTCACGTCTTCCTCTTCTATAAGATCCTTCATAAGGTTGAGTACTTCGGCCCTTACAGAGACATCTAGCATTGAAACCGGCTCGTCGGCGACGATGAAATCAGGATTGAGTATCATCGCCCTGGCAAGCGAAACCCTTTGTTTCTGACCGCCTGAAAGCATGTGTGGATACCTTCTCATGAATTTTTCAGGGGGTGTCAATCTGACTTCTTCGAGGGCGTCGTAAATTATGTCTGTCCTTTCCTCTCTAGAATCCCCTATATTGTGGATCTGCAGCGGTTCTTCCAGTATTTTTCGGATTCTGTGTCTTGGATCGAGTGCAGAAAAGGGATCCTGATATATTATCTGAGTTTGTCTCCTGTATGCTTTCAACTCCTCCCCGCTGTCGATCTCAGTGATGTCCTTTCCTTTCATGTACATGTGGCCGTCAGTTGCCTCATAAAGACGCATCATGAGTTTGCCGACCGTCGTTTTCCCACAGCCGGACTCGCCGACTATAGAGAAGTTCCTTTTCCAATAGATATCAAAGTCTATCCCATCCACTGCTCGAACTGTTTGTTTTTCCTCTCTTTTGAGCTTCTGCATGATTCCCTGTGTTATATCAAAATGCTTTGTCAAGTTCCTTGCCTTAAACAGCGGTTTTGCCATGATTTATTCCTCCATTTCTTCTGCTTCTGCTTCTACTTCTTCTCCAGTTCCATCTTCCGCTACTTCTTGACCTTTTTCACCTTCGTAGGCCTCAGCCGCCGCTTCATCTTCATAGGCGGTGTCGTAGGTAGCCTCTTTACTTTCCGCTATAGATTCATCTTCACTGTATAGGTGGCACTTGACTCTCACTCCGTCGACCATATATGTTTCCGGCTCCATCTCCCTGCACACCTCCATAGCCTTATGGCAGCGAGGATGGAATCTGCAGCCTGAAGGCGGATTTACCAAGTTAGGGGGTACTCCAGGGATATACTCCAATCGATCTATATCGGTCCGTATATCCGGAATCGCGGCCATCAATTTTTCAGTGTACGGGTGCTTGGGATCTTTATATATTTTGTTAGACTCTCCAAATTCAACGATCCATCCCGCGTACATGATGGCCAACTCGTCCGACACTTCTGCTAGAATACTGAGGTCATGAGTTATGAATAACATCGATATGTCCAATTCTCTCCTGAGGCGCTTAAGGTCGTTCATTATCCTGGCTTCTACCACGACGTCGAGGGCGGTGGTCGGTTCATCAAAGATGACTATATCTGGCTCAAGCAATAGTGCTGTTGCGATTATAACCCTCTGTTTCTGGCCACCGCTCAATTCATGAGGATACCTGTCGAATATGCCCGTGTCGAGATTTACCAGTTCTAGGTACTTCTCACATCTAGCTCTAGCTTCTTCACCTGTTATGTCCTTGTGATACTTGAGAGGTTCTTTCATCTGGTGGCCCACTGAATAAACAGGTGTCATTATCTCCATAGCTCCTTGGAAGACCATAGAGATTTTTTTCCACCTGATCTTCTTCCTAGCTTCTTTTTCGGATAACTCCGTAACTTCGATGCCGTCCAGATTTATGGAACCGCTCATTATCTCTCCGGGTACCTGTACCTGATTTAAAAGTGAGAAAGCCAGGGTGCTTTTACCACACCCGGATTCTCCAGCTATGCCTATAGAGGCGCCTCTATCCAACTCAAATGATGCGTCGTCTAACGCCATCACTTCGCCGTCGGATGTCAGGTAATGCGTACACAGTTCTTCTACTTTCAAGACAGTATTGTCGTCCATCATTTCACCTCTGTTTCATCTTCGGATTGATTATCCTCTCGATAGCCATGCCCGCGGATATGAAGCCGAAGCCAACTAAAGCCATCCCGACTCCGGGGAACAGGATCCAGAACCACGATCGGCGCCAGTTGTACACTGCTCCACTATTGTTTGCTTCGTTCAATAATGTACCCCAACTCACTATAGTGGGATCACCTAGACCGAGGATGTGCAAGCCTGCCTCGGCCATGATGACTACGGGGACGAGCAGTGCAGCCTGGGCGATCGCATAAGGCAGTATCTGAGGTATCATGTGCGTTGCTATAATTCTACCTGATCCTGAACCGAGCGACTCCGCCGCCTCGATATAAGTGTCTTTTGCGACCTGCAGTCCTCTAGAACGGATCACTTTGGCAGCTCCACGCCACATCAACAATGCGTAGATCAACACGAATACCCAGATGCTCCTATTCCAGAATCGTAACACGATTATTAAGATCGGCAAGGTCGGTATGCCCATCAATATCTCGTTCAACCTCTGCATGAACTCGTCGACCCAGCCTCCGTAATAAGCACTTGTCATCCCAAAGGTGGTGCCGAAGAGGATCGTTGTCAAAGCGACTACACCGCCGGCAATCAACCCATACCTGGCTCCCCAGACCCATCCTTGGAATATATCTCTTCTTCTCCCGTCAGTGCCCATCACTCCATATACGGCACCAGAGAAAGTGACCTGCGCATCGGTCATATTTACGTTAATGCCTTCCAACCGCAACGTTACTTCATATTCCCCTTTGAGAGGGTCAGCGTCTGGCTCGACCCATTTCTCGTTATCCTTGCTGAATAAAACCTCTGTTGGATGAACAACATTCTTGCCCGATACATCGGTTTTATCATATTCTCTTCTCAGGAAGTTTGTAGATTGATCATAAATATTTTCTCTAATATTGGTCCTCCTAACGACCGTCACCGTTTCATGGAACTCACCAACTCTGTCTCCTCTATTGACGTCTTCCAGAACTATTGTATCATCTGGGGTCGCTTTTAGTGTCACTTCTTCTCCGGGCTCATACAATGCTTGGGGCGGCGAATCGACCCATTCAACTACTCCTTTTCCACGCTCTGTTACATCGAGTTCATAGGTTATCTCATCGTCAAAATTGGCCGTTACCTCTTTATCTTCATCGAGTAAAATAGTTACCTCTCTCTCTCTTCTTGTACTATCTCCTTGCCATCCATCGAAGTCCCAGTCATCCTCAGGAATCGCTTCTAGTCTCACCGCAGTATATTCCTTATCTTCGTATTGATTTTCTACTACCTCGCCATCGACTTCTACCGTTCCGTTACCTTCGACGTTCACTGTTAGAGTGTGATTCTCCTCTCTATTCTCGTCCACCCTTTCAAAGGCGGGTCTCAACTCCTTGTCATGATCCACATCTAGACTTATCTCTTTTTCATAAGCCTCACCTTCCGGATGATCACCCGTCCAATGACTGAATTCCCATGACCAATTACTCTGGTCGCCTTCTGAATCAGGTTGCTCCGGAACGGCCTGAACGTCGACTTCGTCACCTCTCTCATACCAGAGTTGGTTCGGATTGGTCTCGATTGACCCATTTCCTATGGCATCGGTTGACCTGACCCGGTACTTTTCTTCTCCGAAATGGGCCATGAGATCTTTGTCTTCATTCATCTCTATGGTTATCTCATCGTCTTCAGCCTCATGATCTCCCGTCCATTTGACAAAGTCCCAGCGGCCTTTGGTCGGTCTACTGATCTCAATATATCTTTGCCGATACCTGTCAGCTTCACCCTCGAATTCGAAGTATATTTCTCTAGGTACTCTATCGGCCTGCATGTCCAAGGTGAAAGTGTGATCGTACCCTCGTATTAGACCCGCTGGAGCGATCTCCATCTCCCGCGCCAGTTCGTAATCTGCCTCGTCTTCTTCTGCGCCGCCGATGTGGAGAGATATATCTTGTTGCTCTCGATATTCGTTCTCCAATTCGATGGTTACCGTTTCTATATCTCCCAGCATGACTTCATCTGCCACGGTGAAGCTGTGAACTATTACGTCGCCTCTCTGTTGCATTACTTCAGAATCTTTATCGGGAGATTCAGCTGAAGCAGCGGAAAGAGAAGCCGAACCTTCCTGTTGTTCTTCCGCTGTGCGAGACCTCTCTATAGGTCCAAGAGTGAAATAATACTTACCTTCTCGAGGGAGTTCAACAGGATAACTTATCTCCTTACTCTCACCTGGATTAAGAGGATACTCTTCTTCTACCTCAGTCGTTCTTTCCTTCGTATCTTCCATCTCTCTGTCGATCCTCAATCGTACGGTCCTTTCCTCATCGACTACATTAGTTACTTCAGCACTCACCGTAGCCTCTAGCCCATCCATGGTGATCTGGAAGTTATCAACCTCGACGTCATTGCCCACGCCGACTCTTACGATCTCAGCCTCAACGCCGAGTCCTATAGTAAAGAGGCCATCCTTGTAAAATACGCCTTCGCGATCAACATTTATGGTTTCACCAGGTTCAAGCTCGTACTCAACACTTCTTTCATCTTCACGCAACTGGAGGGCATTAGGGAGATCAAGGGATATAGTCCTGTTTTGGGCATCACCAGTATGCGTAAGCGTTGCAGATATCTGAACTTCTAGAGGAGCATCACCCTCGAGCGGTTCTACCGAAAACCCTTCTACCGTGATATTTTCTACTCCTTCTCTTTCTACTACTTCAACGGTCGTTTCCTCAAGAACATCATATCCATCCTCTTCTGCGTCGTCCTCCCGTCTTAGCTGTAAAGTTTGATTCCCGGCTTCGTCGAACACCACATCCTGTGTGTAATAAGCCTGGGCCGTCTCGGAATAGCTGTAATCAGTCTGATTGACTTCTCCGTCCCAGTCAACGACGGTATGATGATGATAGTCATCACGAGTTATCCAATCGAGCCATACAGGTGGTGAACTTCGAGGGTTGGCCTGCCATCTATCCTCTGATGGACTCCATTGTACATTAACCTGTGGAGCCAGAACCGGCGCAAGCGCCCCCATCATGACCATGAATCCTATCAAAGTGACGCCTATCCAACCTATCTTGTGTTTTTTGAACTCGTTAAAGACCTCTTTTACATCCGCTTTCAAATCATCCCAACGAACCATTTTATCACTCCTTTTATTACCTCATCTGACTACCTGCACCTACTTCTACTCTTGGGTCCAAGAACCCATAGATCAAATCTGCGAGATAGTATCCGAATATGTAGAGGAATGCTGTCACAAAGGATATCCCTATAATCACAGGTACATCCGTGTAGATAAATATCGCTAATCGCAGCAAGTAACCCATACCGGGCCACTGGAAGATTATCTCCGAGATCATAGCTCCAGCCACAGAGAGAAGCAGAGACATTATCGCTGACGTGACAACCGGCGGAGCTGCAGTTTTTAAAGTGTGCCCGTATATGACTTTACGTTCAGGCACGCCTTTAGCTCTCGCAGCCATTATATAATCGTCCTGCAGAATACCGGTCACGATATTCCTAGTCACCCAAGCTCTTCCACCGAAGAGAACGAAAACTATGACGGCCAAAGGAAGCGCCATCTTGATCAACACTCTCTCGAGGTATCCGAGGAATCCGTACTCAGCGATGGAAGGGAATGAAGGTGTCGGCCTCGGCAACCATCCGAGGGTATATACAAATATGAGTAAGGCTATCATACCGACCCACCACATCGGCATCGACGAGGCGGTCATGCCGAAGAGCGATAGGAACTTGTCCAGCTTCGAACCTGCTCTCTGAGCGGCCTTCAAGCCCACCGCTATGCCCAAAGCGGTGTAGATGAAAGCTGCCGTCGTGAATAGTAGGATCGTATTTGGTAAGTAATCCATTATTATCGCGGCAACATCGCTAGAACCATCCCCCGCAGTCATATCGTTTGCTTCCCCGAAATCAAACGTCAGAACATCTCTAGCTGAAAAAAATACTCTCTGCCATCTAGGAAGATGAAGATTGTACTCCCTCCTCAGCTCTTCCGTTCGATTTTCTTGACGTGATCGGATCGCGGTCTCATTCATACCTTCCCATTCTCGCATCTCAGCACGAACCTGCTGTCTCACGCTCGATTCCAGTTCCTGCTCCGCCATCGTACTGAATGCAGCAGAGAGGATAAATACCACTATTACCAGTACCAGTACCATATTAAAAGTCCTCAAAGCGAAATACTTCCAGGAAGCGGGCATATTATCAGGTATCTATTAACTGCAAGGAGGATATAAACTTTTTGATAAAGCCAGTATAGGATCGGAAATTCTTGACATCTAGTCTATAGATATGAAATATTCAGAAAGCATTCAACCGGGAGATATTCTTTAAAAATAATAATAGAGAAGGAAAGGGGTTTTGTGGTTTTGTATCGGATCGTTCTCTTACTCTTCCTTTTTGTAGTAGATCGCCACTGCTATGACTGCAGCGAGTACCAACAGTAGTAACGTGAATCCTGGGATTCCATCACCGTCGCCGTCGCCGTCTGCTGATACCGAGATGTCTACTGAATCGTCGGTATCATCACTAGCGACTTCAAGTGTGTAATCACCTTCCGAGTCTGCGGTCCATGTGAATTCACCTGTATCCGATTCGTTTCCTGCTAGCGTCATCTCAACCGTATCAACTTCTTCGCCGTCTACGTTGAAGACTATCTGCTGTGTATCTTCAAGATCGCCCGTGTTTTCGACGGTGAATTCTACCGTGACATCGTTACCTTTGGTTATCTCGGCACCATCTTCAGGACTGTCGATCGTGACTTCGAAGTTCGCTGGGTTTTGACCTTCCGGTATGAAGTGTGCTGTTATGTCCTTGTCCTCGTCCATGGTTATTGTTATGTTCTCACCTGTCTGATCGGTTCCTGTCCATTCATGGAACTCCTGACCTTCGTCCGGTATCGCTTCTAGGCTTACCTCGGT
>JAZKSH010000034.1:0-17985 GCA_036626195.1 Thermoplasmatota archaeon | reverse complement strand
GAAATTACGACAGCGATATCGTGGACTTCTATGTTGATGCGGCTGCACCAGAGATAGATGTGACGAGTCCGGACGAGAACGAACATTTCGCCTCGGATAGCGTCACGGTGGAATGGGGCGGTATCGACGAGACCTCAGGGATAGACTATTACGAAGTCATGGTCGACAATGGTAACTGGATCAACGTCGGAAGCGCTACAAATCACATCTTCTCGAACTTGACCGACGGAGAGCATCTAGTAAAAGTCCGGGCTTGGGACAACGCCGGTAACAATAATACCGATACTGTGAACTTTACGGTCGACGTGACCTCTCCCGAACTCAACATCATAGCACCTCAACAAAATGAGATATTCTCAGAGAGCAATATCACCGTGGAGTGGGAAGGGAGCGACTCCACGACAGGGATAGACTTCTACGAGGTGAGGATCGACGGGGAAAATTGGATCGACCTGGGGACCGATACCGAGCACACCTTCACTGGCCTCCAGGATGGAGAGCACACGGTAGAGGTTCGAGCTTGGGATGAAGTGGGGAATCAGGAGATCATGAGCGTGGATTTCACCGTCGATACCACCCCGCCAGAAGTGGAGATAATATCTCCTGGTGACGGAGAAACCTTGAATGAAACCGAAGTAACTATTGAGTGGAGCGGCGACGATGATGGTACTGGCATAGATCACTACCAAGTGATGATGGATAACGGTTCTTGGATCGATGTAGGATCCGGCACCTCTCACACATTCTCGGAAGTCGAAGAAGGAGAACATACGGTAGAGGTCCAGGCTGTAGATGGAGCGGGGAACTTAGATTCCGCTTCTGTAGATTTCGAAGTGAGTGTTGAGGAAGAGGAACCCATGATCGTAGTACACGACTTTGCGGTAGAACCGACCGATGGAGAAGCTCCCTTGGATGTAGAAATAACCGCCAGGCTGGAGAACGAAGGAAACGCTGAAGGGAATATAACACTTCTTGTAGATAGTGAAGAGATCGAAACATGGACCATAGGTCCAGGGGGAATAGAGGAAATCGAGCATACTTATGAACTCGAAGAAGGAGGAACATATACGATAACCCTTGGTAATCAGTCAGAAACGGTGATAGTCGAAGAAGAGTACACCATAATCATCGGTCCTATCAAAGATCAAAACGGTAATCTCATAAACGATGCACACCTGTCATTATCATGGGGCGAAGAGGAGGAGATAGAGATAGAGGATGGAACCTCTGGCTTCTATAATTTTACCCTGATGGCCACCACTACACCAAATGATCTCGAATTTACCTATACTGTTGAACACGACTCTCTTGAGGAGTCGGAAACTGGCACCTTCACAGGACTTGAATCGGGGGATATAATACTCGACTTGGGAACGGATGACCAAGCTTCCGGCGAAGGTATGTTCTTGGTCGACTACTGGTGGGTGAGTCTACTACTCATAATCATATTAGTGATCATTATCTTCGGAATATTCTGGAAGATGAAGAAAAAACCCGAAGAAGAAATGACAGAAGAACCAATAGACTCGGAGAAACCATCTCCATCTCTAGATGAAAATGGAGGGTTGTCTCCTTCTGATGAGACAACCGGAGAAGAGGAATTTGAAGAGGATAAAGAGCAAGCAGGATATTTAGGTCCTAACAATCTTGATGAAGAGCCTTCATCTTTTAACGAACCACCGATATCCAAAAGTAAGGAGGATGAAGAAAGCATTCCTCCTGAAGAGGAGAGTATCATTTCTCTATTGGAAGAGAATACCGATGAGGAGAAGGATGATAAGGAGGTAGAGACCTCTCAGTTGAGGGAAGAAGATTCAAAATCTAAAGAAGGAGAGACTTCTAAATCCAATAACTCGGATCTGAAGGAATTCGTTAAAAGAAAGGTCGAAGAAGTGATCACATTTGAAGACGATGTGACTTTAGATGAGGTCATGGACAAAGTCATGGAAACTGTAAATTATCAAGATGATAGTAAAAAAATGAAAAATACCATCTATGCAGAACTTTCATTTTATTCAGAAGGGGACAATGAAGATATCAGGCGGGTCTCAAAAGAGATAACCGAAAGAGCAGTTGAAGATAAAGATTGACTTCTTACCCACATGTCTAATAGAATCAGGGCAATCACTCCAACATTTACGCAACCGATACACTAGATATCTCCGTATGACGCATCATTATCTTTCTGGCGATAGAAAGATTTCTCCCTTCCTTGCCTATGGCCCTCGCTTTGTTCTCCGGGTCCACCTCTACGGTACCGTGCATCACCCCATTCTTTTCTTCGATCTCCACGTCCTTGACATCGTAACTGTAGAATATGTTTTCAAGAAGCTCCTCCGGTTCGTTGCTGTATTCTATGATATGCACATTCCTATCTATAGAATCGCTGACTTTTGTTACATTTTTACCTCTCTTCCCTATAGCTTTCTCTATATCCCCTTTCTCGACCAAGAATATGACTTTTTCCGGTATATCTACACAATCTACCACATCGGCGTCTGTGATCTCTTCGAAAAGGGAGATATACCTAAGGGTTTTTTCGTTAAAAGTAATCTCCTCAATACTCTCAGCCATGATCATTCCGCCTTAACAGAAAGGATGTTCGATTCGCCCGAGTCTAGAATCGAGAGAACTGAAATGGCAAAAGGTTTTCCAGCTGCTGAACCCAAGGCCTGATTGTTATCTCTAAAATGATAGATAGGCACATCCTTGAACTCATCGCTACTGGTCAAGTTTTCCTCAGGACAATTGGAAGCAACTATCAGCAATTTACAATCGTTTTTCTCTACGTTCTTCATGGCTTCGTTAAAGCCAAAATCGACTTCGCCAGTGTTTATGGCCACTCTGATCTCTCTCTTTACATCCATTTTTTGATTCCTCCTTTATATGTCCTTATTTTATATATTGCATCGTGCTTTCATTAATTCGCTGCTATTTATGATTTTTTAACCGTTTTGGAGAGCTCTCAATCTTCTTTGTTTGTTTGCCCGGTATATTTCACGTTTACGGCTCCGGTACCCTGAGTTATAGGCTGACCCACTATTACGTTTTCCGCAACCCCGTCCAATTTATCCTCTTCTCCCAGTATAGCAGCTCTCAAAAGGTGTTGGCTCGTGATCTCGAAGGCAGCTCTAGCAAGTACGCTGGTCTTCCTGCCAGAAACACCGTGCCTCCCTATAGCGTTAAGTTCTCCTTCATTGGTCATCACATCGGCTACGAGCATTATATGGCGGATATCGACCTCTAAACCCTGCTCATCTAAAGTGTCTTTAGCTTCCTGTATAATCGATTTTCGGGCGGCCTCTATCCCCAGAACATTATATATCTCCGTTGGACTGTTGGTAGTCGTTTTTTCTATATCGACGCCGTCCATCTTTAGGACTCCTTCGAGGTTTGAACCTTCGGTGTAGATGACGAACTCTCCACCGTCTTTTCTTATGACGCCTCTTTCTACCCCTTTTAAACCTTTTATCTTAGTCTTTTTCGCCTCTTCTACGGCTTCATACAGGAGGCTGAATTTACCCTCTTCGACGTCGATACTTATGTGCTCATTTTCCTGCATAACTTCACCTTTAATACCTCTCTTTTTACTGAGATTTCGGGTTATCTCGTCGAGATCTATATCCTCTTTTTCCAGCCTTTCCTTATCGGGTGTTATCGTGACGCAGGTCCCACCTATGTCTATCTCAACGTCGGCGATCTCTTTCAACCTAGTGATCTCCAATCTTGAGGCTATCTTTTTTGCCTCCTCCCTATCGGCTTTGATATCATCTTCTAGGTGGACCTCCATGGAGGGAGTACTCGGCACTTTTCTAGCATCTACGATCTCTATCATCCTCGGCAGACCCTGAGTCACCCCAATCTCCGCCACACCCGCATGGTGAAATGTTCTCATAGTCATCTGTGTTCCCGGCTCACCGATAGATTGTGCTCCTACGATACCTACCGACTCCTTTGGGTCTATCTTTCTATTCTGGTATCTTTCATATACCAACTCTAAAAGGTCCTCATACTCATCTTCAGAGATGTCATGGTCATCTATATGTTCAGCAATGTCCTTTATCACCGATTGGGGAAAATTATATCCCTTTTCTTCGCTCAATTCTCTTATCTTTTTCCCTATGCCTTGTAAAGGCTCGAATTTCTCTACGTATATATCTTCAAGATCTTTTTCACCAGTCTTTTCTTCTTTCTTTTTCGCTTTCCCTTTTTTCTTCCCTTTCTTTTTTTTCTTACCTTTTTTGCCACCAACTTTCTCTGCAACTTTTTTCGCCTTCTCTTCAGATAAAAATTCAGTTAATTCCTCCTTAGAAGCGGCTTTAACATCGCCTAGAAGAAGCCCTTCGTCAGCCAGTTTATCGGCGATTTCCTCGTCGACTCCTCTTCTTACCAATGCATTGATCGTATCTTTTTTCGCCATCAGTTACCCCTCCCTTTTTTGAAATCTCTCATAATATCCTCCATGTCTACGGCATCTCCTCTTTTGCTCCGCATGGGATCAATACCGTCCTCGCCATATCTGAACTGGATGATGGTATCCGCTGTGTTCCTCACAGTTCCATCGTCAGATACCATAAGATCCTCTAGGGCGTTGATTAAACGTCTCTGCATGTAACCCGAACGACTCGTACGTACCGCGGTATCGACCAGACCTTCTCTTCCACCCATGCTGTGGAAGAAATATTCCAGGGGATCCAATCCGTCTTTATAAGAGGAGGCAACAAAACCTTTGGATTTTGCGCCCAATTCCTTGCGCTTGAAATGGGAGAGGGTCCTTTCTTCATATCCTCTGCTCGGCCTCTCGCCTCTGATCGCCTGTTGACCCAAAGCTCCGGCCATCTGTGTCAGATTCAGCATGCTTGCTCTAGCCCCCGTCCTGGCCATCACCACCGTATTGTTGCTCAGGCCAAGGTATTTGCTGGCTATCTGTCCGGCATCGTCCCTAGCTTTGCCGAGCTCTTTCATTATCTTTACTTCCAAAGTCTCTTCTAGACCTCTACCAGGAAGTTCTTCCAGTTCACCGCTCTTGTAAGCTTCTACCAAACTTCTGACTTTCTCCTCCGCTTCTTCCAAGACCGCTTTTATCTGTTTCTCTGCCCCCTCTGGTATATCCTCGTCATCTATAGTAGTAGTGAATCCTCTCAGTGTGATCACACCTAGAGCGATAGTCGTGATCTGGTCGATGAACTTTCTAGCCTCGTCAGTACCATAATCTCGAGCTATCTTATCGACGATCTCACCCTTAAAAGCGCCGACCGCATTGTCATCGATGGTTCCAGCTAAAAGAGTTCCGTCCTCTATAATAACATACGCATCTTGATCACATTTCTCTTCATCACAGGTATTGCACTTTTCACATATCGATGCTCTGAATTCGAGGTTGAATTCTTCCGGCAAGAAATAGCTGAAGATATCCTTGCCTTTCCATATCTCCTGACCGTCCTTTTCTACTGGCTCCGGGAATCTGCCTGTTTTCAGATTCGAGAAGATACTAACGACCTCTTCTCTTGTGAAAGATGGGTTGTCGTGAGTTAGGAAGAAGAGCCCGCTTATGTGATCCTGTATCGCTCCTATGATGGGACCGCCGAACCTTGGCGAGAGTATATGTTCCTGGACTTTCATCAGGACCTTTGCCTCGGCTCTCGCTTCTTCACTCTGAAGAACGTGTAGATTCATCTCGTCACCGTCGAAGTCAGCGTTATAGGGAGGACAGACCGCAAGGTTCAATCTGAAGGTCTTCCCCGGGACGACCTTCACCTCATGTGCCATCATGGACATCCTGTGCAGGGAGGGCTGCCTGTTGAAAAGCACTATATCTCCGTCTTTGAGTTCTCTCTCGATGGTGAATCCAGGTTCCACTTTTTCCGCGACGGTCTCAGAGTTGGTCTCCGTTATCTTGATCCTTCTACCGTCGGGTCGTATCATGTAGTTAGCTCCAGGTATATATTTACCTTCTTTCGTGGGTGACGGTCCTCTCTTAACTATCTCCTTGGCATATTCTAGATTCGAAGGGGTGACTTTCAAGGGCACGGTCAACTCCCGCGCCGCTTTTTCCGGGACCCCGACTTCGTTTATCGATAACCAGGGGTCCGGGGAGATCACGGTCCGGGAAGAAAAGTTCACCCTTTTACCGCTGAGGTTCTGTCTGAAACGACCTTCTTTTCCTTTCAACCTCTGAATCAAGGTCTTCAGCGTCCTTCCGCTCCTATGCCGTGCTGGAGGTATACCAGAGGTTTGATTGTCAAAATAAGTTGTGACGTGGTACTGCAATAGATCCCAAAGATCTTCAACGATCAGCTGAGGAGAACCGACGTCTCTGTTTTCTCTCAGCCGCTGGTTTATCCGTAATATGTCCACGAGCTTGTGTGTAAGGTCGTCTTCGGAACGATCACCGGATTCGAGAGTGATGGACGGTCTGACCGTCACTGGGGGGACTAGAAGTACTTTCAACACCATATATTCGGGCCGGGTAACGTCTGGATTTATTCCTAATGCCCAAAGATCATTATCTGGGATCCTCTCGAGCCGAGCTCTTACCTCTTTTGGCGTCAGCTTCGTATTTTCTTCTCTGAAGGTGGTGGGCTTGTCTAACTCTATCTTCCGCTGCTCCGTTTTACAGTGAGGACATCTATCATTTTTCCTTGCTTCTTTAGAGACGTCCTTAGCGAAACTTCTTATATCGATAGGGCTAGCGCCCATCTCCCTCATCTCTTCCATCCTTTCCAAATACGCAGTGATCTTTTCTTCTTCTAAAAGGATGCGGCCGCACTCACTACAGGTGGAGCGAAGGAGTTTTTTTATCTCTTTCACATATCCTATATGGATGACCGGCATAGCCAACTCGATGTGACCAAAATGACCGGAACACTCGTCGACCCGCCCACCGCAGGTCTTACATCTCAAACCGGGCTCGATCACTCCCAGATGCATGTCCATTAGCCCCAATTCAACCGGGAAGCCGTCATCATCGTATGTATCAGGAGTGATAATCTTCGTAGCAGAAAGATTTCTTTTCTCCTCCGGTGACATGTAGGCGAATTGGATGCTTCCCAACCTTTTTGAAATGTTCTTATTGCGTTTCATTTTTGATCCTCCACTTGTAGACGCATGGTCACTCCAAGTGATCTCAGCTCATCCATCAACAATTTGAAAGCAAAACTAGTTTGTATCTGATGTACGTCAGACTTTTCACCGCAGACCGGACAGCGGAGTTCGCCGTTGCTATCGAGCATGGCGATATGGCCGCAATCTGGATTACCGCAGACATATTCAGTGGTGCCGTCAGATTGATCAAGTAATCTGTCCTTTATGACCATGGCTGCCCCGTGTCCTATCAAGCAATCTCTCTCCATCTCTCCGAATCGTAATCCTCCTTTTCGAGATCGACCCTCCGTGGGCTGTCTCGTCAGTATCTGAACAGGCCCTCTCGATCTCATGTGGAGTTTCCCGGAAACCATATGATGCAATTTCTGATAATATATCACGCCTACGTAGATCTCCGCTTCCAGCATCTTACCTGTTCTGCCGTCGTAGAGTATCTCCGTTCCATTAGATTTGAATCCAGCTTCTTTCAAAGCATCTTTGATCGCTTCTTCACTTTCTCCGCTGAATGGAGTACCGTCTATAAATCTTCCCTCCAAGGAACCGAGCTTGCCTCCTAGAAGTTCTAGCATGTGCGCAACCGTCATCCTAGACGGCATAGCATGGGGATTGACTATCAGATCGGGCACGACGCCTTCTTCAGTGAAGGGAAGGTCTTCGGGTTCTACCATCTTTCCTATCACGCCTTTCTGTCCATGCCTCGAAGTGAATTTATCCCCTAATTCCGGTATCCTTTGATCTCTGACCTTTGTCTTCACCAGTCGACTTCCATCTTCGGATTCCGTCAGCATCACAGAATCTATCCAGCCTTCCTCCCTTGGCCTCATCGTCTCCGACGTTTCTCGTCTCTTCTGAGGGGCCATTAGGTCGGTATCTTCTTCTAAAAATCTAGGCGGGGATGTTTTACCGATTATCACCTCGCCGCCGTCCGCCCTGGTTTCGGGATTTATAAGACCATCTTCGTCGAGCTTCCTATACTGCTGGTCACTTCTAGCTCCTCTCACATCTGGATCCGGGACCTCGAATTTATCTTCCTGACCGCCCGGATATCTTCTTTCTTCAGTAGTGTAGGTCCTGAAGAACGTAGAACGGGCAAGGGCTCTATCCACTGCCGCTCTACTCATAATCACCGCGTCTTCCATATTGTAACCGTGATATGACATCACAGCCACGACGAAGTTCTGTCCCGCAGGTCTTTCGTTGTAATTGACTATATCCATGGTCTTCGTCTGGATGAGAGATTTTTGTGGATAGTGGAGCAGGTGTCCCCTCGTATCGGGCCTATATCTGTAATTTGACGCGCTCAAACCTAAAGCCTGCTTCATCATATTCGCGCCGATGGAACAACGTGGAGCAGCATTATGTTCCGCATAAGGGATGAGACCGGCTGAAGCCCCCAAGATCAAGACAGGATCAACTTCCATATGGGTGTGGTCCTCCGTTATCTTTTTCTCCACCTGCATGCTTTCTCCGCATTTTTTACATTCCAATTCCGCAGTATCCGTATCCTCACCTATATTGGTCCAGCTTATGTCCGCTTCAGAAATGGGTTCCCCGCAGTGTTCACATTGAGGGGGTACATCAAAGGGATAAAGAGCCACATAGACGGCTTCTTCCTCCTCGGCATCTACCCACTCTACGTAGCCTTCGTCGAACAACGAGTCTATACTTCTTCTTCCGTCCTGAAGCTCATCTGCGACATCTTTCGTTAGTTTGAGACTTCCGTCCTCAACGGTGAGGAGCGGCCTTCGGACCCTGCCTTCATCTGAGTTGATGATGACTTCGTTCGTCTTTTCGTCGTACCTACCGTTGACTTGAAGAGATAAGTTCCCTTCCCTTCTTTCAAACCTCATATCCTCAACAAATTTTTCTGGTTTTTCTACCGCTCCTATAAGATCACCATTCAGATATACCTTTGTTTGAGCTTCGGTGTCTGATTCGATATTCTCTAATCCTATATCAAAGAGTTTCTCCTCTATTTTCTTTGCATCTTTTCCCTTTGAGACGTTAATCATCAAGGCTGACGTCTTTACCAGTCCACAGTTCTGACCCTCTGGGGTTTCACTCGGACACAACCTACCCCAATGCGTGGGATGGAGCTCTCTTGCATCGAAGTGGGGCTGACTGCGTGAAAGAGGGGATTTGACCTTTCTAAGATGACTTATAGCAGCCATATTAGATGTTCTGTCCAAAAGCTGAGATATCCCAGTTCTGCCGCCGACCCAGTTTCCGGTAGCCATGGCATGCTGTAATTTGTTGGTCAAGAGATCGGGCCTGATAGAGGAGCGGATGTTCATATCGCCCTTCTTCCTATAATTTCTCTCCAGTTGATATTTGAGATCTTTGAGAAGGTTTACCACTGCAACTCTGAAAAGATCTGATATTAGATCTCCAGCGAGTTTTAGCCTTTTATTTGCATAGTGATCTTTATCGTCAGGTTCCCTTTCATCCATCGCGAGTTCTAAGATTTCTTTTGCCATCCGGCCCAGGAAGTGAGCCTTTTTTATCCTATCCTCTTCCTTGTCCCCCAGATGAGGCAACAGAGATCTGTCCAGTATGGATTCTATCTTTCTCTTTCTATATTCTTCTGCTTGCCCTGTAGCGAATTTTCTTTCAAGATAAGCCATGGCGTCTTCTTGATCGTACACACCGTCAGGGGAGTACTCTTCTTCCTCCTGGCATTTCTCTATATTGGCGTAAACTATGCTGTGCATCTCCGATTTGGTTGCTATAGAATCTCTGATCTTTTCGTCATTATCCATACCTAGAGCTTTCATCAGGATAATCAGGGGGATGTCTCCCTTGGCGGAAGGAACTGAAACGGTTATAAGGCCGTCCTTCTTTTTCTCCATCAGGGTCATGGCTCTAAACCCGTGTTTCTGAGAGAATATTTTCGCAACTTCTAGTTCTCTACCGTATTTCTCATTTATCTCGCACATCACCCGGTTTGAGGCAAGGTCCTCCACGGCCATAAGGTTCCTTTCAGTCCCGCCATTTATGAAATAACCCTGTGGATCCACCGGATCTTCTCCAAGCTCAGCCAATTTCTCTTCATAAGATTTTTCTAAATGATCTTTGCTCTCTATATCCGCATTCAGGACCTCCTCCATGGTATTATCTATATTGTCCTTGTGCAGGTTGCAGACCTTCGAACCTATCATCACGGGAATTTTTCCGACCGTTATCCATTCTTCCTCTTCTTCGATACCGTCCCTGATGAGGGTGAACTTCATCTCCAAATCGGCCTCGTATTGTAGGTCTCTCAATCTAGCCTCTTGAGGGATCAATTTATGCTCGGAACCGCTGGCCTCCTTTACAGTCGGGTTTCTTACTCTCACCGTGCATTCGTTGCTGTCCTTTATTTCACCGTCTTCATTCCTCTCTCGGCCTACTCTTATCTGTATATCTCTTCCTTCCACCTTCTCAGGATCGAGTTTTATCTTTCCCCAACCTTCTTCTTCGAATCCGATCCTTATATTATCAACGATCTTCTGAGCCCTATTCTCCGGATTCTCTTGAACGGGCAGAAAATCGTTGTAGGACTCCATATGATGTCCGACTATATTCGCTTCCCTGAAGAAAGCATCTACTAACTCTCTCATATATATTCACCTTTGTTTATATCTCGGTTCATTCTCTTTTAACTACCAAACGGTAGGCCGTTGTCACACCGGCCGTTCTGCTCTTTCTTTTGATCTGTATTATCCTACCTACTTGGATCTCACCATGAACTTTCTCCAACTGTTTGATAACAGGATCTGATTTCAAGACCTTCGGGAGGTTCTCTCTCTCGACTCCTAACTCCTCCAAAACTTCTTCCTCTTCATCCTTAGACAACAGTCGATGTTCAGGAACGAGACCGTGCTCCAATATATTTATCTCCTTCTTATCGCTACCCATTTTTATTCCCCACGATTGTTACATCTTCCTTCATGATTTAATACCTGCTTAATTAACCTTTTTAGGTAGGAAAGTTCATGACGGGCCTGTGGGGATTTTCGATAGTCGCGTTTCGGCGATCCATTTTCGAACCCCAGGCCACCTGGTTAAAAGCCAGGTGCTCTATCCAGGGAAAGAGCTTTAATCCCTTTCCTACCTGGCTGAGCTACAGGCCCATCAATAGCTTACTCCAACGGCAAATACCGACTTACTATAACCACCTATTTAAATCTGTTCATCGACTTCAAGTTTATTTTCATCGCCGTGTTCAAATTAGAGAAAAAATAAAGGCGGAATCCTCTATTTGAGGAATTGCACACATATACAAACCAAAAATAGTTATATCGAAAGGTTTTTGGGCTAATCGTAACCATGAAGGTCTTGGTCACCAGGAAAATCCCTGAGGTCGGGTTGGATAAGTTAGAAAAAAAATACGACCTCGAGGTGAGCCAAAAACCTAGAAATCTGACCAAGCCGGAACTGATTGAAAAGGTGGAAGGTAAGGACGCTCTTCTCTGCTTATTGACCGACACCATCGACGAGGAAGTAATTAAAGCTGGAGATAAGTTAAAAGTGATCTCGAATTACGCCGTGGGTTACGATAATATAGATGTCGAGGCGGCATCGAAAAGAGGAATAGCGGTCACGAACACGCCCGGTGTCTTGACTGAGGCCACTGCTGAGATAGCCTTTTCGCTGATACTCGCGGTCGCGAGGAACGTTACCAAAGGCGACAAATTCGTAAGAGAGGACAGATTCGAAGGCTGGGACCCGACTTTGATGCTGGGGCACGAGCTTCATGGAAAAACGCTGGGGATAATCGGCATGGGAAATATAGGCAGTAAAGTCGCGGAGATGAGTCGAGGTTTCGACATGGATATCCTTTATTACAACCGGAGTAGAAAGAAAGAAGTGGAAAGTAAAACCGGCGCCGAGTACGTTGATCTAGACACGCTTCTATCGAAGTCCGATTTCGTTTCCCTGCACGTTCCTCTGACCGAAGGAACTGAGAAAATGATAGGCCGCGAAGAACTGAAGAAAATGAAGGAGAAAAGTTACTTGATAAATACCGCGAGAGGAGAAGTCGTCGATGAAGAGGCGCTGATAGAAGCGTTAAAAGCGGACAAGATAGCCGGAGCCGGCATGGACGTGTACGCGGACGAACCGAACGGAGCCAACCCTGGGTTTTACGACTTGGACAATGTGGTGCTTACGCCTCACCTGGGCAGTGCCACTTTTAGAGCGAGAGAAGGCATGGCCAATATAGCTGCTAACAACCTGATCGATGTTCTAGAAGGTAGAGAACCGGAACATATAGTTAATCCGGAAGTGTTGGATTGAAGAATGTATTTTAGAAAAAATAAAATCTAAAGAGGAAAAAAGCATGTTCTCTAAAAGAGTAAGAGAGGTAGAATTGAGCGGAATAAGGAAGTACTTCGAGATGGCCGATGATAGTACTATAAACCTCGGTATCGGTCAGCCCGATTTTCAACCGCCTGAAGGTTCTATAGACGCATATTATGAAGCCATGCAGGATGGCTACAATGGTTACGGCTCGACCTACGGTATAGAAAAACTGAGGGTCGAGATAGCTGAGGAATACTCTAAATACGAACCTAGATTGACTAAGGACAATGTTTTGATTCACGTCGGTGCTACACAAGCCTTCAAGATAATCACGGAATCCCTTGTCGACGATCACGTGGAGATCCTCTGCCCCAACCCGGGATTCGTTCTCTTCGAACCTCAGGTGAAGCTCGCCGGCGGTATACCCATTTCTTATCCCGTCAAGCAGGAGAACGACTTCGTACCGAAAGTGGAAGACCTCGAAGAAAGAAGGACTTCTAAAACTAAAGCGATCATAGTAAATTCACCTTCGAATCCCTGTGGCGGGGTGTTTCCAAAGAGCGCGATAGAAAATATTGTGGAGTGGGCTAGGGAGAACGATATATTGATACTCTCTGACGAGGTGTACGAGAAATTAACTTATGAGAAAGAGCACGAGTCCTTTCTGGGGAAAGCCGACAACGTGATAATGGTAAATTCATTTTCAAAACGGTTTGCAATGACCGGCTGGAGAGTCGGCTTCGTAATAACCAAAAACGATTGGATAGAGGAATTAGGGAAGATCAATTATTACAATATAGCTAATCCACCTCACCCCACGCAGCACGCGGTGCTCCAGGCTCTAAAGAACGAAGAGGAGTTTGTTAAAGATATGAGGGAGACGTTCAGAAAAAGGAGAGACGTTATCGTTGAAAGACTGAACGATATACCGGGATTTGAATGCCTCGAACCAAAAGGTGCATTTTACGCATTCCCCTCCTTCGACTACGATCTGACAGGGAAGCAACTCACTGAAAAGATAATGGAAAACGGGGCATTAGTTACACCCGGAAGCGCCTTCGGGTCCGCTGGAGAGGGACACCTTAGATTATCGTACGCCAACTCTATCGAAAATATAAATAAGGCTATGGATATCATCGAAAAAACGGTGGCTCGGTTGGATTGATTTAAATAATATAGTGCCAATGTCCATTGAGATGAGTAGACCTTCGAGTGAAAGTAAAAAAATTGATCTAGATATCCTGTTCGTCACGGAATCTTATCCTCCAGATAGCTATGGAGGAGGTGAAATCTCCTGTGCTCTTTTAGCCCAAGCGTTGGTGGAAAGGAATGGGGTTGAAGTAACTGTTTTAACTTCTAAAGTCGAGGGTGAAAAAGATTCGGAAAAGAAAAACGGAGTGAAGATCATCCGAAGGTTGAGAACCGGAGAAGATAGAAGCTCTTTGAAGAACAACCTCAAAAGAAGAGCGTTGTTCAAAAGGTCCGTTAAGAAAGAACTCGACGAAATTTCCCATAATTATGACCTGATCCACTTTTTCAATATCACCAGTATAACCGACGTATCAACGGATAAACCTACCTTCGCCACCATCAATTCGTACATCAATTTTTGCCCGAAGGGCAACCTGTTCTACAAGGAGGAATCCGTATGTGAAGGCTGCAGCTTTACCAAATTTCTCGGCTGTATAACCAATTCGAAATACGTAGGAAACCAGAAGCTGAGCGGTCTTTTGAAGTATAATCCTGTATTTTGGGCACCTCTCTACCTCGATTACAAAAAAAGGAATAAGAGCTTGAAATACGTAGATCATTTTTTCAGCCTTAGTGAATTCATCAACCAGCAGTTGATTAAAGCGGGGATCGATGCAGCCAACATCACAAAGGTGGTCAATATACCGAAAATAGAAACATCATCTAGACAGATAGACCTTCCTGATGATGCCCCTATCGTCTCTTACATCGGAGCGTTGACCAAGATCAAGGGCGTCGATTTACTGATCCGAGCTTTTGAGAAAGTGGAAACTGAAGCTGAACTCATAATAGTCGGTGACGGCCCGGAGAGAAAAAAATTGGGGAAGATGGGGGGATCGAACTCAAATATCATGTTTTTAGGTAAGGTGGAACACGAAGACATCTCCTCCATATATGAACGATCGGATATCGTCGTGGTGCCCTCTGTTTGGCCCGAGCCTTTATCTAGAGTTCTGTTGGAAGCGGCACATTTTGGCACACCTATACTGGCGACCGATGTCGGCGGGAGTCCCGAGGTTATCAAGGACGGTTATAACGGATTGCTTTTCAAGCCTGAAGTCGAAGATTTGAGTATGAAGTTGAAAGAGATCTTGGAGGATGAGGATAAGATCCAGGAGATGGGAAGGAACATGGAAAAATACTATGAAGAGAACTTGTCTAAAAGCACGGTGGTCGATAGGATACTGGAAACATACCGTTCTCGGCTGTGAGGAAGTGGAGAAAGGACGAGGTATATCGATAGATTAATATGATTTTACTTTTTTAGAGGATAGAAGATGAGAATATTAATATTGACCGATGAATCACCGACAGACATTTTGAATCTGAACGTGGATATAGTAGCGAATGCGGAATTTCTCTCGAAAAGAGGTCATGAAGTTTTTTTAGCTTCACACCCCGGGAAAAAAATCGAAGACGAGGCGTTCACACATCTCCCCATGGGCTTCGATCCCGGCACTGAAAAAGATTCTTTAGGATCCTTTTTGACCAGAAATATCAGTTTTCTTAGATCATCTCTGAGCAAGATCAAAGATATAGATCCGGGTCTCATCCTCTGCATGGGAGGAGGGCAGGTCCTGACGACTTTCCTTTTCGGTCTGTTCTATTCAAAATTATTGTCTAGACCCGTTATAGCGGAGTGGCGTGGGTCGGAACTACTGCTGAAAGAAACTGGATTTAGAGAATCATTGAAGAAAAAGATACTGCATCATTCTTCTCTCAACATCCTTCGTTCGTCCCACATGAAAGAGAAAGCACTAGCTTTAGAATCCAGCGCTGAAATTTTCATCTCTGCCAGTAAAGGTGTAGATACGGAACGATTCAGTTCCAGCGGGAATATTGAAGAAGAGATCGAAGGGACCAACTTGCTTTACGTCGGGCGTTTACACGAGGTGAAAGGTCTGCCTAGCCTTCTGAAGGCCTTTTCGACTATAAACGAAAAGTATCCCGAAGCACGGTTGACTTTGATCGGGAAAGGCCCCTTCAAAGATGTACTGGTCGAGCTGTCAAAGAGATTGGACATCTCCGATCAGGTCGAATTCACCGGTGAGATCGAGCACGGCGAACTTCCGAAGCATTACCAGAGAGGAGATATCTTCATCCTTCCCAGCCTTTCCGAAGGTCTGTCCAATGTTTTGATGGAGGCCATGGCGAGTGGTCTGCCCATAGTCGCTACCGAGGTTGGAGGCAACCCCGAATTGGTTAAAGATGGTAAGGGGGGTTACCTGGTGCAGCCGGAAAACCCTTCCGCTCTCGCGGAGGCCTTGAAGTCGTTGATAGAGGAGAAAGACATGAGAGAGAAGATGGGAGAATTCAACCGGAGATGTATACAGAGGTATGAACAAGAAAGGGTTCTTGAACGCCGGGCCGAGATATTCGAAAATATAGCGGGGTCCTCGGGAGAAAGTTAAGGAAAAAGAGCGATCAAGTATCACCAAATACTTATAATCCTCAAAAATGATATAGTTGAAGAAAATAGAAATATTAACCAATGCCCTAGTGAGATAGCCATGAAGATTTTGTTCATAACGAATCAGTTCAATCCTCCTCGAAGTTCGGGGAGCGGAAACAGCAGTTCTTTAATCTTTCACCAGTTGAAAGATAGAGGTCACGAAGTCGACCTATTGATATTTGACGATGAAAAATATAAAAAAAGATACAGGGAAACTCGATACGGCGAGGACTACAGGGAAAGAAAATATCTTGCCACGATAGAAGAGCTCTCGAAAATAAGCGACGGGGACTACGACATAATCCATCAGTACGGCGGGGCCCCGGCTAAATACATATTACCGGTCCTGGGAAAGGACTTCGAATATACAAAGATAGTGACCACCTTCAACGGCATCTATCCGGCCTGTTGGAACTATGAGGGATACGGTAGAAACGACAGAAGATGCTGTAGGTTTCCCAAAAACTTTCGCTGCATCAAAAAATCATATGAAGGAAAGAACCCTTTATTTCTACCATTTCTCTATATGATAAGGAAGACACAGAAGCGGCTCGCTAAAAAATTTGACAAGATCTTCACCCAATCTGAAGCGATCAAAGTCCTGTTCTCAAAGTCGGGATACAACACCTCGAAGATAGAGATCGTGCCTAACTTCTATGATCCTTCTCTGTACGATTCGATAAGAAAGCAGGATGTCAAGGAATCAGATAAGATCAAGATCACGTACGTGGGGAAGATAGAGGAACACAAGGGGATAGACGACTTGGTCCAAGCATTTTTAAGACTCGAAGATGAGAACGTTGAACTCCGTATTATAGGTAAGGGGACCGAGAAAAAAAAGTTGGAGGATAGATATTCAAAAAAAGATGAAATAAAATTTTTAGGAAAGATCCCTTATGCGAGTTCTAGGTTGATAAAAAGCTATAAAGAATCAGATATCTTCGTTCACCCGGGATTATGGCCGGAACCTTTCAATAGGACTATCTTGGAAGCCGCCGTATCGAAAAACGCGATCATAGTTTCCGACGTGGGGGCTCCTCCTGAAGTTTTGGAAGAGAGCGCTTTGACCTATCCTCCCGGTGAGGTCGAGGGACTTTCCGCAAAGTTGAAGAGATTGATAGATGACGGAGAGAAAAGAGAAGAGTTAGCTGAGAAATCTCATGACCTTGTGATCGGAGAATATAGCATAGGAGACGCCATAGATGAGCTGGAGAAGGAATATAAAAAGTTACTAGTATGAGGTGTTCAAACTGGAGGATAAGATGGGAAAAAAATTGATCCTTCTAGGACTCGACGGAGCTACGTGGGACGTCCTTCATCCTTTGATGGATGATGGATCCATGCCCAACTTGAAGAAAGCGTTCGAGAACGGAGTTTCTGCCGAGATGAATAGCACTTTTCCGCCGATAACCGCTCCCGCGTGGCTTTCTATGGCCACCGGGAAGAATCCCGGGAAAACGGGAGTGACGGATTTCAGGAAACCCGGCGAAGACCTCTACGAGAGGAAGACGGTTAATAGTTCAGATTTCAGAGAGAACGGGGCTTTTTGGGATATGCTGAACGATAACGGTTTCAGGACTTACCTGATGGGATTCCCCATGGTATATCCTTACTACTCCATCGACGGCATAATAGTCGGAGGATGGGGAACACCGGATCATGGAGATATCGCTTACCCCTCCGAACTGGATGAGAGGATAGAAGATGTATCTGACGGATACGTGAATTATGTCCCCTGGGACTCTGATGAGTACAAAAAAGATAAGGAGAAATTGATCGACGACCTATCGATGATGCTGGAAAAGCAAACCAAGGTTGTCAAAGACTTTCTAAAGGACGATTGTGACTTTTTCACTTACATCTGATCCGTATCCGATTTCCTCCAGCACTCTTTT
>JAZKSH010000033.1:0-18338 GCA_036626195.1 Thermoplasmatota archaeon | reverse complement strand
ATAATCTGTTCCGGTGGGATGGACGAGTACAAGATACCGGGATTGAAGGAAGCCGGGGCAGATGCATTCGGCGTCGGCACTTCGATCTCCAACGCTAGAACGATCAATTATGCAATGGATATCGTAGAGAAGGAAGGAGAACTTGTAGCCAAACGAGGGAAATTCAGCGGTAAGAAACAGGTCTACCGCTGTCCAAGCTGTTTCACCTTTGAGATGAGAGCGTGGGATGATGAAGAGAGGCCCGAATGCAGCTGCGGGACTGCCATGGAACCGATGCTGGAAAAGGTCATGGAGAACGGAAGCCTCGAGATAGACTACCCTTCTCCGGATGAGATAAGGGAAAGGGTTATGGATCAGCTCGATAAAGTCGAGATAGATTGGCTGGACTGATATCTCCGAACGTTTTCAATCCAACTTCCTTACCAGTTCCTCGATCTCCGGTGTTTCTATCTCCTCTCCCCCTTGATCAATAAATCCTGAGAGATCTTTCGACTCATGTTCTTCCTTAGCTCTATACTCGACCGCCTGCAGGACCCTCTCCAGTACGTCGATATCTCTGGCTATTTTGGCCTCTTCACCCTCACCGGTTTCGAATTCCTCCCAAAGTTCCAGTATCTTATTTCTATCTTGTTCCTCTAAGTGATCGCACATAGCTTCTAAAGCCTCTCGCTCCATCTCTCCCTTCTTTCTTTCAGTCAACCCATCGTGAGGTGTGATGTCTCCGGTCTTAACCTCCGGGATATCGTGTATCAAAAGGAGTTTTACCAACCTGCATGTATCCAAGTCAAGTTTTTCTCCGAGCAACAATGCCATAACTGCGGACCTGTAGGAGTGCTCCGCCACCGACTCTGGTTCTTCTACCCCAGCTCGCTTCCATCCTTCTCTATCCGTCCCTTTCAAGTCGCCTATTGCCTTGAACAAAGGCAGGAGTCCTCTCATCTTCTATCGATTGTCAATAGAACTGAAGGGTATTTATTCATATCGGCTGAAAGATATCTCAACAAAAAATCAAAAGAAAAAAGGGTTTTTGAACGGTCTCAGTAGACCAGTTCGATTATCTTTCCTCTCCTTCCATGTCCTCCATGAAATCATCAGTGGATTCAGATGAATCTGGAGGAGGGGGCTTCTCTTCTTCTCCGCTTGGTTGGCTGTTTCCAAATACTTCATCTTCTTGTTCCGGTACCTCTTCCGACTCCGGTGGCTGTTCCGGCTGCTCTTGAGCCGGTGGAGGTCCTTCTTCCTCGGCAGGCTCTACGTATCCCGTTTCGTCTTCCTCCCAACCTTCATCTTTCTGAAAATCTTCTTCTTCGAATTCGTCTGATTCAGGTTCTTCGGGTTCAGGTGGTTCCTCTTCGCCTTTCTTTCTTTTCCTCAATCCAACTGCGAGCGCTGTAACTATTATCGCGGCTATAAGAACGATCAGCCACCAATAAGCCGCTACAAACCCTGGCGAGACTTCAAAGTTCACTTCTTCAGTCAATTGATACTGGTCGTTTCCTTCTTCGTACTCCGCTCGGATCTCCACTGTGTGCTCACCTTCAGGTACATCCTCGAAGGTATACTCGTTTACATCGCTACCTACGTCGATCCACGGCCCATCGTCTATCCTGATTTTGTAAGTCACATTATCGGTCGGATAGGAATCACCGCTCCACTCGATGGTAACTGGTCGGGAAGAGGAAAATATATCTGCTTGGAATTCTTGGTCCATCTCAGGGGTCTCTATATTCAGTTCGCCGAGATTGATATTCACTGTGAACTCAACCACATCCACCATGTTGTTCCCGGCTTCGTCTATCGCCTGGACCTCCACCTTGTGCAAACCTTCAGGTACTTGCTCAAAGGTATACTTGTGGATATCACTGCCCAAGTCGATCCATGAGCCCTCGTTTATCCTGACTTTGTAAGTCACGATATCGGTCGGATAGGAGTTACCGATCCACTCGATGGTAACGGGGCGGGAAGAGGGGAACATCGTAGCTGAAAGTTCTTGATACATTTCAGGGTAATATATATTCAGCTCGCCTAGTTCAGTGTCGACTATGAACTGCACATTGTCCTCATTGCTATTACCAGCTTCGTCTATCGCCCGAACGGTTACGGTCGGTTCACCATCCTCTACTGAAGAAAATTCATACTTTGTCTCTTTGCCGACATCTATCCAGTCTTCTTCACCCATCTTAACCTGATAATAGGAGACTCCGGTCGTCTCGTCATTTCCGGACCATCTAACCGTGATAGTATCTTTATCGTATATCTGATTAGATTCGGGGGTGCTTATTGATAGGACAGGACTAGTAGTATCTACAGTGAAACTCGTTTCATCAACGGATGTGTGTCCAGCCTCATCGGTCACCCTCACTTTAAAGGTGTATTCACCGTCTTCTAGCCCGTCGAATTCGTGCTCGGTTCCATCTACCTCGATCCAATCTCCCTGGTTTAGACGGACTTCATGACTAGCTATACCGCTGTTTCCATCACTTCCTGACCACGAAGCCGTGATAGTATCTTTATCGTATATCTTGTTCTGCTCAGGAGATATGATCTCCACTTCTGGAGATGTAGTATCCACAGTAAAAGTTATGCTAACCGTTTCCTGATTCCCCGCAACGTCGTAGCCGCGGACCTCAACTCCGTGCTCACCGTCTTCTAGGTTCTTGAATGTGTATAAGGGGGATGTACCGACGTTTTTCCACGTGTCTTCATCGAGTCTTACTTCGTAGTAATCTAGGCCGCTCACGTTGTCCCTGCCTTCCCATTTGACCGTGACTTCATCATCGTCGAAGAGTTCGCCGTCAGAGGGGCTAAGGATATTGATAACAGGTGTGTCCTGATCCACGATGAATGTTACTGATTTGGTCCTAGAATACCCTGCATTGTTCTTTGCACGGACCTCAACGTAATGCTCTTGTGCCCCCATGTCATCAAATGTATACTGGGTATCCAGTCCGACATCTATCCAAGTCTCTTGGTTGAGCCGGACATCATATTGCTGAAGACCGCTGTAATCATCACTTCCTTCCCATTCAACTGTAACTTCATCCGTAGTGTATGTCTCTTTCTGATCCGGCGAAATTATCTCCAGACTAGGTGGTGTGGTATCGACCATGAAGGTGACGTTGTCATAGCTTTCTAGCCGTGCGTTGTTCGTCGCTCGAACCGTGACTGTATGAAGACCATTAGATAGATCAGTGAAAGTATAAGAGGTGGGGACTCCTATGTCCTCGTTCCAACTTCTGTTATCTAATTTGATATCTATGTGGGAAAGACCGCTGTATTGATCCGCCCTGCTCCAAACTACTTCTACGTCATTTTTCCCTATGATATGATATTCATCGCTCTCATTTTTCTTCTCTGGATAAAGGATGTCCAGGTGTGGAGGCTTTGGATCCACGCTGAATCTGGAAGACGTCAGATTGTAATTCCCCGCATTGTCAGTGGCGATCACTTCCACGGTATACTGCTCCCCACCTTCTAGGTCTGAGAAATCGTACTCCATGTCTGTACCTACATCTATCCAATGCTCGTAACGAGGATCTTCAGGTATGCGGATAGAATAATGGTCGATACCGCTTACTCCATCCATCCCGTACCATTCGGTCGTCATGTTTTCTCCGGTCCAACCTTCCTCTTCAGGAAAGTGGATCTCCACAACTGGATCCAAAAAGTCGATAGTGAAGTTGACCATCCTCGTGGTTGTATAACCCGCCATGTCATACCCTCTAACCTCTACTTGATAGCTCTCGTTATGGTCACACTCACTGAGCATATGAGATGTGTTCTCGCCAACTTCCGTCCAGCTTCCACCGTTTACTCTCACTTCATAATGGTCTATACTGCTTATATCGTCATGACCCTCCCATTCTATCATCACATCGCTCTCGTTTACATATTCTCCATCCGCGGGAGAAAGAATATCAAGCTCCGGAGGGGTGAGATCCACCATGAATTTTACATCTCCGTAAGCTGTCGCATTCGGAGTAAAGCCAGTGACTGACACTTTATGAGTGCCTTCCGCGAGGTTGGTAAAGGTGTATTGGGTAGAACTACCTACGTCTATCGGCGGGTCTTCATTTAACCGCACTTCATAGGAATTGATCTGGGGATCACCAGTCCACTCGACAGTTACCTCATCGGTGGTGAATACCTCCCCCTCTGTTGGCGAATCGATGGAAAGGGACGGACCGCCTGGTTCGGGCACAGTGATCTCGTTACTCTCCTCGTTCCCAACGTCTTTTTCTGCACGGAGCACGTACCACCATCTGGTATTGTCGGCCTCCCCGGCGTTAATGTCTATATAGCCGTATTCATCCGATCGATCTGCTTCTACGCTGGTCAAAAGATTGCTTTGGTCCCACGGACCGGATTTATCAGAACTTCGATATATATTGTACTGCCCAAGATGGCCTGTTGGATCGTCCCACGGGACATCTTTGTCGTTTGGAGAAGCTGTCCAGGTCAGGCGATTGTGATCTGTACCTTGAACGATCTCTTTGACAGCTAGTTGGTCTATCCTCCATCCTTCACCCTGGAGATGATCACCATCTTCGTCATGCCAGCCTTCAGTTCCAGCGTCCCAACGGAAATGGACCGTCTCTCCAGCATAATCACTTACGTCGAAGGTTGCAGTCTCCCAACCGACTTCGCCACCCCATGCGGTTTGTCCGCCAAGAGGATTATCATGGGTATCCAAGATCTCACCGTCGTAACCCTCTTCGGGCTCGATTATTTCGTATGAACCGTTTAGCCCATCGGTAGAGATTTTCAGGTTACCGCCGTCGTAGAGGAGTTCGTCGCCGAAGTCTCTCCAGTGTTGGAAGGTGAATTCTATCCCCATCTGTCTAGGATCTTCAGCCGGTATCTCTATTTCCGGCGAGATCAACCAGCTTTTCATGCCCTCGTCCGCTGACTTGTTGAACCACTGGTCACCCCAATCCCACGAACTCGTTCCGATAACGGAGTCGTGGTCTCTTATAGCCCAGGTGCTTGCATTTTCATGAGATGTTCCTGTAGTATAGTTAGAACCATCTGTGACATTATCCTGCCACTCGGGGACCGGATATGGTGACCACCACTCTACATTGAAACGCTGAGGGGGCTCAGGATCTAGTGTATCAACCCAAGCCTCGTAACTCTTCATAGCCCCAGTGCCGTCACCTATGTCTTCATCCCAATACTTGACGGTGATATAATCTCCATGGGATACCTGCAATACGTCCTCGCTCGAAGCGTTTTGAGAGATGTCGACCTGGGCTGTGAGTTCTTGAGAGTCTGTATCTCCTGTCAGACTCACATTGAAACCGCTCGGATCGCTGTCACTTGATATGCTAGCTTCACTGTAATTGCTTGTACCTTGAAGGTCCCAATCGACGGCTTTGATCTCGACGGTATCCTCTCCTGAATATCTCTTGCTATCGGTGAACACCACCCCATTAGAGGGCTGGCGGGTATTATGACATGTCAGGGCAAAATCCTGGTTAGCCACTCCGTCATTGTTCGCGTCTTCCGGGATATTTTCACCTATCACTCGGATGGTGTAAGCCCCGTTCTTAGCTACTTCTTCTGACGGTAGGAATACATTCTCGACGGTATTCACGTCGTCCCACCCATTTGCGTTGTTGTCAAAGATAGACATAGTGTCAGTACCAGGATATGAGTTGCCGGTATCACTCTGACTTCCGCCCGTTTCGTTGAAGGCATTGCCCCTATAGACCTTGCCTTCAGGAGTTATCACTTCGAGGTTCAGATTATTTTTTAGGACAGGTGTGCCGCCATCGCTGTCACCATCTAAGGCGTTTTTATCTGTCCAGGCCAGGGTTATATTGAGTGGCTTAGAGTCATCAGTTGGGGCTATCACGTATTCCTTTTCTTCTCCGGTCTGAAGTAAAGTATTTTGGTCTTGGAATGTGAAGGGAAGCGGTTCCTCCGTAGGATATTCAAGCTTGGAGATATCTACTATACCCCAACCTTCATCTTGGTTCGGGATAGAGCCCCGAGTATCACTCACATTTTCATTTAGATCATTAGCAGTATTTATAAGGATAGATCTCACCATAGCTGGACTCGGTCTCTCTCCGTAATTCTCCTGGTACCAATCAACTACCACTGAAGCTGCTCCCGCGACAGCGGGATTGGACATCGAGGTACCAGACATGGTCTGATATCCGTCCTCCTCTATACTCGGCGGCGTTAAGGAGTATATATTCTCACCAGGAGCAACAACGTTAGGCTTGACTCGATTATCCTCAGTCCATCCTCTTGAGCTGAAACTTGCTAGGTTCTCTGCATTTTCATAACCGTCTGGAGGATTGTAGGTGTGAGTGGCACCGATTGTGATCACGTTTTTGGCGTTACCGGGACTACCGGTAGTGGTATCGCCTCTAGCGCCGTTATTACCTGCTGAGGCAGTGATGACCATAGGTCTGTTTTCGGCACTATCTCTATCCGCATCTCTTACAGCCTGGTCAAAAACTTCATCAGTCTCAGTATAGCCTCCTCTAGTGGATGCTCCCCATGAATTGCTGTGTATATATGAATGAGACCGCTGCGCCGGCTCCTCCACTATAGAATAATAATCACTTGCTATAAAGCCCCCGCCATCATCGAAGATTTTTGTTGCGAAAAGTTCTGATTCATAGGCCAGTCCTTGAGCCTTGTAATAGCCAGCAGCCTCAAACGTTTCACCCGTACCATTATAGCCGTGAGCCGCAGCTGACCCCGTTGTATGGGTCCCGTGACCGTGGCCGTCGGCCCAGTAACCTGGACTACCGAAACCGTAGCCACCAACGACTCTGCCCTTCAGATCCACATGGCCAGCGTCACCTCTAGTCCCGTCGCCCATCCCCGTGTCAGCTATGGCGATGGTGACACCATCGCCATCGTATCCGATCTGATTTATGTAGGCACCGTGATCCCCGAATTTTCTGTAAGGTTCATTTGGATTTCCCTCTCGCCAATCCCCTTCAACGGGCTCTGAATAATCGTCCATGAACCAGCAGCCGCCGCCGATTATCTGTGAATCCATTTCCCCGTGGAGTTGAGGTTCGATGTAGGGGGAGACGTGGTAAACATCTTTCATGTGAGCTAAACTATGGAAGAGCTCTTTCAACTTCGTTCTCTCCATTTCCATTATAGAATCGATACTGACGGTAAATTTATGAAATCCCTCTTCTTTCTCAACTGACCTCACGATCCTATCTTGACTGGATAGGATTCTATTCTGTATCATAGCCAAGGCTCTCTTATCGTCTCTAGACCTGAGTGTTATATCTACCCCGCCAAAAACTTCTTCAGGGTCCCTCATCTCATCCGAGGGTTTTTTTGATTCGAAAAATCTTTCCAGATTAGGACTGTTCGAGTAGATGAACTCTTCTATAGTAGAATCTAGTTTGTACGCGGGCTGGTAGATGCCGACCCAATCGACGAAATCTAAAGATCGAACTTCCTCAGCTTCCTCCGGAGTCATGCTGACCTCGTACCCGTAATTAGGGATGTAATTGATTAGATTCACACCCTCTTCTTCCAGGGAGTCCCTCCATTCCGTTTGGACGGGCCCCAACACATGAATCAGGTGTAGTCCTTCAGTTCCCTCTTCGTAGCCATCTATGGTAAGGTCAGAAGAGAGGTCCGGGCCTTCGTCTATATCGAAGGTGTGCCCTTTGACAGTCATCTGGGTACGCTTCGGTAACTCGTTCACATCCATCTCTGAACTTTCTATCTGTTCTATGGTCTCTCCATCGGCTTTTACGAGTGCGAAACTCTCATACCTCTCCAAGATTTCCAGGTCAAGGTGGTTAAGTTCCGACAACTCTGTCTCGTCGGAGAGCCGTACCTGTACTATTTTTTCAGCACTTTCAGACTTTTCAAATGCACTAACTCCAACGATTAGCGTGGATAAAATCAGTAGCGCCGTAGAAAAAACAACCAACATTCTAAGAGCCTTTTCTTTCATTTTTTATCAGTCAACCCAAACTGAGGAATCGATTATTTCTCTCTTTTATTTTACATCCTTATCTCTATATATATATTTTTTTGAAACGGGGCTTAGTAGAAAACCTTCGCTAGAAGTAAATATGAGTAAAATTGGAGGCATTTTTCATTATGTATAGAGGTTTTAGAGAGATAGTTAGGTCTAATACGGACCTAAAAACATGTTAGATAGAGGTTTTCTACACAGCCTGAAACGGAATATCACACTAAATTGATGAAGAAATATCAAAAGAAAATAAAAAAGGGTTTTTGAACGGGTTAGTAGACCAGTTCGATCATCCTTCCTCTTCTTCCAGATCCTCTAGCAGATCTTCACTAGATTCAGATGACTCTGGAGGTGGAGGAGGGGCTTCTTCTCCGTTCGGTTGGCTCTCCTCAAATACTTCCTCTTCTTGTTCCGGTACCTCTTCCGACTCCGGTGGCTGTTCCGGCTGCTCTTCAGCTGGGGGAGGTCCTTGTTCCTCAGCAGGCTCTCCGTACAGCTCTTCTTCCTCATCCCATCCGTAGTCTTCAGTCTGTTGATCTGCTGGGGGCGCTGCCCCTGGCTCTCTCTCGACTTCTTCTTCCTCTTCTCCGCCTTTTCTCATTAACATCACTGCCAAGATTATCACTAGTATCACCAATATGATTACTAGTATCCACAAGAAAGACATCCCTCCAGTACCGGCAAGACCTCCTTCTTCTTCTTCTTCCTGGATGGTGAACGTAATATCTTCAGTCACAACGTTTCCTGCATTGTCCTCTGCTCGTACCTCTACCGTGTGATCGTCTTCAGATAGATCTTCAAAGGTGTACTGGGTATCGGTGCCCATGTCGATCCACTCGCCGTCGTCTAGTCTCACTTCATAATTACCCAATCCACTGAGCTTATCACTGCTTCCCCATTTTATCGTCAGCTCCTTTTCCTCTAATGTCTGTTCCTCATTGGGAGAGGTTATGAACAGATCAGGAGCAGTAGTGTCTACCGTAAACGACAACGATTTCGTAGTCGTATGACCAGCTTCATCTTCGGCCATCACTTCTACTAAGTGTTCTCCGTCGGAAAGACCCTCAAATGTATGCTCGGTCGCTGTATCGACTTGCTCCCATTCGCCTTGATTGATACGTAAACTGTATTCTTCTACATCGCCAGTACCATCCCAGTCCAAAGTGACTATATTCTCTGAAAAGAGAGCTCCAGATTCAGGTGAGTTTATCTCAAGTTCGGGTGCCGTCGTATCTACTGTGAAGCTTATCTCGGCTTCCTGGGTATGCCCGACTTCGTCCGTAGCTCTCACCTCTACGGTATGATTGCCGTCTTCTAGTCCTTCCAGAGTATGTGATTGAGAACTGCCCACGTCTATCCACTCATCTTCGTTCACTCTGACCTCGTGATAGTCTATTCCCGTTGAGGTGTCACTGCTCTGCCATAGAAGGGTGACTTCGTTTGTCTCAAATAGTTCATCGTTGTCAGGACTAAGTATAGTGATCTCAGGAGATTCAGTGTCTACCGTGAATCTGACCGACTTGGTAGAAGTGAGTCCTGCTTCCTCGTTGATCGCTCTTACATCAACGACGTGGTCACCTTCACCTAGATTCTCAAAGGTGTGTTGGGTGCCTGTGCCTACGTCGTTCCAGTTGCCGCCGTCAATCATCACTTCATAGGAATCTATCTCGCCGCTGTCGTCTCCTTGTTCCCATTCGACGGTGACTTCACTTTGGTCATGTACTGCACCTCGGTCCGGCGAAACGATAGAGAACTGAGGAGGAACAGCTGATTGCGTATCTACACTAAAGGTTACTTCGTCCAAGCTTTCATGATAAACATTATCAGTCGCACGAACCATCGCCGTGTATTCACCGTCTTCAAGTCCTTCGAAAGTGTGCCTATTAGATAGACCAACATCTATCCATTCGTCTCCTCCTTCCAACATCACTTCTATTTGGGATACCCCGCTGTGGACGTCTACTGTGCTCCAAGCAACAGTGACATTCTCGGAATCAAAGGCATCATCTTCCTCCGACGGATATACTATCTCATGGAGAGGACTCTCTGGGTCTATATTGAAAGACACTGACGTGATATTATGGTTGCCAGCGCGATCCCAAGCCTCGACCTGAAGGGTGTGATTTTGGGGATAGACAACATCCAGACGGTTGAAATCGTATTCAGTCGATTCACCGACATCTATCCATTCTCCATCATCCATCCTCACTATGTACTTGTCTATACCGCTCACTTCATCTTCGCATTCCCACTCAGCGGTCAGATTGCTCGGGGCCCAGCCTATATCAGGCCAGAGCACCTCAGGACTAGAGGATCTATTATCTACCGTGAAGGTGGTAGACATTACGGTCTCCAATCCGGCCCTGTCTATAGCTTTTACCTCTATCGTATGGGTTTCGCCATGTTCAAATTCGGCGGGCGTCCAAGAGGTATTGCCGCCGATATCGTTCCAATTTCCGTCATCGAGACGTGCGCTGTAATGATCGATACCTGTAACATCATCATATGTTTTCCATTCGGCTGTAACCTTTGTCTCGTTTACATAGCCCCCATCTTCAGGATACAAGATCTCGCTATCTGGAGGGGTTAAGTCCGCTAGGAATTGTACACCATCATAACCCACTTCGCTTGAGCTCGCGTGATGTGCAAATACATAGGCTTGATTAGCACCTTCTGGGACGTTTTCGAAAGTATATTGGGTGTCCATTCCAACATCTACCCTGTCTCGGTTATTCAACTGTACCTCGTAATTACCTATATCACCGGAACCTTCCCACTCAAAGGTTACCTCTGTTTCCGTGATTATAGCACCTTCTGCAGGTGATGTGGTGTTCACATCTGGTCCACCCGGCTCTCGGACCCAATTTTCATTCTGCTCTTCTACTCCATCTTCAGCTACCGCTCTCACCAGATACCAGTGGTAGGGGGGGCCGGCCGCTCCAGCATCTACCGCTTCGTAATTCACCTGTCCTTCAGCATCTATTTGGGCCATCGGGTCGGCCAACGGAGTGCTCCTATTCTCCGACCGGTAGATATTGTAATGACTCACTTCTTTAGTATCACCGACCATTATCGCAACTTCATCGGAAGCGTTATCACTCTCTACTCCTACTTGGTACGAACCAGCTTTTCCTGATGTGTCCCAAATAAATTCGCCTTCATGGCTATCCCCTTCTCCAAGGTTCACTTCTATGCTGTCTTTTACTACTCCGTTCACAGTGAAATTTATGTCCTGCGTGTCTCCTTCAGTACCAGAGTTAGTTACGTTGTAATCAACTACAACATCATCGCCTGTCCCTGGATCTTGAGTATAGTTCTCTATCTCCACTGTGAAGAAAGGACCATTAAGTACATACGGTATAGCAAACCCAGCGATCTCTTCACCGTTTGGGAAGTCAGCGATATGGGTTGCAGCACCTGTATCTGTATCGAGTTCATAAAATCCCGAAGTGCCACTTTCAAGATAAGCGGTTTGGTAGAGAGCACGCTGATTTTTGTCATATGCCATATCTTGGGCGTAATAGAAGCTCACACCAGTATCTCCAATACTTGTTGCTTCACCGGTATTCGGATCGATCGAGTACAAATCATCGTTACCGCTAGATACAGTTGTCCCGTAAATATTTCCAAAGCCATCGGCGGCAATACCGATCATGGTATCCTCGATACCAAAACTACCGATCTCTGTTGTATCCGCAGTATCCGGATTAACGGCATATAAGGATCCACCGCCTGCCCCGTAAAGTGTGTCTGTAGAATCATCATAGGTAATTCCGTTCAGGGTTAAACCCAAATCTCCAACTTTGTTCATCGATCCATCCGTTTCATCGATAGTCCATAATCCTCCTGCATATGAGGATCCATACCAGGTATCTATAACCCAAGCGCCACCTGCGATGAAATCGTCCGCCTCGTTAGGCGCGATTACGTTCAGGTTGGTAGGATCGTCGGGTGGGAACCATAGGGATCGATCTTCAGGGTAAACCTCGAATGCATAATATCTGTCAGCCAGTAATTCATCGCCCATGGGCTCCTGTACAGATTCTCGAGAGCCTGGTTTTTCTGCCTCGTATAAGCTCTCTGGGACTGGTCCATCTATCTTACCGACTTTATTTTGATCTGCTCTCTCAGATTTGAGCTCGACATCATTATCAGCGTTCTCTTGCTGGTTCTGCTCTATTTCACCATTGCTCTCAAAATTGATCATATCGCCCGGACTCTTGGTCCATTTCACAGTATTGTTACCATTATCGTGCTCAACCTTGACATCCTGCGGAGGTCTTGGTGGATACCCCACCATCTCAAACTCATCACCGCGGTCGGTACCCCGGGTAAACGCTTCACATTGGACCCATACTTGAACAACAGCCTCGGAAGTCGTTTCATCAGGAACTCTCCATGTATAAACACCTGTATCCTCGAGATCATCTTCGAGCACTCTCCAGTTAGAACCACCGTCTACACTGTACTCGATGCCAACTCTTTTTATGGGTTCATCCCCTTCTACGGTATTCCAGGTGATATTCTCTTCATCTCCCGCATGCCACTCTTCTCCACCTACCGGAGAAGTCAGCGTGATCTCGGGAGGCGTCACATCAGTGATGGTGAACTTGTCGGTTATATACTTTCCCGGAGGTGTGTCCGGATGGTCATCATGTACTGTAGCTCGAATCTTGGCCTTTTCAGTCGGCTCATCAGGAACCGTCCACATGTATGATCCCGTATCATCGATCCCTTCCGCTATATAAGACCAACTAGCACCACCGTCTACACTGTACTCTAGATCCACATCGGTTATATTACCAATGCCTTCCGTCGTATCCCATTTTATCTCTTCATCCGTACCTGCCTCCCAATACTCTCTGTACCGTCCGCCGGTCGGACGGGTGACTTCTATGGCCGCACCTTCAGCAGCGTTGTGGGCCGTCAATGCATAATCCTGATTCGGATCCCCGTCGTTATTACAATCTGCAGGAATCTCGGTCCCGTGAACCCTTACCCTGTATGCACCAAGCTCAACCTGGTCAGCAGGGATGAAAACGTTCTCAACGTTGTTCACGTTGTCCCAACCGTCATCATTATGATCAAAGTCAGCTATGACCTCGGCATCCGGATAAGTATAACCGTCGTCACTTTTTCCGTCTCCGGAAACATCGAAAGCGTTGCCTCGGATGACTTCTCCACTTGGAGCCTCGACTTCTAGATCAAGATTGTTCTTCAGCGTCGGAGTTCCGCCGGAACTGTCCCCTGACTGAGCGTTCTTGTCAGTCCAAGTGAGAGTGATGTTCAAAGGCTTATTATCATCTCGAGCTGCCACAACGTGTTCCTCAACATCACCGGTCTCTAAGAGGGTTTCCTGATCTTTAGTCACAACTCCCAGCGGATTATCAGTTGGATATTCTAGTATGGATAAATCAACCATGCCCCAACCTTCGTCTTTATTCGGGATATGACCTCTCGTGTTGCCTACCTCGGTGTCTAAATCTTTAGCCGAGTTTATGAGGATCGATTTCACCATAGCCGGGCTCGGGGTTTCGCCTTCGTTCTGTTCGTACCATTCTACTACAGCTCCTGATGCACCTGCAACCGCGGGACAGGACATGGAAGTACCACCCATGGTGGTGTAGCCTCCCTCTGGTGTGAGAGAATAAATATTTTCGCCGGGAGCTACCACATCGGGTTTGACTCGGTTATCTTCCGTCCATCCGCGAGAACTGAAATCGGCCATGTTCTCCGCGTTTTCGAAACCGTCTGGAGGATTATAAGTCTGGGTTGCTCCCACTGTGATCACATTTTTTGAATTACCAGGACTACCGATTGTCTGATCTCCTCTATTCCCGTCATTACCTGCGGAAAAAGTGAAAACCATAGGTTGGTTGCCTGAAGCGTCTCTGTCTGCGTCTCTCGCCGCCTGATCGAACACTTCGTCTGAATCACTGTAGGCACCTTCGGTTCCCGCACCCCACGAATTGCTGTGAATGTAAGCGTCGGAGCGCTGTGCCGGTTCCTCTGCTATGGGGTAATATTCGCTGGGTGCGAAACTGCCCCCGCTGTCAAATATCCTAGTGGCGAAAAGTTCCGAGTCATAAGCTAGTCCCTGAGCCTTATAGTAGTCTGCAAAATCAAAGGTCTCACCGGTACCTCCGTAACCATCGGCAGCAGCCGAGCCGGTAGTATGGGTTCCGTGTCCGTGGCCGTCACCCCAATCATCTTCAGTGCCTGTGAAGCTGTATCCACCCACGACTCTCTCGGTCAGATCCGGGTGTCCAGCACTCGGGGTTGTCCCGTCGCCCATGCCGGTGTCGGCGAGAGTTATAGTCACGCCCTCACCGGTGTAGCCGATCTGATTGATATATGCGCCGTGATCACCGTGTTTTCTATATGGTTGATCCGGGTCACCTTCTCTCTGGTCTCCCCCTGAGTGATCGTACTCGTCATCCATGAACCAACAGCCGCCGCCGATTAGCTGTGAATCCATCTCACCGTGTAATTCTGGTTCTACATACGGCGAGATGAAATAAACGTCGTTCATCATCGCTACGTCCTCGAGTTGTCCCATGTTATCCACGTCAACGACGAGCCTCACGCCGTCGGCTCGAAGATCTTCAAAACCGTGAACTTCAAACTCGGATTCTATCTGCTTCAAACTGCTGGTTTCAAAACCGGGTCTTAACCTTATATTCACTGACATATCCTTTTGCAGTGCCTCGTCCAGCCGTGAATGCAGCTTGAATTCCGGCTGATATATGCCGACCCAATCGACGAAATCCAAGGATCCTACTTCGTCAGCTTTCTCCGGTGTCATGCTGACCTCGTATCCGTGATTGGGAACGGAATTGATTATTTTCACTCCCTTTTCTTCCAGGGTCTTCCTCCATTCCGGATGGACGGGACCCAGCATATGAATCACGTGTAGTCCTTCAGTTCCCTCTTCGTAGCCATCTATGGTAAGGTCAGAAGAGAGATCCGGGCCTTCGTCAATATCGAAGGTGTGCCCTTTGACAGTCATCTGGGTACGCTTCGGTAACTCGTTCACGTCCATGCCTGAATTCTCTATCTGTTCGATGGTCTCTCCATCGGTTTTTACGAGTAGGAAGCTCTCGTACCTCTCCAAGATTTCCAGATCAAGGCGGTTCAGTTCCGATATATCGCTTCCATCGATCATCCGAACCTTTACTATCTCTTTTTCAGATCCTTCAGACGTTTCAAACGCGCCAGCCGCAACAACCAACGTAGATAAAATCAGTAGCGCCGTACAAAAAACAACCAACACTCTAAGAGTCTTTTCTTTCATTTCTTATCAACCAACCTAAATAGGTAGGGTAGGATTCGTCATTTAATATCTATTATACACTACTCTCTTTATATAGTTTTTGAAAGGCAGGAAGGTATAGTATTGTAGCTTAGTGTTATAGCTTTATAGAATCCGCTGGAGACAGGAGCTGGTTAGGTATACCTTCTTTATCCATCTTTTCTATAAGTCCTCTCGCATCCTCTATATCTTCTTCGGCATCGTAGTGGAAAGGTACGACAAGCTCCGGTTTCAATCTTTTAAAGGCGGATATGTAATCGTCGTAATAGTCGGGAAAGCAAGCTGTGAATATCAGTTCCACTCCTTCGGCGTCGGGGAAGAAGGCTGAATCGCCGGCGTGAAGAAGACCGTTATAGAAGTAAGTCACGGATTCGTCCGAAGCGTAACAGTCGCAGTCCAAAACCACTATATCCTCTATCTCGTCTCCGGGTTTAACCGAAATGCCGTCGAGATCGAATTTCTCCAATGTTGTTTTCGGCCCGAACAACTTTACGTCTCCTTCTATCCCGGCATAATCTTCTGGGGAAAAATGGTCGTCGTGTTCGTGTGTCAAAAGTATAATATCTGGATCTCTTTTCGGTTCGACAGTAAGATTGGGATCGATCCAAATATGGCTGTCCGAGAAGACCTCGAGCGCGGCATTGCCTAACCATCTTACCTTCATAATTATCCCTCTTATTCCGCTGTGAGAAAGGTGATTAGGCAATAAAAAATTTTTCCTCAGTGTATTCACTCCTTTTCTCCTTTCCGCCCTCTTCGTGATCTATCTCTATTCTCTCTCTTTTCATTAACCTTACCTATTTTCTATCTTCTGCAAACATATCTTGTCTCCTTCCTTCATAGACTTCTTCTGCTGAATATCCGCCTCGCCTAGAATATCATCTAAAACCTTTCGATGGATGCTGCACAACCACGAAGACTGTTTCTTTGGCAGTTCTCCAAAAGCACAATTTTCGTAGGTTAGAGTATAGGAACCATCGTCTTTTGTGTAAGAACAGTAAAAACCCAACTCGTCGGAATTCTTAACTACTTTTTCAACCTTTTTTTCGAGGGAAACATCATCTACTTCAAGAAAAAACTCTTTCAAATCATCAACGATTTTATCTGAGATTTCTTCAAGAACTTCTTCATCGACTGTTTTCCTTAGATGCTTTATCACCAGATTCAACAGAAGTTCGTTCTGTTTGGGGAAGACTTTCTTTCCTTCATCCGTGAGAGCAAAGTACTTTTTTGGACGCCCTTTAGAGGCCTTTTCAAAGTAAGTTCTCACGAATCCATCGGACTCCAATTTGCTCAGATGTCTTCTTACGGCGCTCTCGTTTATACCTACAATCTCAGCAAGGTCTAAAGCGGTCAGATCTCTACCTAACAATTCTTCCATGATCGTTTTTTTCGTACTTTTTATCCCCTGCTCTATCATATCTTCTTTCATGATGTTTCATGTAGACATAGGGGCACAATGTTTATATACTTTACGCACATTATTGTGATTAAAGTGGTTAATATGAGTGTGAAATGCCTATCTAAAATATTGAAAAAATTCGCCTTGGATGATATAACCCAAGATGAGATAGGGTACTGCTGTTTTACACCAGGATATGACTCTGCGGATAAAGGGGGTGTATCATGATATGAAAACGAAAAAAGTGATCGAGGTCTTACAGGCATTCAATGGTGGAGATATAACCGAAAAAGAAGCGTTCGATCAGTTGCAGAACTGTGAGCCTTTTAATCTTTATTCAGCCGTTCTAGAGATGTATAGGGATGGTTTCGATCTAGAGAAAGGTGATCTTCCGAAGATTAGTAAAATATACGTCAAGCTTTATGAGGAGGAATCTGTTCAATTGATAAAAAAATTAGATAAAGGACATCCTATAAAAAGGTTGACTTCAGACCATAAAAAAATCGTCGCTTTATTGGATATGTTGGATTCTATCGCGGAATCTGTGAACCAAGACATCAAGGATCAATCGGACATTAACGAAGGGGTAGAATATAAAGATAAAATAAAAAAGATCGAGATGATCTCGGTAGCTCTTAAGCAGTTCGAAGAACATCTACTCAAGGAAGAGGAATTGATATTTCCCGTATGGAGTCAAAAAGGGAGGATAGGCGATACGATTTTATTAGAAGATGAACACGAAGGGATAAAAGAAGATGTCAAAGTACTGGTGGAAGAAATCCTGAAGAGTGAAAAAGACTGGACAAATAAGAGTTGGAATGATTTGAGCGAAAAAATCGATAAGGTGACTGGAAAAATCCGTTTTCATACCTTTCATGAGGAAGACATGTTCTATCCTATAGTGGTAAATGATCTCGACGAACAGGATTTCAAAGAGATAAAGAAAAAGATGGATGAGTTCGAAAGTCGACAAGAAGGGCCGACTTTGACAGATTATGAGAAATACTTAAGCCGAGAGAAATGATATTGAAAAATCATTATGAAGAACGAACAAGATCAGATTTTGACCAAAAAGATATTTGACGCATGCGTGTTTGAGAATACACCTAATAAGAGGAGGATAATATGAGAGAAGATGAATATGATGCAGTGGTTATAGGAGGAGGACCTGCAGGTCTTTCCGCAGCCGTTTACACGAGCAGGGCCGATTTGAAAACTTTGATCCTGAATCAGCCGAGCAAGCTGTTGGGAAAAGTGGATAAAATCGATAATTACTTCGGATTTCCAGAGGGTATATCTGGTAAAGAACTACTGCAGAGGGGAAGAAAACACGCCGAGCGGTTCGGTGCCAAGGTCGTCCATGAGAAGGCTCTCATAGTCAAGATAGATCCCGAAAGTGATGGGTATCTGGTCGAGAGTGCCGAAAAGCGATTCAGGACAAAAGGTCTGGTAATCGCTCCGGGTATCCAGCACGAAAAGCCGCCTATAGAAGGTATAGAGGAATACGAAGGTAAAGGTGTCAGTTACTGTGTGGTCTGTGACGCCCCGCTCTACAAGAACAAAAAGGTCGGTCTCGTTGGTTCCGAGGACCTGGTTGCAAAAGAAGCTCTAGAACTGTATGAATTCACCCAGGATATCAAAATATACAC
>JAZKSH010000032.1:0-18630 GCA_036626195.1 Thermoplasmatota archaeon | reverse complement strand
GCCCTCCTTTAGATCCGAGAGACTGCCTTCTCCATCTATATCTATGGTTAAGTCGTATTCTTGGATCTGGAACACCGCCGTAATGGATCTATCGCTCTCCATGGTTATGATTATCTCTTGTTGGTCTTCCTCGCCTTCGGGTACGTCTCCTTCCCAGTGGCTGAAGTACCAGCCCAAATAGTCCTCTATAGCTTCAACAGTGATGTCTTCCCCATGGTCGTATGTATGAGTGCCCTCTTCCGGTTCTGTTCTTCCGTCCCCGTTTATATCAATAGTCAAGTTCCGCTGATGTATCTCAAAGAGTGCCGTAATGGACTTATCTTCGTCCATCGTTATGGTTATCTCTTCTTCCTCTCCTTCATAGTCTCCCGTCCATTCGACGAAGTCCCAATGTTCGGCGGGTTCGGCAGTGAGGGTGACTTGCTCAGTAGGTTCATACTCCTCCTTATCAGGTTCTATATTTACTGATCCCTGTCCGTCTGTAGTCACATCGAGAGTGTAGCGGTGCTCTTCGAACACCGCGGTGATGGTCTTATTCCCATCCATCGTTATGGTTATCTGTTCCTCCGTTCCTTCGTAGTCGCCGGTCCACTCTTCAAGATACCAGTGTTCGTCAGCAACCGCGCTGAGAGTGACGTCCGTCATCTGTGTGTAATCTTTGGTATCGCCGTCTTGGAACTCGAATTCTTCATGATCTTCTACCGTCCCTCCACCTTCTATGTTGACCGTCAGAGTGTAGTCTTTCTCTGCGAAGACCGCGGTTATCTCTTTGTCCCAGTCCATAGTTATGTTTATCGTGTCTTCCGTTCCCGTTTCATTGTCACCGGTCCATTCTTCGAGGTACCAGTGTTTGTCAGCTTCCGCCGTGAGAGTGACTTCTGTCCCGTATACATAATCTTTGGTATCGCCGTCTTGGAACTCGAAGTCTTCATGGTCTGTTACATTACCTTCTCCATCTATATGGACGGTCAGCTCGAACATCTCGATGAAATGTGCCGTTATAGACTTGTTTTCATCCATGATGAGAGTTATCTCTTCTTCTTCCTCTCCACCGGCAGGCACGTCTCCTGTCCACTCTGAAAATACATGGCCTTCTGCAGGATCGGCCTTTACGGGCACTGCTTCACCGCTGGAAAATGTGTGGTTGCCTTCTGCTGGATCCGTAGTGCCCGTTCCTTCGATCGAGATGGTAAGGTTATATTCTACTTCTGTATCAACATCTTCAAAATAAGGCGTGATATCTTTATCGTCGTCCATCACGATGGTTATCTCTTCTTGTTCCTGCTGTCCATCCGGATAATCTCCCATCCAGTGGCTGAACGTCCAGTTCCCTTCGGGTATCGCCTGTACAGGGACCTCGTAACCTTCGTCAAATAAAGAGTACGTTCCTGGTGAAGGATCCGTCGTTCCGTTCCCCGTCTGGGGTTCCGGATCGTTTATGGTCAAGTCGAATCTTTCGACACCGGACTGTTCCACCGCCACGCTGATATCGTGCAACTCGGGAGTCACAGTGAAATCGGTGGTGGAGAAATCCTGCCTGACCCAGAGATACTTATCCGTGAGATTATCGCCTTCTCCTATGTCAGGTATACTATCTCCGTTCGTTGCCAGGTCCCAATCTCCCGGAGTTTGCTCCGGATTATCGGTCACCGCCGTATATATATCTATAGAGGTGCCTTGAGGTTCGTTGCTTTCCCAAACTATCAGACTGTCTTCAACGTTGTCAACTCCTTCCAGAGATAGGGGTTCGCACCTTCGGGAAGATTCTTCATAATATTCCCTGTAAGTCACCTGTACTGTTGCGTTAGTACCGGGCTGTCCGTCCGGACCTCCACCCGGCTTTCCCTCACCTATATCGATCTGTGGTTCGCCGACGAGGTAATCGGAGTTCACTTCTCCTCCTCCTAGACCCCCTTCGAGATTATTGGCGTAATCACCGCCGTCCCCGCCGTATCCGTTACTGTCCCATTCTGGATCCGCGGGATCAGCATCTTCGCCTACTCCATCGTCGCCGGTGCCGCCTGTTCCGGCTCTAGCGCCTCCACCGCCGCCGTATTCTAAATAACCTATAAATTCATAGTAACTACCCCCTCCACCGCCGGCATCTGTAGCGGCAAGAGGCGTTCCGTCGCTTGCCCATATCTCCGTTGAACCTCCGCCGGCGCCAGTAGAGGCGTTATCAGCTTCTAAGTATCCGCCGCCGCCGCTGGCTTTTCCCCAGCCGCCGGACGCTTGTACAAATTCTTCTCCACCTTCGCCTCTTTCTCCGACCCATATATCTATCTGGTCGAAGTCGGACACGTCTAAAGTGGCTTCTACATAGCCGCCGTCACCTCCAGCATATCCCCCGGCACCTTCGGTCCACATGTCTCCCCCTCCGCCGGCTCCGGACATCTGCACCTCTATCTCGGCTGTGTTAGAGACGTCCACCGTCTCACTCGGTCCGTCGCCTGTTTCTCCTCCATATTCGTAGGTCTCCGTCCATTCCATCTTTGTATCCAATCCAAGGGCGTCGTCTTCTATCCTGAGGTTATCGCCGAAGGCATCGTACTGTTCCCACTCTTCTTTGATCTGAGTGGTCCGCGATACGTATCCGGGCATGAATACAAGAGGATCTCCTTCAACTTCTACCAGTTGTCCTTCATGCTCGAACTCAGCTACGGCTTTAAATTCGTATTCGGTAAGATTGGACAGCCCCCTAACTATGTGACTGAATTTGCCAGTCTCCTCATGAGTAGGCGTGGTTTCGCTCCACGCAGAACTCCCTCTCTCTCTGTATTTGAAGAAGACATCGGCAGGATCACCCCGAAGATCGCCGTTCAGTGTGACCGTACTCGAAGAAATGTTTGTCGCCGGAAGGGTGCCGACGTTTTCTACTCTCGCTTCAAGGGACCATGCTCCGCCGATACGGTCGTCTTTAAGATCGTCCCAGTTCTCAGGAACATGGGGATCGTCAAAAGCCATGTATTGTCCATCGATGACGTGAGGTGAGATACACCCAAAGGGGAAATAATTCTCTCCCTTATCGTCTATCTCGAGCACTATCCAGTACTCTCCCGGAGATTCTATTTCCACCGGCTCATTGAGACCTAACTCTACCCAGCCATCCCCATCCGGTACGTAGACATCTGAAGAGGCTAGCCAATTTCCGGGAGCTCCTCCAGCTTCCTCGGCAACGTGGGCCTGCACGGAATCGGCGTCCTGGCCCATATTATAATAAGCTACTTCGGTTATAATCGAACCTATATCATCAGAGAGGTCGATCCTCATACCCCCATGCCACGTGGTATCTGTGTTAGCGCCTATAGCATTATTGGTTTCCGTCCTGTGAGCATGGTCATAAAGCCAACGCCATTGATCTTCCGAATTTGAGTCTAGTGAATTCGAATCCGTATCCGCCCTTTCCTCCTTAGAGTGTCGTGATGTAACCAAACTCTCTTCCATCTTTACATCATCGATACCCGGATCCATATCCTCTTCTGAAGCATCTCCATGATCAGCCATCGCTCCGACAAAACTGCTCATGACCAGTACGCTTATCAGACCTACTACTATCACATAGCTAACTGATCTCATATTATCAAAAAGCACTCATGAAGTAGGTATATAAAAGATTTAGGATGTAGGGGCTCGGTAGAAAACCTCGATATTTCTCGAAATACTTTCAATTTATATTCTTATTTCTCCCATTCTTGAAGATTTTCTACTGAGCAGTTTTATGTATAATTACAAGATATGAACCAATAGTGGTATGGGGGACGGGGATTTAAGATATAACTGAAGAATAAGAAGGTTAAAACGCTTAAAGAATAGTTACAGCATTAAACCCCATATATATAGGAAGAAGTATGCTCCCGACGGGATTCGAACCCGTGTCTTTGGCTCGAGAGGCCAAGATGGTTGGCCGAACTACACTACGGGAGCAAAATGTGAACGCAGTGAACATTTTGCGACTCATTGGGGCTTTGTTCCAAGGTAGGAGCGAAAGCGAATGGAAAGAAGTTTCGCGACTGAGAGGAATCGAAGATTCCTCGTGGGTGCAAATTACGAAGTAATTTGCGACTCATTGGAGCTTTGTTCCAAGTTAGGGGGCTTATAGATATGAAAACATCTTGTACACCGATTTTTCCTATATAATTATTTCCACGAAAGCGGAGCCAAAAATTCAGGAAAGCTAACCTTTTTAACCGGCTATGTTTATAGCAGATCGGTGATAAGATGGATATGAAAAACTACTTCGGATTGATAACTCCTAGGCCGACGGTCTGCATTTCGACTCTAGGCCCAGAAGGGAATTCCAACATCGGGCCGTACAGTTTTGTCAGCCCTCTCTCCTTCAACCCGCCGCTTCTAGGAGTCTCAGCCGGCAAAGAAAAGGACAGTCTACTGAATGCCAGGGAAACAGGTGATTTCGTGATCGCGCCTCTGACCGAAAGTTGGATGGAGAAAGGTATAGAGAGCGAAGTGAGCTTGGACCGAACTAAAAGCGAATTCGAAGAAGTCGGACTCTCAGAAGAAAAATCTAAAAAAGTAAGGTCTCCAGGTGTAGAGGAAGCTCCGGTCAATCTGGAATGCGAGTACTGGGACGATTTCGAAGTAGGTGACCACCACTGGCTGGTCGGTAAAGTGGTCCATATCTCCGCGGATGAAGGCGCCGTGAAGAACGGGAGATTGAATATCGAAAAAGTGGGGTCGGTCTGCCACGTACGAGGAGAGGAATTCACCATACCTCAGGATATAGAGATAATAGAGAGGTGAAAAGGCGCTTAAACCTCTTCCACGCACCACTCGTTTTGGCTCTTCTCTTTAACGACCAGCTCAACTCCCTTTCGATTTTCGAAAGTATCTTCCAGATACAGCCCCATATTTTTGAATACCGTGGGTGAAGCTGAATAACCGGCTTCTAGATTCATCTTGTCGGGTCTCAACTTTACCATCTTTTTTCCTCCTCCTCATCACATATCTTTCCACTTTGTAGTCTTTATGGCCAGTATTATAAAGAACAATCCGAAGATACCCACGACTACGTAGGCGATCATCGCCTCGGAAGGATTCTGCAGGATCATTATCTCTCTAAGTCCCTGGTGGAAATAATAGAGCGGTAAAAATCTAGCTACCGTTTTCAGGTAATCTGGAAATGTCTCTATAGGGATGAACGCACCTGACAGGAACATCATCGGGAAAGCTATAGCGTTCCCGGCGCCGCTAGCGGCCTCAACATCTCTTATCAGCCCACCCAGAACGATGCCAACTGAGCAGAAGGCGACGGCACCAAGAAATATCAGCCCTACGGCGTACGGTCCGGGATAGGCCTGAGCATCAAATACCAATATGGCGATGAGTATCATGACTGCGGTGAGTAAAAAGGCGAGTACCGTCTGTTGGGCCACGTTTGCCAGGATCCAGTCCTTCTTCTTCAAGGGCGAGGCGGTCAGCCTCTTCAAAGTCCCGTTCCGCTTGTACTCGGAGATGTTCCCGGTCACTCCTATAATACCGTTTGTCATTATGAAGGCGGCGATGAAGCCAGGCAGGTAATAATCCACGGGCTGCAGACCTTTCTTTCCCCTCGATTCCTCAGTAATGTTCACAGTGGTGTCACTTTCATTCAGGCCCAGCATCCGGGAGTTGAACGAGTCTACCACCCCGTAAACCGTCCCTCTGACCATAGGAGCCGCCTGATCGTCTTCGTTTAGCATCAAAACTATCTTCGCGCTCTCCGCCGTAAAATTCTCGATCTCACTTTCATTCATCCCATCTGGGATGTCTTCGTCGGAGGAGTTGCCGTTCATACGTTCTATAGTATCCTGTATCACTATCATCCTGAGTTCTATGCTCTTATTTATGGCGCTTTCATTGAAACCTTCTTCTATACGCAGACCTCGGTAACTACCGAAAGCACTGTCCTCTTGATGTTCAGTTATATTATCAACTTCTTGAACGTTCAAAGATTCAGCAGAATCTAAGGCTTTAATGAACGCTTCCGATGTTTGAGTCGCATTGCCTTCAACGATGTCATCGTTCTGGACATAAAGGGTGTATTCTGCGGCGCCCTGACCCCCAAAAACGGTGCTGAATATCAGCAGAAGCATCACAGGGAATAAGATGGAAAAGAAAACACCGGATTTGCTCCTGAACCAGTTTTTGATCAGAGCGATAAATAATGCAAAAGTTCGCTTCACACCAGTTCACCTCCTTCGTCTATCTTACCCCCTGTCAATCTTATGAACACTTCGTCCATGCCGGCTTCTTCTACTTCGACTTCACAATCGAGCTGGAAAAGTTTTATGAGTACTTGCCTCGCTTCCTTTTTATCGTCGAATATGCCGGTCGTTAAACTTTTTTTTCCTCCTTTTATCACTTCGTCGGCGCTCTCCTCTATGATCTCTATAGCCTCACCGTTATCAAACACTTTGACTTTCATGCCTCCACCGTGATCTTCTATCAGATTTTCGATGGTATCGATGACCTCTATTTCGCCGTCTATCAGTATCGCAGCTCTATCGCTGAGGTTCTCTACTTCTTCCATGTAGTGAGTGGTTAAAAATACGGTTTTACCCATTTTTTTAAGCTCCTTTATCAGGTTCCAAGTCTCCCTTCGAGCGTGGGGGTCAAGACCAGTTGTCGGTTCATCCAAGAACAGAAGGTCGGAGTTGGATATCAAGGTCATGCCTATACCGACTTTCGTTTTCATCCCGCCGGAAAGATCGGCAAATTTTTTGTCCTCAAATTCATCGACGCCGACCTTTTTCAAGATCTCATCGATATTTTTGGAACCGTAGATGTCGGCCATCAACTGTATGTTCTCTCTAGCGGTTAATCTTTCAAGTGTATTGAAATTCTGCGGCATCACGCCTATCTTCTCTTTAATCTTCGCTTCTTCCTCCAAAATGTTATGGCCGAGGACCGTAGCATCGCCCGAAGTTGGTTTCCTCAAGCATTCTAAGATTTCCACTGTTGTTGTCTTCCCCGCGCCGTTAGGACCGACTAAAGAAAAAATCTCACCCTCTCTTACTTTGAACGAGATTCCTTCGACAGCGACCGTACCGTTGTATTTTTTCGTAAGGTCTTTCACCTTGATAACGTTCCGACCCATCGGTATCAGAAGATTGCCTTCGCTTTTATATGTTTTGTTGATCTGAAAAGCGTGGTATAAAGAAATATATCATTAAATCTAGGAAAAACATATATACTTTCCTATAGTTGGGTTGAAAGAGTGGACGATGAATGAAAGAGATTTATCTGTAGTCGAAAATCTAATGGAAAAAATAAATGGGATTGAAGGTGACAACCCAAATCTTTCCCTTCTGGTTGACACTTCATTCACCCAGATAGCCAAAACGAATCTACTCCTTTTGAAAGGATTTTTGGATCTTGAGGGTAAGAAAGGTTACTTCGTAGTTTTGGACAGACCTCATCAGTACATGGCTTATCTTCTACATATGCACGATGTCAATCAGGAAAACATATGGTATATTGATACAGTGACTAGCATGTCCGGGGAAGAAAAGGTGGATAGAGACAATGTGAATTTCGTGGACGGCCCTTTCCACATAAAGCATCTGCTCGATGTCTTCGAGCCTGGAGGAGGGAAAGAGTCGCGCTTCGCTTCCATCGATGAGATCGATTTCCTACTTATAGATAATATATCGTCCATGCTTAACTACAACAGTATGGATAAGGTGGAGGAGTTCATAAAATTATTCAAAAACATGATAGACGAATCGTCTGGTATGCTGGGCTGTTTCGTTATAGACAGCGATTCACACCCGGAGTTGAGCAAAGTTCTCAAAGAACACATAGAGACGCATATCGATATAGATGATTGTAAGGAGGCTTGAAAAAATGGCGGGATTCAAAAGGATTTCAACTGGCGTCAAAGGATTGGACGAGATGGTAGCTGGAGGTTTTCCCTTCCCATCAGTCGGACTTATTGCCGGGGGCGCGGGTACGGGAAAGACCACTTTCGCCATGAGTTTTCTTATGGAAGGTGCGGAAAACGGTGAGCAGTGCTTGTTTTTTACGACATTGTCTGAACCTTCCCAGTGGATGTTGAGATATGCGGGTCAATTTGATTTTATAAATAAGGATTTTTTTGGTGACGAGATCAAATATGAGGATATAGGATTACTGCTTCAAAAAGAGGGTTATGAAGAGTTGATAGACCACATAGATGACAAAATAGCTGAGGTCATGCCGCAGCGGATAGTAATCGATCCGATAACCGTTGTAGGGGAATTTTACAAAGAGAATTACCGGACGTTCCTATTCGAGTTGACCAATCTTTTGAAAAATTGGCAAGCCGTCACTCTTCTAACCGGTGAAGTCGCCCCAGAGGAGCACTATCCACCAGAGATCACCTATGCGGTCGATAGCGTGATATTGTTGTCCATGTTGGAAGAAGAGGGCACTCGAAGAAAATACCTCGAGGTACTGAAGATGAGAGGGACTGATCACACTACGGGAAAGCAACCCATAAGCATAACTTCCTCCGATGGCATCGTAGTCCTCAAGTCACGATTTTAAAGATCTATTTTTGAGCGTCTTTCGGCTAGAATTTGGTTGGATAGTAAACTATATATAGAACCTCTTTTTTCCTTCGGATGAAGAGGTGTAACCATGATGTCAGGACAGCAACCTATATTCGTGATGAAAGAAGATACGGAAAGAGAAAGCGGCAAAGACGCACAGAAGAACAATATACAGGCTGCGAAAGCCCTAGCCGACGCGGTGAGAACCACGCTGGGTCCGAAAGGGATGGACAAGATGTTAGTGGACAATCTCGGCGACGTGGTCATAACCAACGATGGTGTTTCCATACTCAACGAGATAGATATTGAACATCCAGCAGCTAAGATGCTAGTGGAAGTTGCCGAAACTCAGGAAGAAGAGTGCGGTGACGGTACAACTTCGGCGGTGATAGTCTCAGGAGAATTGTTGAAGAAAGCCGAAGACAGGATAGATCAGCTTCACCCTTCCACCATAGCGAACGGATACCGACTCGCATCAGAAAAAGCATCTGAAGTTTTGGAGGACTTGAAGATCGAGATAAATTCAGAAGATAAGGAAGAACTGAAAAATATCGCATCTACAGCCATGACCGGTAAGAACGTTGAAGTTAACAAAGAAAATCTCGCGGAGATCGCCGTTCATGCCGTCCACCACATAACCGAAGAGACCGACGACGGCTACATGGCCGATATCGACAACATCAAGATAGAAAAACAGGCGGGAGCGAGTGTGGACAGCAGCGAGATGATCGATGGAGTCCTACTCGATAAAGAAAGACTTCACGACAACATGCCGAAAGATATAGAATATGCGAAGATAGCCTTGCTGAATTCCGCACTAGAAGTCAAGGAGACAGAGATAGACGCTTCCATCGAGATAACGGATCCCGATCAGTTAGAAAAATTCGTCAATCAAGAGGAAGAGAGCCTTAAAGAGATGGTCAAACAGGTGAAAGATTCCGGCGCGAATGTCCTGCTCTGTCAGAAGGGCATAGATGATCTAGCCCAGCATTACCTGGCCAAAGAGGGTGTCTTCGCTATCAGGAGAGTCAAGAAATCCGACATGAAGAAACTGGCGAAGGCAACCGGAGGCAGCGTTGTCAACAACTTAAAGGATCTGTCCTCTGAAGACCTTGGTACGGCTAACCGAGTCCACGAGAGGATCGTTTCGGGCAGCAACATGACCTTCGTTGAAGGAACTGAAGAGGCAAAAGCCGTTTCCCTACTGCTGAGAGGCGGAACGGAACACGTAGTCGATGAATTGGAAAGAGCGGTAGAAGACGCCATAAAGGTCGTTTCGGTAGCCATAGAAGATGGCGCAGTACTGCCAGGAGGAGGAGCCACCGAGACAGAACTCTCTAACAGGTTAACGGAGATGAGCGGCAATATCGAAGGAAGAGAACAGATAGCTTTCGAGGATTTCGCCGATAGCTTAGACATCGTGCCGAGAACCATCAGTGAAAACGCGGGCTTAGACGGTATAGACGTGTTGATGAATCTGAACACGGCACATGAAAAAGAAGGAAAGAAGGCACACGGAGTGAACGTCGAGGACGGCGAAAAACCAGAAGATATGCTTGAAAAAGGGATCATCGAGCCCTACAGGGTAAAGAACCAGGCTATCAAGTCCGCCACCGAAGCCGCCAACATGATACTGAGGATCGACGACGTAATCGCCTCTAAAGGCGGAGGCGAAGAAGGAGGCGGCCCGCCAGCCGGTGGACCAGGCGGTCCCGGCGGAATGCCCGGAGGAATGGGCGGCGGAATGCCTCCTGGGATGTAAGAAGTGAAACTAGAGTAAAACCGTTTCGGTCTTAAAAACATTTAATTTTTTTAATTTTTCTTATAAGGGAGTAAAGGGCGTTAGCTCTGTACTTTTTTCTGGGCTTCCATCACTTCGTCCCAAGCATCCAGACTTTTCTCGGCCTCTTCCTCCTCGAGTTTTTCGATGGCGTAGCCCGCATGGACTATCACATATTCTCCCTCCTCGGCATCTACAAGAGAAACGTTAGCTGTGCGGGTGACACCTCCGAAGTCTATCTCGGCTTCGTCGCCTTCGATGCTCTTTATCAGACCAGGAACAGCTAAACACATCTCACATTGACCTACAAATACTTATAATATAAACATTTTGGATTGAGTATGGAAGTTTTCATCGACAAATGTAGTGATTATGGAAGCGCATATGAAGTGGTCGAAGAAGCTTTCGCCGCACTTGGGGGTGTGGATGAATTTGTCGAAGACGGAGAAACTATATTAGTGAACCCAAATCTACTGAAGGGAACATCTCCGGATAAAGCGGTTGTAACCCATCCCGACTTCATTATAGCCGTGATAAAGGTCTTAGAGAAAAAAGATGTAGAGATAATAGTGGGTGACAGCCCTGCGGGCCGCATGACTGAAAGCAATTTAGAAAAGCATTATGAAAAAAGTGGTTGGTTAAAGATCGAAGAAGAAACCAGCGCCAGGTTGAATTATGATGTGGAGAAGATCACGGAAGAATTTGCAGAAGGAGGAACGAAAAAATCATTTGATCTTATCAAGCTTGCCGAAGAGGTGGACGGCATCGTAAACTTGCCTAAACTGAAGACTCACACTCTCACTGTGTTCACCGGGGCGGTTAAAAATCAGTTTGGTCTGGTCCACGGTTTGTCGAAGGCGGCGTATCACGGCCAATTCCAGCAGTTGAATCAGTTCGGAAAGATGCTATTAGATCTGAATTCTACAGTCGATACTAGAATATCGATAATGGACGGAATAGTCGGGATGGGAGGAAACGGACCTTCTGGTGGAGAAACGGTGGAGTTGAACTCCATCTTAGCTTCTAAAAACGAGGTCGCATGTGATTACGCTGCCTGTAGATTAGCTGGTATACCTCCTCAGAAGGTGCCGACCTTATCGGAGACAGAGATGGACTTCGACTCTATCGAATATCCGAACAGGAAACCTTCTTCCTTTGAACGAGAGATCGAGTATCCGCCGGGAGGGTCTGCACCGTTAAGAATTCCGAATTTTATAGCGAATCTCTTCTCTAATATATATCTCGATCGACCGGAGCTGCGGAAGGATAAATGCATCAAGTGCTGGGAATGTCATGATATATGTCCTAAAAACGCCATCACCAAGAAGAGCTACGGCCCCAAGATAAGCTGGTGGAAGTGCATAAGATGCTACTGCTGTGCCGAGACTTGTCCGGAAGAAGCGCTGATCGTGATGCAGTGAGATTCTAAGAAAAAGATTTCATGATGTAAAAAAATTTATATCTTATTTCAATTCGAAGAGAACGATGGATAAAAAGCGGGTCATAATAGAGACGTTACCGATGCTCTTTTTGTGTATATTAGGCGGGGCTTTAGCGGGATCGGTGTTAGCCGGTATGGAAAGAGTACTGGATATGATCCCTGGCCTTATAATCATCGTACCCGCTGTCATAGGTATGCGGGGAAATATATCCACCACTTTGGGTTCAAGACTGGGCTCGGCTTACCATCTCGGCTTACTCAACCAAGGCCTGACCTCCGACGCGGGTAAAGAAAATATAAAGGGCTCACTGGCGCTCAGTCTTTTTACTTCTGCATTATTCCCTGTGTTTTTATGGGGGCTCAGTTTTTTTCTTCCTTACGAGGTCTCTTACGCTATTATAGGAGTTATCTTTCTAGTATCAGTATTTACCGGTGTCACTGCTGCCCTGATCCTTGTATTTTTGACCTTTTCAATTTTAGCATTTTCCATGAAAGTTAACGTTGATCCAGATAATATCACTGGACCCATACTGACGACTGCTGGAGACGTCATCACCCTCATCTTCTTATTCGGCTATGCCAATCTTTTCGGGTGGTTGATACTGTGACATATCGGTGGAAAAACATATTCAAGGAGAGCGCAGGGCTGTTAACGATGATGGGGGTGATAGGCGTAACCGGTGGTTTCGTCCTCGGCTCTATAGAAGAGACTCTATTGATTTACCCCGTGCTGCTGTTCCTTGTTCCCATATTGAACGGGGTGGGTGGAAACCTGGGAGCGATATTGGGCGCTCGAATATCTTCTTCACTCCACACTGGAAGGATAGGTTCTACTTTCAAAGATGAAGAGCTCCAGGAAAATATCTGGATTATGATAGGAATGGGGTTCTTCGTGTTCTTCGTCTTCGGAGTCGGTATGGCGATCGGTGGTTTCGTCCTCGACTTCGGCGTGACGTCTTTACAGATATTCACGGTCATAATCGGGGCAGGTTTTATTACGATCTTTTCCATTACTTTGATCACTGTTGGAGTCTCTTTAGGGGCTTACCATAGGGGCTTGGATCCAGATAATATCGTGATCCCCGTCGAAACCACCCTGTGTGATTTCATCGGGATAATATCTTTAGCCTTGATGGTTTGGTTGGTGATAATATGAGCAGAAGAGCTACCAAAGAGGAATTGGACGAGGACCATGCCGAGCTCTCTTACGAGGATACATCGGTGAGGGAACTGTTGACGTTGATGAAGGACGATTCGGAATTGATAGCGGACCTAGCCTATGCGGCTATCGTTTTTGAGAACGAGGAGCTGGCGGAAGAAGTACGGAATCTGGAATCAGAGATGGATAAGATGATGTACCAGATAAGATTGAAATCGATGTTAGGGGCTAGGAAAAGAAAAGAAGCGGAACAGCTCAGTGGTCTATTACAGGTAGCTTCCGCTGCTGAACAGATATCGGACGCAGCGGAAGATATGGCTGAACTTCTTGAAGCTGATATAGATCTGACCCCGATGCTTCCTCATATCTTGAGTGAAGCCGACGAGAAAGTATTTACTTTGAAGATAGAACAGGGTTCTGATCTCGCCGGTAAAACCCTTGGAGAATTGAGGCTCGAAGCGGTCACCGGTGTCAGAGTGATAGGGATCAGGCACGAAAAGAGGTGGATACAGGGGCCTAACGGAGAGACCTCTTTAAAGGCGGAAGATATGTTGATAGTCAGGGCTCACGAAGAGGGATACGAAAAACTTTGGCCGGTCGCTCACGCCGAGGCGAGATGGGACGAGGTGATAGAATGAAGAAGGCTGAAGAAGAGCTTCTGGAAATGAAAGATACTTCAGAATTGATGCTCGATCTGGCCTATTCTTCTCTACTTTACCACAATCGGGAGATAGCCGAAGAAGTCTTTAATCTTGAGCAAAAGGTCAACGATCTGCAGGATTCGATAATCACTAAAGTACTGGAAAATCATGTAGAAGACGGCGATAAGAATTTGATTCTCCTCAAGATGGCAGATTCCATCGAAAGATTTGCAGATGCGGCTCTAGATATCGCAGATGTAGTCTTGAGAGATATCGACCTCCACCCCGTGATGAAGAAAAGCCTAGAGGAATCGGACGAATTCCTGGTGAGAAAGGAGATCCAGAGGGGGTCATTTTTAGATGGAAAAACCCTTAAAGAGTCGGAGATGGCCACGGAGATCGGCATGAAGGTGATCGCCATCAGGAGAGGAGATAACTGGGCTTATGGGCCGGAAAAAGATATAAACTTGAAAGGCGGCGACATAATATTTGCTAGAGGCCCTCGAAAAAGCAAAGATTCACTAAAAAAATGGGGCGGGAGCGAGTAAAAATTTACCTACAGTCCGCTCTCTAGGTCCCTTATCACTTCTTTCTTTTTCTCAGATTTGACCAGACCGGAGGCTAGAAGAACACCTTCAGTGCCTAGATCGAGGGCCGTTTTCACATCTTCGCCGTTTTTGACCCCGGCGCCGCACAGCACTTTCACGTTAGAGTTGACCTCCTTTACTTTCTCCACCGCTTCTTTCACGACCTCCGGTTTTGCGCTCGACACGGACACGTCTCCTCCGATCAATTCTGGGGGCTCGTAAGCGACGTATCCAGGGTCCAGTGCCGCGGCGGAAGCCGCTACTCCAGGATTGTTCGCACAGATTATCGTTTCCAGATCGTTCTCTTTACACCGCTCCACGATTTTCTCGATAGAGGAGAGTTTCAATCTCCTTTCAGAATGGTTGATCAGCGTGCCGTGAACTCCTGCACTCTTCACGCTCTCCAACAAGATATGACCAGTGTTACTGCCCGGTTCCACCGCATCTATATGCTGAGCCAAAAGTGGAACGTCGGTATTCTCGGAGAGCATCCGTATATCAGTGGGCTGAGGACAAACTGCCCAATTCTTTTTACTCTCTTTTTCGATGGTTCTAGTGAGCTCAAGGGCTTTTTTTTCGATGGAATCTCCATAGGTCTTATAATTCACGATGATTACAGGTGTTTCTAACATGATTACCGAACGAAATATCGTCGATCATTTAATAAAGATTGTGGATAGAACCCACCAAATTTGCAAGAGCTCTGTCGGACAAAATTTAAATTATAAGTATGACAATGCCTCTAGAGAAGGGTTATGAAAAGAAGTAGGAAGATCAGAAGAATGAGGGAATTGGCTGAAATCCTCATGGAGCATGGCCTGGTTGATTTTATAAGAGAATTGGGTCTAACGAGTTTTGTTTCAAGAGAGAAGATGGGTGCCCGTTTAGAAGAAACCATGCAGGAGGTGAAAGCCCATGAACTGCGGCAGCTTTTTGAAGATTTAGGACCGGCTTTTATCAAACTCGGACAGTTTTTGGGAAACCGACCAGATCTGATCCCTCCTCACTTTGCCAAAGAACTCCAGAAGTTACAAGACGAGGCGGCCCCGTTCTCCCCTGTAAAAGCCAAGGAAATCATCGAGGAGGAGTTGGGTGAAGATATAGAAAATATATTCGATGAATTTTATAACGAACCTCTTGCCGCGGCCTCCATTGGGCAGGTACATGAAGGAAAACTCAAAAGTGGGGAGGAGGTGGTGATAAAAGTTCAGCGGCCCGATATCGAGGAAAGAGTTCAGGCAGATCTAGAGCTCATCGAGAGATTCACCAGGATGCTGGAAGATGTCTATCCTGAAAGTGAACTTTACCAGCCCCACGAAGTGACTAAAGAATTCAAAAAGATGCTGGAGAAGGAATTAGACTATACCACGGAAGCTCGCAATGCTCAGCGCTTTTACAACGCCTTTGAAGACGACCCCACGATAAAGATACCTAAAGTCCACTGGGATTACCTGACAAAGAGAGTCCTGATCCTCGAGAATATCCAGGGGGATAGCATGCGGACTTTGATGGACGCGGATTATCCTCAAAGTTTCAAGGAAGAGATAGCTGAAAAATTGGCCCAGAATATGATGAGACAGTTCTTCCTCCACGGAATATTCCATGCGGATCCCTCCCCGGGCAATATACATTTCATAGAAGAGGAGGACGGGGCAGCATTGGTTTTACTAGACTTTGGAGCCATCGGTATGTTCACGGACGAGATGAGGAATAAACTTATCGACATCTTTATAGCCATGTTCGAAAACGATATACATTCAGTCAAAGATATACTGCTTGATATCGGAGAAATCCACGGCGAGTACGACGAAGACGAACTGGTTTGGGATATCGAAAATGTTTTACAGCTTTATAAAAATAAACCGGACCTGATGCTGAAAGAGGGGCTGGAAAACGAGATCATGGATATTGCGAGAACACACAATATATCTTTGCCGGTGGATTTTCTTTTGATGGAAAGAGCACTGATGGAGGTCGAAGGTGTCTGCACCACCTTGCATCCAGATTTCGATTTCTTCAAAGCCGCCGCACCCGTGATAGAAGAAGTTGTGAAAGAAAGGTACAACCCGAAGAAACAGTTGATGGAGGCCTATCAATCGATTAAAAATTATAAAGAGCTCTTTACTACCTTTCCGGATCGAGCTAACAACGTTCTAGATAATCTAGAGAAAGGAGAGCTGCAGATAGAAATAGATATTCAGCAGATGGAAGAGATGGAAGAGCGCCTTGATACCGTCTCTAACAGGCTCAGTTTCACCATCATCGCAGCCTCGATAATAGTGGGCTCCGCTCTTATAGTGAGCTTCGGAGAAGGGGCTATGTTCGGACCTTACATATTTTTAGTCTCTGTTTTCATAGGTATCTGGCTGCTCTACACCATTGTCAGAAGGGGAAAGTACTGAGCTTCGTCATTGACCTAGTCGACTTCTCTTTCCAGCTGATCCATCTTGTATGCGGGAAAAGCGTCCGGGGTGACAGTGATTATGTTCGACATTCATCGGCTCCTCCCGGTATCTTCGAATCACAGACGGGACATCGTAGCTTGGATTTTCTTGGCCAGAAAGTTACAACTCCGGCAGAGCGATTATAGGGGTGGGATGTATTATCTACTTTTCCCCCGACTTCTAGATGATCCTCATTGAGGGGGTTCTGGGGGCTCTTTATTACGGGTATCTTTTTCACGCGGCTTTTCTTCACGGGTCCTTTCTGTACGCGGCTCTACTGCTTCACGGCTCGTGTCTTTATTTTTCCTGTACAGGAGCCCAACCCCGATTAATGCTATGATTATTATCGGGATCACGTAGAAAGCGAATCCCATTGGGTCCAATATACTACCCTCGCCATCATCTTCTCCTCCCCCTCCATCGCCGTCGACCTGTTGGGAAGTCTCGTCTTGGTTACCGTATATGTCAAAAGCGACCGCCTTTGTTTCCTCACTCCCTTTTCCTTCCCACGTATATGGGGCGTACTTATCCACGCCTCTAAGTTCGCCGTCCACCCAGATTTCTACCTTTGCGATCTGAGTGTTATCCTCTGCACTGACTTCTATTTTAGTGGTGTCTCCGTCCACATCTATATCGATGTTAGAAACCGTTGGATTCTCGCTTTCCTCTTTATTGGCTATTACGAACCCCTCGACACTTACGTCCTCGGAGTACTCGCTGCCGTCATGGGCTCTGACGCTGACTTCCGTAAAGCCGTCGTCCACTTGGGTCGTATCGAGAGAAAATGTCCATTCTTTTCCAGAGACGTCAACCTCGACCCAGCCTTTTCCTTCGATTTTAACCTCCACCTTTTCAACCCCCTGGTCATCGAAGGCATAGCCACGTAGCGTGACCTCCCCGGAAACGATACACTGAGGGGAAGTTATTATGGCCGTCGGTTTCGTGTTTATAGGTTCCATCAAAGGATAGTTATCTTTTATCTCTATAACTCCCGCTATCGAATTGATGATGTAGGGCTCGTCGCCTATGCCGTCGTTATCGGAGTCACTCCCAGTATAATTACTCCAATGATTCCCCTCGGATCCGTCGTCCCATTGATCACCGCTTTCCGTACCGGTGTAGGCCTCAAAAGCCTGGCGCTCGATATTATCTATGAATGAGTTATGATGGATCATGTTGTTGGCGCCTGCCTCTATATAAACTCCTTTATTGTTCTCTTCGAAGGAATTATACGTTATTTCGTTCGAGTCTCCAGCGTTCATGTATAAACCGGTTTTATCGTTTCCTCTGACCGTATTTTTCGAGATCGTGTTTCCCTGCGCTCCGTTTGATAGGTATACACCATGTTTTGCGTTCTCGGATATGCTGTTATTGGTGATCGTGTTTCCCTGGGAATTGTCCAGTTCTATACCGGCACCGCCGTTACCGTCTATCACACTATCCGAGATGACGTTGCCCTGGGCATTGGTGATATTTATCCCCCCGTCAGTATTGCCGGTTATCACGTTGTTGGAGAAGACGGTATCTTCTGAATTCTCTATCCTTATCCCGTACCCTTGGTTGTTCTCGATCCTACAGTTGATGATCTTCCCGTGAACGGAACCAGATAGCTTGATGGCAGTGGATTCAGTGTCATGGATATAAACATTTCTTATGACGTAGTATACGGAGGTCCCGTCCAACTCGATCGCCGTTTCCGTGTTCGAGATCTCGTATCCCTCGATGATGTATGGGTCATCGACCGTTCCTAGACCTGAAACTACGCCGTTCTTATACTCAAAATCCCACTGGGACGAGAGGGTTATACTCTCGTGAGATTCGTATTCAAATGAAGTGGAGACGAAATCTTCGAGTTCTTCCCCCTTCGTAGGTGTTTGTGCGATCCCAAAGAATTGGAACACTAGTAGCGCCGTGATCGCCACACACACAAATCTAAGAGATTTTTTCTTCATCCTTTATCATGCTCCATTCCACTTCTCTTTACGCATACAATATTTAAAAAGTTTTTCTTAGCAAGGATCTTTAAATAAGGAAAAATAGACAAGCCGCG